>JBJMGU010000082.1:0-58318 GCA_045807765.1 Blastocatellia bacterium
CGCGGGCAGCGCGACGCTCTACGCCGGCACAGGCGACAAGGGCATCATCTATAAGATCGATCAGACAGGCAAAGCCGCAGTGCTGGCCGATACGACTGAAACGAACATTGTCGCGCTCGCCCTGGACAAGCAGGGCAACCTGATTGCCGGCACAGATCCCGGCGGACTGGTGTTGCGCGTATCGCCCGCCGGCAAAGTCTTCGCCCTATTCGATTCGCCGACGCAAGAGATTCACAAGCTGACGGTTGCCGATGACGGCTCGATCTACGCGCTCGGCATCAACCAATCAAGCGCCGCCGCGACCAAGGCAGCAAGCATCGGCACCTCGTCAACCACGTCGGTTTCGAGCGAAGGCGTCATCACGATCTCGGCCAGTGACGACGGCGACGCGCCGGTAGTCTTGCAAGCGACCGATGTGTCTTCGGCGCTCGCCACGTCATCCAAGAGCAAAGCCGATGGCTCGCGCAGCGCCGTCTTTCGCATCCTCGCCGATGGCGGCAGCGAAGTTCTCTGGCGCTCGAATGACACGGTCGGCTTCGGATTGCGCCCGCTCGCCGACGGGCGCGTGCTGGTCGGCACCGGCAGCAAAGGGCGCATCTATCAGGTCGCCCGCGACCGCTCGTATACCTTGCTGATTCAATCGCCCGACGATCAGACCTCGACCATCTTCGCGCTCGGCGATCAGTTGTACGCCACGTCGAGCAATCTCGGACGCCTGTACCGGATCGGGCGTGAAAGCGTCAGCGAAGGGACATACACCTCACCTGTGCGCGACACCAAGTTCGCCGGACAATGGGGCGTCGTCACATGGCGCGGCGCCGGCAATGTCGAGTTACAGACGCGCAGCGGCAACACCGAAAGGCCGGACGCGACCTGGAGCGAGTGGTCTGCGCCCTACCGCGTTTCGACAGGCGACCCGATCACCAGCCCGCACGCCCGCTTCATCCAGTGGCGAGCGGTGCTGCGCAGCACGACGGCCAGTGGCAACGCTTCGGCGAAATTACAATCGGTCGTCGTCGCCTATTTGCCGCGCAACCAGGCGCCCGACATCACTTCGGCGACCGTGCTGCCGCAGGGCATTGCGCTGGCCGAGCAGCCGCTGGCGATTGATCCGGCGATTACCACATCGGGGCTCGATCCACAGCTTTTCGGCCTGACAGCGTCGGTGCCGCCGCGCCGCTTCTTCCAGAAGGGTGCGCGCACGCTGACTTGGCAGGCGAGCGACCCGAACGACGACACACTGAGTTACAAAGTGATGTATCGCACCATCGGCGACAATGAATGGCATCTGCTCGCCGACAGCCAGCCGCAGACCTATTACACGATTGACGGCAACCGCTTGCCCGATGGCACCTACCTTTTCAAAGTGATCGCCACGGACGCGCCCGGCAACCCTGCGGAAGCGGCGCTCAGCAGCGAAGAGACCACCGACCCCATCGAGATAGACAACATGCCGCCGATGATCAAAGTCACAGGCCCTGCGGTTAGCAATCAGACCGCTGAAGTCACCTTTGATGCGAACGACGCGACCAGCCGCATCGTGCGCGCCGAATACAGCGTTGACGGCGGCGCGTGGCAACTGGTTTATCCGGCGGACGGAGTGGCCGATTCGGCGCATGAAATCTACAAAGTGCGCGTCACCTTCGATAAGCCGGGCGAGCATCTGCTCGCCTTCCGCTGCGCCGACTCGTCGTCCAACGTCGGCACCAGCAAGGTCACGGCTACCGTTCGCTGAAAAACGCGACACGGGGACGCGGGGACGCGGGGAAGGAAGGATGAGGTGATGGGTTTGATCACGCGACCTATCTCCATGTCTTTCCCTCGCCGTGTCGCCGCGTCTCCGCGTCTCCGCGTCACTCCTCCTGAACTGTTTCCGCTCACCGGCTGAACGGCACCAAGACAACCTGCTACCGAATTCCGCATCTTATAAGCCGACAGAGTGCTGGCGTCCGAGTTGCAAGCCTGAGAGAGGGCAGCTTCTGCCAGCGACTAAGGAGGCTTATGAGCTTACTTGCTTTGAAACACACCGCGCGATTCATCACTGTCGCGCTTACGCTGGGCATCATCACGGCAGCCGCCAACGCCCAGGCCAACCACACCAAATCAACCGCCAGCAGCAAGACGATCAAGGCCGCGGGCCTTGCCAAACCTGAAATTCTCGAAGCCGAGCAGTTGCTCGCCAACCTCGGTTACTGGACGGGGCCGGTTGACGGCACGTTCGACACGGCATCGCGTTACGCGCTGGTCGCTTTCCAGAAGGTCGAAGGCCGCGAGCGCACCGGGCGCTTGACCGCCGCCGAGCTTGAGGCGCTACGCAACGCCAGCCGCCCGACGCCGATGGAAACCGGCTACGCGCACGTCGAAGCCGACCTCAATCGGCAGATCTTGTTCGTCGTTGATGGCAGCGGCACGGTGTCGCGGGTGCTGCCGATATCGTCCGGTAATGGTGAAGAGTTCACCTCGGAAGGCTGGACGCGGCGCGCAGTGACGCCGACGGGCCGCTTCAAGGTTTATCGCAAGGTCGATGGCTGGCGCAAAGCGCCGCTCGGCTCAATCTATTATCCAAACTACTTTTTGAGCGGCGTGGCGATTCACGGCAGCCCGTCGGTGCCTGCCAAGGCGGCCAGTCACGGCTGCATACGCATCCCGGTTTATGCGGCGAAGGAGTTCAGTGAGCTGACGCCGACCGGCACCGTGGTTATCGTTCACGGCGGCGAGGCGCTGGCGCAGACCAAGAGTAGCGCGACTAAGGTTCAGTAAGCGCGAGATATTCAAGGCGTAGCGAACAGACAAACAACTAGCCGGTCACGAAAGGCGTGAAGTCTCCGCAAGGCTTCGCGCCTTTCACCATATAAAAACCGTTCTTGTCTTTCAATTGTTTGGCAGACTGGTGCGCGGCAACTCGCCTAAGAGGCGCGAGGGTTTTGAAGCGGGGCGCAGGCCGAACTTCTTGATGGCATGCTCCTGAATGTGCGCCATCGCTTCATCAATCGAATCGGTTACCTTAACGAGGTTCAAATCTCCGGCGCTGATTGTCGCCGCATCAACCATGCGCTTCAACAAATCGAGCAGCGGTTGCCAGTACTCGACGCCCATCAGCACGACGGGGAACTCTAATATCTTGCGCGTCTGGATCAAGGTCAACGCCTCGAACATCTCGTCCATCGTGCCGACGCCGCCCGGCATGACGACGAAGGCATAAGAGTACTTGAGCAGCATGACTTTGCGGACGAAGAAGTAGCGGAAGCTGACGACATAGTCGAGATAAGGATTGGCCGCTTGTTCTCTGGGCAAGATAATGTTGCAGCCGACAGAGATGCCGCCGGCTTCTTTGGCGCCGCGATTCGCCGCCTCCATAATCCCCGGCCCGCCGCCGGTCATGACGGTGAAACCAATCTCAGTCAACTTACTTCCGACTTCCCGCGCCATCGCGTAGAACGGGTGATCCTCTTTGAATCGCGCCGAGCCGAAGACAGTCACGCACGGGCCGACGAAATGCAGCGTGCGGAAGCCGCGAATGAATTCCCACGTGATGCGCAGCAACGTCCACAATTCCCACTTGCGCGGCTGTGGGCCTCCAAGAAAAACACGCTCGTTGCGGTGTGACGCCGGCGCGGCGGGAATGACGGGCGCATCTTTGCTCATAGTGTAATGCTACAACAAAACCCTGCGCCATCAGTGGCGCGGCGCCGCGTCACGCGACGCGCAGGATGAGACATTTGAGATAGTAAGTTTCCGGCATCGTGATAAGCACCGGATGGTCACGCGATTGCCCGCGCTTTTCGATGATCTGCACGGTGCGGCCCGCATCCGCCGCGGCGGAGGCCACGACGTTCAGGAAAGCCTCCTCGCTCAGGTGAAACGAGCAGGACGAAGTAATCAGTGTGCCGCCCCGATTGAGCAGCTTCATCGCCCGCAGGTTGATCTCTTTGTAACCGCGCACCGCCGCGTCAACCGCGCCGCGATTCTTGGCAAAAGCCGGCGGGTCGAGATTGATCACGTCGAAGCGCTCGCCGCCCGTCTCGCGCTCGCGCAAGTAATCAAATACATTCGCCTCGACGCATTCGATATTCGCAGCCTTGTTGAGCGTCGCATTGCGCCGCGCCTGCTCAATAGCCGCGCCGGAAATATCAACCGCCGTCACTCGCTCGGCGTCGCGCGCCAGGTGCAAAGCAAAGCCCCCATGAAAGGTGAAGCAATCGAGCGCCTGCCCGCGCGCATAGCTTTCGGCGGCGATGCGGTTCTCGCGCTGGTCGAGAAAGGCGCCGGTCTTCTGACCTTCGAGCAGGTTGACGGCAAAGCGCACGCCGCCTTCTTCAATCGTCAGCTCGCCGGGGTCTGCGCCATAGAGCACACCGGCAGTGCGCGGCAAGCCTTCAAGGTCGCGCACCTTGGCTTCGTTGCGTTCGATGATGGCACGCGGGCTGTAGCGCTCGGTCAGTAACTCTAGCCACATCGGCTTGAGCGCTTCCATGCCCTGCGACAGCGTCTGCACGACGAAGCAATCGTTGAAGCGATCAACGACGAGCGACGGCAGCAGGTCGCTTTCGCCATAGACGAGCCGGTAAGCGGTCGCATCGCGCACAACTTGTTGGCGTAGCGATTCAGCCGCTTCAAGGCGTGCCTGCCAGAAGGCGCGGTCAGTCTCGATGTCGTCGAAGGCGACCATGCGCAGAGCGATCAGTGACCGCGAGCTGTAGAGCGCGCGGCCCAGCACGCGCCCGCGCGTATCGGTGACGCGCACCACTTCGCCGCCCTGCGCTTTTGTGGCGTCGCTTACGTCGCTGCGATAAATCCACAGGTGGCGGGCGCGCACCCGCTCCGCCCCGCGTTTGCTGATTGTCACCGTTGTTGCCATAGCAATAGAAGAACTATGATAACTGTCGCGATGACTTCACGCGAAGCCCACGACAGTGACTTGCCGGCGAATGATCCAAGCGCCGTGCGTGCCGCGACGATTTATCTAGCGCTCGGCACCAACCTCGGTGACCGCGAAGCAAACCTGCGCGGGGCTCTTGAACGCATCGCGGCGCTTGGCCTGACCATCACGCGGCGCTCATCAATCTACGAAACCGAGCCGGTTGGTTATGCCGAGCAGGGCTGGTTCTTGAATCAGGTGATCAAGGCGCGCATGCCACGCGAGCTGGCGTTTGGGTTGAACAGCCAGGAAGCCAGCGACCTCGCCAAGCTGTTTGGCAGCGACGTGAAACTGGCTCTGACAGCCCAATGCGGCTTGCTGCTCGGTGAGTTGCTCAAGACCGAAAGCGAGATGGGCCGCCATCGCCTGGTCGCCAACGGTCCGCGCCTCATTGATATAGATATGCTGTTGTGTGATCACCTCACCGGCGTGTTCTGCGCGACACGTCCTGACGCAGTGGGTTCGCTATGGCAAGAGCGCGGACTTCCTGAATTGATCTTGCCGCACCCGCGCTTGCACCTGCGCTGTTTCGTGCTCGCGCCGCTCTGCGAGATTGCTCCGAATGTGATCCATCCTACCTTGCAGCGAAGTTGCGCCGAACTGCTTGCGGCGCTCGATGATCCGGCTATGGTTCGGCTTTATCAAGGTGCCGCTTGAGCCGCCAATGCGAGCTGCTCCTCAGGGACCAGCTCTTTCGTCGGGTCAACCTTTAGCCACAGCGCCGCGCCGATCAGCAGGATGACCGCCATCGGGATTAATGGCAGATCATAACTGCCCGAGGCCGTCACAAAATAGCCGAACAACACCGACGACAGGAAAGAACCGACCTGCACAATGGTGTTCATCGAGCCAGTGACCGCTCCCGCGTGGCCGGGGGCAACGTCGAGGCAGACAACCGCGAGGACCGGCTGATTGAAACAAATCCCCGCGTAGCTCAAGGCCAGGGATGTCAGCGCCAAAAATTGGCTCGACGAAAAGATCGCCGCCACGGTGAACAAAGCCGCGCTGCCGAGGCCGATCATCCCCACCGTGCGCCGTCCCCACTTCAATCCCACCCGCTTGACCAGCGCGTCGCTCGTGATGCCGCCGCAGAGGTTCGCGCACGCGCCGAGGATGAAAGGGAACGCGGAAAACATCAGCCCTTGCTCGCTGAAACCGCGGCCTTTCACGAGGTAGGTGTGCAGCCACGAAAGGAAGAAGTAGCCGCCGTAGCCGTGCGCTGCGCCGACCAGCAGAATGGCCCACAGGTTGCGGTTGCGCAACACTCGCTTCCAGGGCAAGCTGTGGCTGGCCGACGTCGCGAGACTGCTGACCTCATCTAACTCGGTCTGACTGACCTTCGGCTTTTCCGCCGGCGTGTCTCTGTACCACCGATACCAGACCGTTCCCCAGACCACGCCCAGGATGCCGAACAGATAGAAAGACACGCGCCAGCCATAGCGCGCCTGAACCGGCACGACCAGCAAAGGCGACAACGCGCCGCCGATCTGGCTGGCCATCCAGATGACGCCCCAGGCGCGAGCCCGCTCAATGACCGGAAACCAGCGCGACAGCGCGACCGAGCTATTCGGGTAAGCGCCCGCTTCGCCGGCTCCGAAGCAAAAGCGCGTCAACAGCAGGAGCGGGTAACTTGATGCCAGGCCCGTAAGCGATGTGAAAACCGACCACCATAAGACAATGCGTGTCAGGACTCGGCGCGGGCCGATGCGGTCACCCAGATAGCCTGAGGGAATCTCGAACGCGCCGTAGGCGATCACAAAGACGCCGACGACCCATCCCCATGCTTCGGGGGTGAGGTGCAGGTCTTCTTGAATGCGCGGGCCGGCGACGGAAATGCAGATGCGATCCAGGTAGGTGATGATCGCCAGGAGAAATAACAGCGCCAGTACACGGTAACGATATTTCATAGCGGCGTCCCTGCTTCGCCCGCCTGGTCTGCGAGCGAAGCAGGGACGCGGAAAATAACAGACCGTCACTGATCAATCAAGCGCTGGCGGATTCGGGCAGTTGCGGCTCGACCTGCTCATTGCACTGCGGGCAGGTGATCGTGCTTGAGCCCGCGCCGCGCATCAAGCGAACCGCCACCGCATGGCCGTTCGGGCAAGACATCGTGACTTGCCGGTGTTTGAGGACTTCTTGCTGGTTGTCATCCAGTCCGAGGACGCTCATATCAAGATCAATGTCCATTGGCTGCCTCTCGATTCAAGTTGCTGCGTCCACGCTACTTTGATTGTAGATGCTGGCTTTCGAGTCGCGCCAGCCGTCGGCGCGCTCCGCATGGCGCTCGTCTACTGATCTTTCGCTTTCGACTTGTGCGGCAGCAGATGAAACAGGCGGTAGATCGGCAAAAGATAGGGGTACTTTATTTTTCCGTAGAGGTTCAGCAGGCGCCAGCCGAGTGTGCCGGTTATTCTTTCCAGCTCGCCTTCTTTCAACCGCAATTGCGCCGAGACGCGTTCTAAGGCTTGCAGGTGGTCGGCGGCACGCGCTTGCTCGGTTTCCAGGGCTTGCGCTTTCTCGGCCAGCTCTCTTTCCAGACTCTGAATGGCCTGCGCTTTCTCGGCGGCCTCGGCGGAGAGCAACCGGATGGCTTGCTGGTCATCGGCTATCTGTGCGGACAGCAGCGGGGGCGCAAACAGCGGCGCGAGCCGTCCCTCGTCCCATTGACTCAGCACCCACTCAGCGCCATGCGAATTGACCAACTCCAGGAAAAGCTCGGCGCATGAGAGGCTGAGCTGACTGGTCGGCGCGCCAAGCTCCGGGACGAAATCGAAAAGGCTCTGGAGGATTTTCCCATGCGCTTTATAGAAATGAGCGAGCGCCGCGACGTAGGGCATCGATTGCCGGCGGCGTTCGCTTGCCGTCAATGATGGCGGTGGAGTTTTCGGCTCATGGTAATGAATCGCCAACGCCTCGACGCAGCGGTAGAATCTGCCGACGCCCGCCTGGTTCAGGCGATAGCACCACTCCAAATCTTCGTAGTAGCTGTGCAGCCCCAGGTCATAGGGGTACTTGATCAGGAAGTCTCTGCGGAACATGGTCGAGCCGCCGGGTATCCAGCGGCAGACACCTGAGCCGCCCGCCGGGGCATCGAAGCGCTGTCCCGTGCCCAACAACTCGAAGCGCAACAAGTCATCTTCGACTTTGTATTCCCCACCACAGAGATGTACCGAGCCATCAGGGAAGATCACATTCCCGGTCGCCCCGGCCAACTCCGGCTGCGACTCCAGGCGGCGCAGCAAGTGTTCGATGGCTCCCGGTAAGACTTCGATGTCGTTATCGAGAAACATCACGTAGTCGGTCGTCACCCGCTCGACGCCATACGCCCGGCCCCCGGCGCAGCCGAGGTTCTCTTCCAGCAGCACCAGCTCGATGAAGTCGTCCGCCGCGCTCACCTGCTTTAACCTCTGCCTCGTTTCATCATCCGAATGGTTGTCGATCAGCAGCAGCTTGAAAGGGATTCGGACGTGCTCCTTCAGGGCTCGGATGGCGTTGAGCGTCTGCTCGACGCGCCCGTAGGAAAGCATGACGACAGTAAGATTCATGGCGCGGTGCGGACGGTAGAACTCGTCGGCGATGAGCGCCAAGTTCGCTCGCGCCTGACGCATCATCGCTTCTGTGATATTTTGCGGAGAGGGTTGTCGCGCTTGCGCGCCTGTCGCGGTCTGCTTGAGCGCTGCCGTCCTGACCTCGCCTGCCGGCATCACAGCCGCCTTTTGATTCAGCACCTCGGCAAACATCTGCCGGTAAGGCTCGGCGCGAATCGCCCAGTCCCAGGCGTGAATATCCCGGCGAATCTGTTGCGCCATCGAAGCGCGTAAGCCGGGGTCATCGCGTAGCAGGCCGAGTTTATCTGCAAGGTCAGTGACCTGTCGCTCGACGAAGAAGCCGTTGACGCCCGGGCGGACCAACTCAGGCATCGTGCCAACCCGCGTCGTCACTAGCGGCACTCCGCAGGCGGCAGCTTCCAGGCAGGTATTCGGCGCGCCTTCGCTGCGGCTGGCGCAGATGTAAACGTCGAGCGAGCGGTAGAACTTGCGCAACTCTTCGGGCCCACGCCACTGCTCTTCGCGGGCCGCCGTGACCAACTCGACGCCCGATAGCGTGTTGACGGCGGGCACGATCAAGTCGTCATAGCCTCGGTGGTCGTGGCCATGATTGCTCAGACTGCCGGCCCACCCGGCGCGCAGCACGCCACCCGCCGGCTTCTCCGGGCCTGGGCGGTAGAAACCCGTGTCAACGCCATTCGGCGTGTAGTAGACCGGCACGCCGAAGCTCTTTCGACACTCGTCGTAGAGATGCCGGTTGATCGCGAATAGCCCGCGCGCCCAGCGCCCCAAGGTCCGCAGGCCCGCCTCGCGCCGGTTGCCTTCGATTTCGGCATGCGAGCAAACGCCGATCAACAGCTTCTGCCGATTACGCTCGAAGGCGACTTCCAGGTGCGCTATGGCTTCGAGCTGAAACCAGTAATAGATGATGATGAGGTCGGCACGGTCCAGGTCTTCCTGAGTGACCAGCTTTTGATAGCACTTTTGAATGTCGTACTGATTGGCGAGCAGGCGCTGCAAGTGGCCGGTCTTGAAATCGTGCGCCCAGTTCGGCACATCGACGATGAAAAGGACGCGCGGACGCCTCCCCGGCAAGCGCTGAGAATTATTACTGAAGAGGTCGGTCACCGCCATGTCCATCGTTGTCGGCACAAAGTGTCGGAATTCCGAAACTTTCCCGAATCTCTTCGCTCGTCCAACTGACGCCGGCGTCAAGGTCAGCCAGCCCTTCTTCAACA
The DNA here is from genome assembly GCA_045807765.1 of Blastocatellia bacterium. Taxonomy (GTDB): domain Bacteria; phylum Acidobacteriota; class Blastocatellia; order UBA7656; family UBA7656; genus DATENM01. The sequence goes on from JBJMGU010000082.1 coordinate 9,705, forward strand.
CGCCGGCGCTCAAGCACAAGTCGAGCGAAGTCCGCCCACGAGACGTTTTCCGGTAGCTCTTTCACCAGCCGGCGGGCTTCTTCTTTGACATGCGTGGCATTTTTCATAACAACAACTTCGGCACCATTCTAGCACACAGATGATTCCAGGCCTGGTCTTCACCAGACAGCTCAATCGTCGGCGACCGATTCGCTCAGCATGCGCTTGGCGTCTTGATAGAACTGCAACTGGTAGAGCCGCCAGTAGAGGCCGCGCTCGGCGAGCAAGTCTTGATGCCGCCCGACCTCGCGAATCTCGCCTTTGTGCATGACGATGATCTTGTCCACCGATTGAATCGTTGACAGGCGGTGGGCGATGACCAGCGACGTGCGCCCTTCCATCAAGCGCTCGACGGCGTCGCGGATGAGGATTTCGGTTTCGGTGTCAATCGAGCTGGTGGCTTCGTCCAGAATCAAGACACGCGGGTCGAAGGCCAGGGCGCGGGCAAAACTGATGAGCTGCTTCTGCCCGACCGACAGCCCGGCGCCGCGCTCGCGCAACTCTGTGTGATAGCCTTCCGGCAGCCGCTCGATGAAATCCGCCGCGTGGACTTCGCGCGCCGCGTGGCGCAACTGCTCGTCGCTGACATTCGGGTTGCCGAGGCGAATGTTCGAGGCGATGTCGCCGGAAAATAAGAAGACGTCCTGCAACACGATGCTGAAGTTGGCGCGCAGCTCTTTCAGATCCATCTCGCGGATGTCCACGTCATCAAGAAGAATCGTGCCGCGCTGAATGTCATAAAAGCGCAAGAGCAGGTTGGTGATTGTCGTCTTCCCCGCCCCTGTGTGGCCGACGAAGGCGACGCGCTCGCCCGGCTCGGCGACAAACGACACGTCTTTTAGAATCCAGTCCTCGCCTTTATAAGCAAACCAGACATTGCGGAATTCGATGCGCCCGCGCGCCCGCCCTTGCTTCACCGGCTGATCGGGCGATTTGATCGTCACCGGCTCGTCGAGCAGCTTGAAAATGCGCTCGGACGAAGCCATCGCCGATTGTAAGATATTGTACTTTTCGCTGATGTCCGAGATCGGCTCGTAAAAGCTGCGCGCCAGTTGGATGAAGGCGACCAGTGTGCCGATGGTAGCCACACCACGCACCACCTGGCCGCCGCCGTACCAGATAATCAGAGCGATGCCGAGCGCGCCGACGATCTCGACCGCCGGGTAGAAGACCGCGTAATAAAAGATCGTATCAATGTTGGCCTGGCGGTGCGCGTTGTTGATCTCGTCGAACTGGCGCATCTCTTTCTGCTCGCGGTTGAACAACTGCACGACCGGCATGCCGGTGATGTGCTCTTGCAGGAAGGCGTTGATACGGGCAATGCGGACGCGCACCTGGCGGAACGACAAGCGTGCGCCCAGGCGAAACCATGTCGTCAGCACCGCCAGCAGCGGCAGGATCGAAAACGATACCAGCGCCAGTTGCCAGTTGACCTGGAACATGAAGATGATGATGTAAAAGATCATCGCCACATCGCCAAAGATCGTGATGACGCCGGCAGTGAACATCTCATTCAGCGCGTCAACGTCCGTCGTCAACCGCGTCATCAGCCGGCCTACGGGATTATGATCGTAATACTGCACGGGCAGCCGTTGCAGGTGTGCGAAGACCTCTTTGCGCAGGTCGTACATAATGTACTGCCCCATAGCCTGCATAACGATGGCTTGCGTGTACTGCACGGCAAAGGCCGCGAGGTTGGCGAGCAGATAGACGATGGCAATAAAGGCGATGCCCTGATACGGGCTGTCGCCGAAGCCGACGCGATCAGCCGTGTGCTTTAGAAAAGCTGTAAAGCCGCCAATCTTCGCCGGGTCGCGATTCGGATCCATGAAGAGATCGATGGCGGCTTTGATCAGCGGCGGCCCGGCCAGCACCAGTGGCGCGCTCAACACCGTCAGCAGCAGCGCCACCAGCGCCCGGCCTTTGTACGGCCACAGGTATCTCAGCAAGCGCCGCATCAGGCGCGTGTCGTAGGCTTTGCCCAGCACTTCTTCTTCGTGGTGCGAATCTGCCATAAGATCAGGGATCAGGGACTAGGGACTAGGGACTAGAGGCTTGGGACAGGCGACTGGAGTTTTTCTCTAGCCCCTAATCCCTAGTCCCTAGTCCCTAGTCCCTAGCTAGCTGCCAGCTCTTCTTCGAGCAACTGCTTCGCGTACAGCTCGGCATACAAACCGCTGAGCGCGATCAATTCATCGTGCGTGCCACGCTCACGGATGCGCCCGTCGTCGAGGACGACGATCAAGTCGGCATCCTTCACCGTCGAAACGCGGTGTGAAACGATCAGGCTCGTGCGCCCGCGCATGATGCGCCGCAGGTGCGCCAGTATCTTCTCTTCCGTGTAAGTATCAACCGCCGACAAGGCGTCGTCGAGAATCAGTATCTTTGGGCGGCGAATCAAGGCGCGAGCAATTGCCGTGCGCTGCTTCTGGCCGCCGGAGAGCGTGATGCCGCGCTCGCCGACCAGCGTGTCAAAGCCCTTGGGAAATTCGCGGATGTCGTCGGCAATGCCGGCTTCCAGCGCCGCCTGCTCGATCTCTTCGCGGCTGGCGCGCTCGACGCCGAAGGCGATGTTTTCGGCAAGCGTTTCGCTGAACAGAAAAGTCTCTTGCGGCACATAGCCGATTGAGCCGCGCAAAACGCTTAGAGGTATCTCACGAATAGGCTGTCCATCAATCAGCACCATCCCCGGCGCGGCGTCGAGCAGTCGCGTCACCAGATTCATCAACGTTGATTTGCCCGAGCCGACCGCGCCGACAAACGCCACCGTCATGCCTGGCGCAATGCGCAGGTCAACGTCTTCGAGCGACGGACGGGCCGCGCCGTCATAAGTGAAAGTCAAATGGCGGAACTCAATCTCGCCATCGATTGTGCGAATGTCGCGGGTCTCCGGGCTATCACCGATCAGCGGCTCGGTCGTCAACACCTCGTTCATGCGGCCCATCGAAGCCATGCCGCGCTGAAAGATATTAATCACCCAACCCAACGCAATCATCGGCCAGATCAGATAGCCGAGATAAAGCGTGAACTGCACGAACTGGCCGATGGAAATGCCCGTGCCGGGCGCGGCGTTTTCGCGAATGACCAGCCCGCCGCCGTACCACAGCACGGCGATGAAGCCGAGGCCGATGAAGAATTGCAAGATGGGGTGGAAGATGCCCGACAGCTTGATCAAGCTCAGGTTGCGGTTGACGAATTTGCGGTTGACTTCGCGAAAACGCTCGGTCTCGGCGCCCTCCTGCGTGTAAGCGCGAATGACGCGCACGCCGGCGAGCGATTCTTGGGCGCGGTTCGAGACCTGACCGAAATAATCCTGCACCTGCTCGAAGCGGTCGTGGATGCGCCGCGAAAAATAGTGCGTCGCCGTCGCCACCAGCGGCATAGACAAGAAAGCGAGCAGCGTCAGCCGCCAACTGATCGTCGCCATTAGCGGCACCAGCAAAGCCATCGCGAAGACAGTGTTCAGCGAATACATCAAGGCCGGGCCGACGATCATGCGCACGGCGCTGAGGTCGTTGGTGGCCCGCGCCATCAGGTCGCCGGTGCGGTGCGTTTGATAAAACTCGAACGGCAGGCGTTGCAGGTGTTGATAGAAAGTGCTGCGCAGATCGTACTCGATGTGGCGCGACATGTTGATGAGCAAGCGCCGCTGCGTAAAGAGAAAGACGCCTTGCGTCATAGTGGCCAGGACGATCAGCGCGCCGTATTTCATCAGACTAATGTTTGCGCCGTGAGCGCTGAGCGTGTCGGTCGCGCGGCGCACGAAATCCGGGGTCACGAGCTTGAAGACGTTGGTCATAAAGACACAAGCCGTGCCGAAGATGATCGTGCGCTTATAGGGTTTGAAATAGCTGACGAGCCTGCGAAACGGAGTCATAAACGTTCAACCCATCTGCTTGCTGCTTCCGCCACATTGAGATTCTAGCGACTGGCGACAGACCGCGAAAGGATGCGCCACGTCACCCCTTCGCCGTGTCGCTGCCTTTGCTGTCGCGCTCATTCAAGCGGATGTAAGTCAGCAAGCCTTTGGCAGCCAGCCGGCCTTTGTCGTCGAAGACGTCACAGTCGGCAACGATGATGCGGCGACCATCGCGCAGCAGCCGCGCTTCGGCGCGGACACGGCCTTCGCGGATGGCCGACAGGTAATTGACCTTCATCTCAACCGTCGTGAAGCGGTCTTGCGGCTCGGAGGCGCCGATAATGGCGAAGGCGACCGCCGTATCGATCAATGAAGCGATGGCGCCGCCATGCATCACACCCTGCAATTGCTTCAGCTCTGTGCGCACCTCAAGGCTAAGGACGGCGCGGCCCGGCTCGATGCTGTCAATCTCGATGCCGAGCAGGCGCGGGAAGTGGTTTATCTCGAACTTTTCGCGAATCATCTGTTCGCGCTCCGGTGACACATTCATCTCTTTTTTCCTGTTTTCGACCGGACTTTGGCGGCGGTCTTGCGCGCCGGCTCCAGTGACTGGCCGCCGGCTTTGCGCCGCGCCGGCGACCATTGATAAACGCTCAGGTCGCAGTGGCCGCGCCCGTCGAAGACGACGCCTTCGGCTTCGAGCAGGTAGCGTTGCAGTTGCGGCTCCTGAATGATGACGCGGCCCGTCGAGATACCGCCCTTCGAATTGATGACCCGGTGCCAGGGAATATTGCGCCCATCCTGCGGCACCGCATGCATCGCCCAGCCGACGAGCCGTGGACTGTAGCGGTCGTCCATCAAGCGGGCGATCTGCCCGTAGGTCATCACTCGCCCGCGCGGAATCTTCAGGACGATGCGATAGATCTGCTCGAACGCCTGCTCGAACTTCTCGGCGCGGGCGGGCTGACCGTCGGCGACGCGGCGAGCAGGTTTCGGCGACTCTTTTTTTCGGCTCATCGGTTATCCCCTGCGACGCGTCGTTGCCAGTTGGCCGTTTCAAGCATAAAGCGGCGGCGGCTCGATGCCGGCCAGCCGATAATAGGTGTAGAGCTGGCCGCGGTGATGAATCTCGTGCTCGGTCATGCCCCAGAGCAGAACGACGCGGTGCATCTTTCTGCCAAAGGCTTCGATGTCTTCGTTCAACTGCTCAAGCGTCAGCTTGGCGACTTCCGCCGCCAGCCGCTCGTGACTCTCTTTGTAAGCGCGGACGATCTCTTCGACGCTGGCCGACGACAGATCAAGGTCGCCTTTCTGCATGGTGCCGGCAAGTACCGTGTGGACGATGGCCGATTCGGCTTCGGGGATATGGCGAACCAGCTCGCGCAAGGTGAACATGCCTTCACGCGGTCGCCAGTCGAGCTGGTCTTCGGGGGCGGCGGCCAGCGCCCGCGCCGTCTGCTTGTGAATGCGGTTCCAATTGCTAACGAAATGCTCGGTCTCTGGACAACTCATCGCTCGCTCCTTTGTCAGGTGAATATGGGGTACGCTGGCTATTATCCGTTTCCGGCAGCCGCACCGCAACCGCCCGCCGTCGTCAGTGCTGACAAACTGTCAGTCGGGTGTGGCAAATTCTGTCCGCGAGCGATATGTAATATTCATCACGCTAGGAAATTCTCGATGGCGCAGCATAGAGGCTACCACTTTAGGGCATACCCTTAGAGCGACGGTGACACAATTTGTGAATGCGAAGTGCCGAATTTTGTTAGCTTTTTGCGCTCTTGAACTGACGAGAGTGAAAGTAATTCTTTAAGCGAGAAGGGATAAGCTGACAAGTGAAAAGCTACTGTTGATTTCGCTCAAGAATTGCTTGAGCGTTGGCACAAGCATTGCTCAAGGTAACCGCGGTTCTAGCAGATTCGACAGTTTGAAAGAAACCTCTTCTGCTCAGAGTAACTGTAGGATGCTGAACTAAATGCGGCGGATGGAAGGGAGGATGGGGGCCCTGCCTTCCATTCAAAGCACTCTCACGAACGGTGAGCAGACCACTCGGAGCAAAAGCAGTAATACTGAGAGAAGCGACAGACTGAAAAACGTTCAGGGCATAGAGGCACAAGGGGGCGTGGCTCTAAGTCATGAATGACGAGCCGCCGGTGGCAAATGTCATCGGCGGCTTATATTTTTTGCACTCACCTATTTCACATTCTCAACCAGATAGACCTGCGACAGCACGCGGAAATAAGTGTAGCCATAGGCACGGCCGTCGGGCGTGATTGCCGAGGCGCTGATGTAGAGCAGTCCCGCAGGGTCCGGGTGCATGATCTCTTTCCATAGCTCGCGCTTGCCGGTCGTCAGATTAATCTTGAAGACCTTAACTGGCAGGCCGCGCTGCACCGCAAAAATCGCCTGATTATCCGCCGCCCAACCGAGCGGAATATCCGTGTCCTCCAGCGCCGTGAAGGGACGCGATTCACCGCCATCGAGCGCTCGCAGCTCGGACTTCTGATTGCTACTGCCGATCTCGCCCACAAGCATGTGCTTACCGTCGGGCGCAAGCAGCATGACGACCGAGCCTTCGGCTGTTAGCGGGCGCAGCTCGTTGCGCTCAAGGTCGTAGATGTAGCTGCGCCGCTCGTGGCCCGGCGCTTTGCCCATCAGCACGACACGCCGCGAATCGGGGAACCACATGCCGTTCTCGCGCCATTCGATGTCGCCTGTATCAATCACCTTCATCTCGCCGGCGCCGGTCGGCAGCAGCACGAAGCGCGGCGGCGAGGTGTAACGCTGGCTCACGAGCGCCCAGCGGCCATCCGGCGACAGCGACATGGCATTGCCATCGCCGAGCTTCACCGCCGGTGAGCCGTCCGTCCGGCGCAGATAAACGGTCGGGGTTTTGTCGCTGGCGGTGTTTTCTTCGTCAAACAGCAGCGTCCGGCCATCGGGCGAGAGGTCGCGCAGCCACGAGCCGTCGAGCCACGACAGGTCGCGCTCGGCGGTTTCGCCCGGCGCCCGCGTCATCATGCCGATGCGCGCGTCTTCGCGAGTCATCAGCAGCCGCCCGTCTTTGCTGACATCCTGTAGGTTCAAGCGGCCCGGCGCCCGCGCCAGCAGTCGCTCGCTGCCATTCAAGCTGACGGCCCGCAAGGCGTGATTGGCGGTGTCTTCGTCGGCGGTGAACCAGATTTCATCGCCGGCGGGCGACCACGCCAGCCCGCGCGCGCTCAGGTAGGCCCGCGACAGCTTGCGGCTGTTGCCCTTGAGATCAATCACCATCACCGTCCCATAATCGTCAAAGCGCGCGACCGGGTGATCGATGAAGGCGATGCGGTCGCCCGCAGGCGAGACGCGGATATCGCTCAGCCAGCCGGATGTCTCGTGCTCGTAAAGCAGATTGCCAATCGGGTATTCCAGGCGGCACTTGCCCTTGTCGTAATGAATCACCGCCAGCTCTTTGCCGTCCGGCGACCAGTCAGCTTCCGAAACGCCCGGCAGCATTTCGCGCGGCGCGCCGCCGATCAAAGGCATGCGCGCCAGCATGCCTTGATTGATGAAATGAATGCGCGGCTTGAGCAGCACCGCCATCTCGCCGGTTGATGAAATGGCCAGCAAGCTCATCTCTTTCAGATCGAGGGCGCGCGATTCGGGCGTGCCGGGCAGCGTCGTGAACAGCTCGCTCTGCTTGCCCTCCCAGAGCGCCGCGTAAACGATCAAGCGGCTGTCGGGCGCAAAGCGCGCGCCGGCAACCGTGCCATTGCGAAACGTCAGTTGCTGGAACAGCGGCGGCGCGTTGTAGCCGGCGCGCTTGCCGACCGAAAAGCTCGCGACCATCGCCGCAACCACCAGCACCACGGCGAGGGTGATGAGCAGACGGCGGCGCGGGCGCGGCACGGTCACAGGAGCGGCAACCGCAGGCGCGATCTTTTCTTCGACCGCCAACCCCGGCATCAATGACTGCGGCAGCGCGCCCGCGGTCGCCGCCGGCAACAAGGCGCGATCAGCTTCTATCCCTGCCGGCACGTTTGCGGCGCTTGCCATAGCCGGCACGACCGTATCGCCCAGCGCGTCGCCCTCTTCTTCATGCTCGAAGGTGACGCTCGCGCGCTCGCGCACGATCAGCGTGCCGTCCGACAGCTCTTTCACCTTGGCGACGAAGCGGTAACCGCGGCGCGGGATGGTTTCGATGTACTGCCGGCCCTCGTCGCCATCGCCGAGCACACGCCGCAGGGTCGAGATGTTGCGCGCCAGGTTGCCTTCTTCGACAAAGGTGTCGGGCCAGACCTCTTGCATCAGCTCGTCCTTGTCGAGCACGCGCCCGCTGCGCTCGACGAAGGCGAGCAGAATGTCAAAGACTTTCGGCGGCAGCGGCACGACCTGACCGCTCTTCAACAGCAGGCGGTCGGCGGTATCCACGCGGTAAGGGCCGAATTCAAATAAGCGCTTTGCCGGCTTCATCATAGCTGTCATCCAGGTTCATTCCGAGTTCGTTCCAAACTCATTCCAAACCCTTTTCCGAACTTTTTCTGTGTTTACGCAAGATTTCGCTACGGGGATTCGCGTACCCTCTGCCGTGTCGTGAGCAGCGTGAGCGAATCGAGCGGACGCGGCGCGCGGCTCATTCTAGCAGTGGTCAGTTGGCAGTTACCAGTGGTCAGTAGGCAGGTGGTCAGTAGGCAGTAGGCAGTAGGCAGTAGGCAGTAGGCAGTGATTAGAAATCGCCAGGGATGTTGTAGGGCACCGCATCCGTATTCCGACAACTGCCTACTGCCTACTGCCTACTAGTAACCGATCAGGAGGCATTGTGACGAAACGCACAACCCGCATCACCTTTGAGAGCGAACGGCTGCTGGTCATCCGCCAGCCGACGAGCCGCGCCCGCCGCTGGTGCGCCGCCTGTGACGAAGAAGTGCAAGTCGTCACCGCCGCCGACGCAGCGATTGTCGCCGACCGCGAGCTGGGGGCCATCTACGACGCCATTGAAGCGACGCACCTGCACGCCGTCTTCGACGGCGGCGAGTTGCCGATGGTCTGCCTCAATTCGCTGCTCAAACTGAAGTGAATGCAACGGCAGTCACGGTAATTCAGGCCGTGCGCCGGGCTTCGCGCTCCGGTTGAACGGCGCGGCTTTAACTATTTCATTCAACGATTGACGAAAAGGAGAAACCTTCATGAACGCCAAACGAATCTTTGCAACCCTCACGCTTATCGCGCTGTTGTCGGTCGCTGCGGCAGCGCAATCCAATGACCGCGGCATGCTGTGGAAGAAATACTTCGGGCGCAACGCCGTCGCCGTGCCGATGCAATCGGCTGCGGTCGAGGCCGCGCCGCAGAGCGCCGCACCGCCCGCCGATGACCGGCAAAACGACTTCGGCATCACCGCCACTCCCTCAAAATTTCGGCTCGAAGGCACATGGCTGGCGACTGTGACATTCACCGATGGCTTCGCGTTGAAAGTCTTGTTCACCTTTATGCCGGGACGGGATGAAAACGAGGGCACGTTGATCGATAGCAACGAATTCTTGCTGACGCCCGACCCCATCGGCGCGCCCGATCAAGGGGTCTGGCAGCGCACCGTTGACCGCAGCTTCATCGCCACGCACCTGGCCTTTCTTTTCAACTCGGCGGACGGCTCGCCCGCCGGCACCGCGCATGTGCGCGACGGCATCACGATGCTTGACAACGACCGCTTCACGGGCCGTCAGTTCGTTGATATCTATGACACCAATGACACTCTGGTGGCCTCTTTCCGAGCTACGATAAATGCCACTCGCATCAAAGCGCAAGCGCCGCCGCAATAACCTGACCGCCAATCGCGATGCGAAGACCGCGCGGCCTTCGCATGGCCAACGACATCACCAATCTAAGCCCTGACAAGGAGACCTGACATGAAGAAATTCCAGCTATTTATCATTGCTTTCATCGCCGTCGTCATCGGGATTTGCGCGCCTGCCGCCCGCGCCCAGAGCGGCGATTATCACCGGATCGAAGTCTTCGGCGGTTACTCGCACGCCCGAATGCAGTCCAACTCCAGCACGCAGAATGTTAGCGAAGGTGGCGACGTTTTCAGCTTCGAGCCTTGCGCGCCGGAAAGCGCCGACATTCTCGGCTCTCACCTGCAAAAATACTATTGCGACCGTCGCGGCTTTAACGGCTTCGACGCGTCCATCACCTTCAACTTCACGCGCTACCTCGGCATCAAGTTTGACATGACCGGCCATTACAAAAGCGATGAGTTTGCTGACACCTTCACCAACGACGATGGCTCGACGCACACAGACACCAGCCACACCAAAGATCGCGCCTATAGCTTTCTGGCCGGTTTGCAGTTCAAGGACAATTCGAAGCAGGCACGCTTCAAGCCGTTTGCGCATGCGCTGGTCGGCGCGGTTCGGCAAACTTCAAAGGACACGCAGACCTCGACCGGGCCGTTCAACTTTACACTGGACGACAAAGTGACGAGCTTCGGGATGAAGCTCGGCGGCGGCATCGATGTGCGCCTGCACCAGAGAATCGATCTGCGGTTGTTCGAGATTGACTACACGCCGATCTTTGCGCGCGACCGCGATGTCGCCGGCAATGCTGATTTCGACTTGAACGTGGCGGGTCGGACGGCGCACAACTTCAGCATCAGCGTCGGCCTGGTTTTTCACTAGGCCGATCTATTGCGGCCTGGTGCCACCAAGCATGATGGCATTGAACAGCAGCTTGAAGGTGCCCCAGGTCTGGGCGCGGTGCTGTGTGCGAAAGCCGAAAAGCACGACGCGGCCTTTGCCCAAAGTGACATCAACCAGCGCCGACTTGCCGGCGATGAACTGCGGGCCGAGCAGCCACCCGGAGCGCAACGGGTTGCCGTCAACGTAACGCGCGATGGAGCGCGCCCGCGCCGGGTCGGTAATCTCGAACGCAAAGGCGCTGACGAGATTGCCGGCGCCGTCAGCCATCGCCGGCGGTCGCCGGGCTTCGGTCGAGGCCGCCTCAGGGCGAGCCGCACCGGGGCGCGGCGCTTCCGTATCAGCGCTGCGCTCGCGCCGTGTGCCGCTGACGAAATAGAGATCGGCTTCCGCCGGCATCCCATAAGCAATCGGGCTGGTGGTATCAATTGCGGCGCGGAAGATCGAGCCGGGCGCGTAGAACTGGTCGCGGCGCACGCCATCAAGCGCGTTTTTCACCGGCAGCTCAAAACGTTTTAACGCAAGCTCGGACGCCGAATCGAGACAGATCAGCACGCCACCGGCTTCGACGAAACGGCGCAGCGCCGCGACGCCTTCTTCGCCGATGCCGCCGGTGTATTCGTCGGGGTACGAGCCGGCGCGGTTGCCGCTGACGATCTGCTGCATGGACTGATCGGGCAGGATGACGACATCAAACTTATCTTTGAGATTGCCGGCGCGCACGTCTGCGTCATAGACGTTCTTGTAATCGAAGCCGAACTGTTCGAGCACCCAGCGCGTCCAGCCCTCATCCATCGAAGCCACCCAGCTACGATAGAGCGCCAGTCGCGGCTTTGTGAGCGGTCGGGCAATGGTGGGCAGATTGATCTGGGAATCCTTATTCGGTACGCGTTCCAGGCTAATGTCTCGGGATATGGCAAGCGATAAAATACGGCTCGTGAAAACCTGGCTTGTTGAACTCTCTCGTTTGGCTTTAGGCGATTTACTTTGACCACTCGCTGATCCGCCGCTTACGACAAAGGTTCCGGCTGGGTACTCTTTGCCATTAGCCCTGACCGCTTGTGCAAGTCTGGAGACAGTAATTTTATCTGATGAAGCGAGGAGAGTGTTGACGAAATCGAAGGCTTTATTTTGGCCAGATGAGACAAAGAATTGCATCGCTGGCCCCAGCATCCAGGAACCAATGCGGAGGTTGAAAAATTCCGCGCTCAACTTTGCCAACTCCGCATCGAACGGCTTGCCCGCTTCGGCGTAATCAACGCCCATCTGCATCGGCAGCGTCCAGCCGGCCACGTCGTAAGGCTGCTCGGCGGGGCCGCCCGGATAGATGCGACGGTCAGGGTAATGCTGCGCTTCGAACAAGCACTTGACGTTGGCGCGGTATGGCTGTGCGAGTAAGATCACATAACTTCCCGCCGCGTACTTCTTGCCGGCGGCGGTAAAGTCAGATTTGGCGCGCTGTACTTCGACGCCCTGTTGAAGCAGGATGTCGATCATCTTGTCGGCGGTCGGTCGGTCGTGCTGCTCAGCGGGGACAATGTAAGCGTAGGGCGCTTCATGCTTCCCTGCCTCGATGGCGCGCTCGGCGACCGCGACGAAGTTGCGAACATATTCATCGTGATGCAGCGCCGCTTCTTCGAGCGCCGTGCGCGTCGTCACTAGTTCCATGTTCAGAATGTCGCGCATCGTCCACGCGCCGCCCTGCCACGGGTCGGGATAATTCGTCGCCGCTACCAGCGGATCGGGCAAACCCCGTGTCGGCGAGCGCAACTGCTCGCGCTTGATCTCCATCGGCGTGGCGATGTTCACCGACGCGGCTTCGGTCAGGATGCCGACGGCATTGTGATAGTAAGGCGCGGTGCGCAAGCCGCCGTGCCACCACGTGTCATAAGTTGAATTTGTGACGATGCCTTTGAAGCCGGCGGCTTGAAGATTCAGCGCCATCTGCGAGCCGAGCGCGCCGACCGTGCGCAAGATCGTTGGATCGATGTTCGGGTTCGATGGATCGAAGAACGGCGGCACGCACATGCGCGAGCCGAACTGCCCTTGCTGATGCACGTCGTAGACGACTTCGGGAAACCACTCGCGCCAGAAGAGCGTCGAGACGATCTGCGTTTCGACCTGCGTCAGCATGAACCAGTCGCGGTTGTCGTCGTGGCCGGTGTAGTGATGATAGAGCACAGGCGGGCTGCTGCCTTCGTATTTCGTGCCGAGCGTCTTGCGATACCAGTTGCTGACAATATCGATGCCGTCGGGGTTGACCGAAGGCACCAGCACCAGCACCGTGCGGCGCAGCATCTCTCTGGTCGCCGGCGCCTCGTCGCTCGCCAGCCTATAAGCCAGCTCCATTGACATCTGCGAGGCGACGATTTCGGTCGAATGAATCGAGCAGGTGACGGCGACGACCGCAGGCGTCGTGCGAATCAGCCGCTCGCGCTCTTCGCGGCTACTGATCAAGCGTGGATCGGCGAGCCGGCGCTGGGCTTCGCGAATGCGCGGCAAGTCGCGAATGTTTTCTTCCGACGAGATGATGGCGACGATGAACGGGCGGCGCTCGGTCGTCAATCCCGGCTGATGCAACGAGACGCGCGCCGAAGCCGTGCCGAGCCGCTTGAAGTAAGCAACGATCTGCGACCAGTCGGCGAGCCGCCGATCATCGCCCGGCGCAAAGCCCAGCACCTCGCGCGGCGACGGCACGGCAGCAGGCCGCGCTGTTTTCGCGACGGCGTGGGGCAAGCTGTCAGCTTGCGCTACATCAGATTGTTGAGCCGGCACGGTCGCCGCCGTCAGACCAAGCAGCAGCGCAGCAATCGGCAGCGTGTAAAGGTGGCGAGAGCGTGGCATCATCGGCGTTGATGTCCCTCAAGGTTGAATTGTGCGGGCGTCGCCCGGCGCTCAAGATGGAAAGAGCCTAGCACATCTGTTAGGCTTGCGCTAATTGGCGCGACCGCGGCTGAAGGCTGGCGCGGTGGCCGGCGCCAGAGTTGAATTCATCCCAACGAGGAACAAGTTTAACGATGGCGCGCTTGCGGGGAATTTTTTTACTGGCCTTCTGGTTCACGGCCATCGGCCTGCTGGCGCCGTTGCTGATCGCCCTGCGGCTGCTGACCGGCAACGAAAACATGATCTATGCGCCGGTGCGCGTCTTTGTGCGGCTCGGCCTCCGGCTAGTCGGCGTCAAGGTCGAAGTCACGGGCCGCGACAAGCTCGACCCGGCGCAGGCTTACATCTTCACGCCGAATCATCAGAGCCTGATCGAAGTGCCGCTGTTCGTCACCTACCTCGGGCGCAATCCGGGCTATCTGGCCAAGAAAGAGGTCTTCAAGTACCCGATCTTCGGTTACGGCATCGGCCTGATGGGGGTCGTCCCGGTTGATCGCAGCAACAGCCCGTCGGCGGTCGAAAGCGCCAAGGCGGCGACCGAGATGTTGCGCCGCGGCAAGTCCTACGTTGTCTATCCCGAAGGCACGCGCTCGCCCGATGGCCGCTTGCTGCCGTTTAAGAAGGGCGCTTTCATGATGGCCATCGAGGCAGGCGTCGCAGTCGTCCCGGTAACCGTTGCCGGTGCCACGCGCATCATGCCGAAGGCCAAAATCGAAGTCCATCCTTCGACCGTGCGGCTGACCATCCACGACCCCATCCCGACCGTCGGCTATGCGCGCGACAACGTCACGGAGCTGGTCAGTCGCACCCGCCAGCAAGTCCTCTCGGCCCTCGACGACTAGCCCCATCTTTCCCCTTGACAATCTACAGGAGGCGGTCTACACTCGCTTCCTGTAGAAAGTCTAGGGGAGGATTCATGGCCAAGCAAAACTCCGACCTGGCGAAGCAGAAGTCCGATCTGCTGCAAGGCACGCTCGACATGCTGATCCTGAAGACGCTGGCTCTTGAGCCGGAGCATGGCTGGGGCATCGCGCAACGCATTCAGCAGATTTCCGACGGCGTGCTCAACGTCAATCAGGGCTCGCTTTATCCGGCGCTCTACCGGCTTGAAGAGAAGGGCTGGGTGGCGACCGAGTGGGGCAGCTCTGATAACAACCGCCAGGCGAAGTATTATTCGCTCACCCGCGCCGGGCGCAAACAACTTGCCGAAGAAGAGGAAAACTGGAGGCGGCTCTCGACAGCGATCACGCAAGTGCTCCAAGCAACTTAGCCGGAGGTTGGTTAGATGTTCAGAAAACTTTCGCGCATCACACAATCCGTCTTGCGCCGCAACCAGAGAGAGCGCGAGATGGACGCCGAGCTGCGCTTTCACCTCGAAATGGAAACCCGTAAACACCGCGCCCGCGGCCTGAGCGAGCCGGCGGCCCGCCAGGCGGCGCTGCGCAGCTTTGGCGGCGTCGAGCTGACCAAGGAACAGTGCCGCGATGCGCGCGGCGGGCGCTTCATCGAAACCTCGCTGCAAGACCTGCGCTATGGGGCGCGGGTTCTCAGGCGCAATCCCGGTTTCACGCTCGTGGCGCTGCTGACGCTGGCCCTGGGGATTGGCGCCAACACTGCCATCTTCAGCGTCATCTACGGCGTGCTGATGCGCCCGCTGCCTTATGCGGACGGCAACCGGCTGGTCATCCTGCATCAGCAAGCGCCGCTCGCCCGCGTCGAAGACATGGGCTTTTCGGTTAAAGAGATCAACGATTATCGCGAGCAGGCGCAGACGCTCGATCAGGTGGTCGAGCATCACTCCATGTCGTTTATCTTACTCGGCGGCGAAGAGGCGCAGCGCGTGCAGACGGCGGTGGTCTCGGCGAACTTCTTCGATATGCTCGGCATCCAGGCGCTCTACGGGCGCACCTTCCTGCCGAGCGACGACGAGAAAGGCGCCGACGCGGTGCTGGTTTTGAGCTACAACTACTGGAAGCAGCAATACAAGGGCGACCCGAACATCATTGGCCGCGTCTTTCGCATGAATGACAGGCCGCACACGGTCATCGGCGTGCTGCCGCCGATCCCGCAGTATCCAAGCGAAAGCGATGTCTACATGCCGACCGTGGCTTGCCCGACGCGCTCGTCGGATCGCTTCATCGCCAATCGCACGTTTCGCATGATGAACGTCTTCGGCAAGCTGAAAGCCGGAGCGACGGTCGAGCAGGCGCGCGCCGAGCTATCGGGCATCGCCGGCAATTTGCAGAAGGCTTACCCGGACGCCTATCCCGAAAATCGCGGCTATGCGGCGACCCTCGCGCCCTTGCAGGAAGAGCTGACGCGGCGGGCGAAGCCGACGTTTCTGATCCTGCTCGGCACCGCCGGACTGGTGCTGCTGATCGCCTGCGCCAATGTGGCGAACCTTACACTGGCGCGGCTGATGCGGCGCGAGCGCGAGATGGCCATACGCGCCGCGATGGGAGCGGGGCGCGGGCGGCTCATCCGCCAGATGTTGACCGAAAGCACACTGCTGGCGATGGCCGGCGGCGCCATCGGTTTGCTGGTCGCCGCCTGGGGCTTGCAGTTGCTCGTCAATTTTGCGGAGCGCTTCACGCCGCGCGCCCACGAGATCAGCATTGACGGTTTTGTATTACTGTTCACGCTCGTGGTTTCGCTCGGCACCGGCATCGTCTTTGGCTTGCTGCCGGCACTCGGCTCGGACAGAAACCTTGCCGGAGCGCTCAAGGAAAACAGCCGCACGACGGCGGGCGCCATGCGCCACCGTGCCCGCAGTTTGCTAGTGGTCGCGCAGGTCGCATTGTCATTTATGCTACTGATCGGCGCCGGGCTGATGCTGCGCAGTCTGGTCAAGCTGCAAGCGGTCAACCCCGGCTTTAATCCTGAGAGCGTCTTGACCCTGCGCGTCAGCTCGAACTGGTCGCGCCTCGCGACCACCGAGCAGTATCGCGACTTCATGCTGCGGCTGCTCGACCGCGTCAAGGCACAGCCCGGCGTGCTCTCTGCGGCGCTCAGCTCGACCTACCCGCTGAACGCCAACAGCATTCGCTTCGGGCCGTTCTCGCGGACGTTCGAGATCGAAAGCCGCCCGCAGGAGAGTGGCGCGCCGCCGCTCACAGCCGACGCGCGCACCATCACCCCCGACTACTTCGAAACGATCCGCATGCCGATGATCAAAGGCCGGGCGTTTGCCGAAAGCGATAACGACAAAGCGCCGCTCGTCGCCATCATCAACCAGACCCTGGCACGGCAATACTGGGGCGACGAAGACCCGATTGATCGGCGCGTCACCTTTGACCGCGGCGAGCACTGGCTGAAGATTGTCGGCATCGTCGGCGACGTCAAGCAGTACGGTCTCGATCACGAGGTAACCGCCGAGCTTTACACGCCGCACGCGCAGAATCCCGGCGTTGGTCAATTGCTGGTGCGCACGGCGACCGCGCCGATGGCCATGTCGCAATTGCTGCGGCAGACGGTCTATGACGTAGACCCCGAAACCGCCGTTGACAATGTGCAGACGCTTGAGCGGGTGCGCGATGAATCCTTAGCCTCGCCGCGCGTGACGGCGCTGCTGCTCGGATTGTTTGCGGCGCTGGCAATGGTCATCACGGCGGCGGGGATTGCCGGCGTAATGGCGCTGACGGTCACCCAGCGAACTCACGAGATCGGCGTGAGAATGGCTCTGGGAGCCACTTCCAGAAATGTCATTCTCATGGTCGTACGGCAAGGGATGACGCTGGTTGGCCTCGGGCTGGCCGCCGGCGCGGTGGGCGCGTTTTTGCTTGCGCGGATGATGTCGTCACTGTTGTTCGCGGTCAAGCCGGGCGACCCGCTGACCTTCATCGCGGTCGCCGCGGTGCTGGTCGCCGTGGCAATGATGGCGTGCCTGCTACCGGCCCGCCGCGTCACGACAATCGATCCGATGCTGGCGCTCAGAGCCGAATAACCGGCACGACAGGGAGGGGCGATTTTGAGTCGCCTCTCCCTTTTGCTTGGCTGGCTGTGGAGGACCGTATGTTCAAGCGATTACTTTTCTCACTGGCCATTCTGGCGCTGATCGTCATGATCGGCTTTACATCTTTCCTGATGGTTGGGGCGCTCGATTCGCCAACCGCCGACGCTTCATCTTCGCGGGCGGCGGCACCGTCGGGCGCGGCGGCAACAATGAAAGCCAAGCGCAAGGTCGCGATTCTGATTCACGAAGGCGTCGAGCTGCTCGATTTCTCCGGGCCGGGCGAGGTCTTTGCCGCCGCCGATCACCGTCAGGCGTTCGATGTCTACACGGTTGCGGCCTCGGCGGGCGAGGTCACCAGCCAGGGCTTTCTGACCATCAAGCCGCAATACACCTTTGCCAACTGCCCGCCGCCCGATGTAGTCATTCTGCCGGGCGGCAGAACCGATGTTCCGCTCAGCGACCCGGCAGTGATCAACTGGATTAAGCAATCGTCGCAAAGGGCCGAAGTGGTGATGTCGGTCTGCACGGGCGCGTTCCTGCTGGCGAAAGCCGGCCTGCTCGATGGGCGCGAAGCGACGACGCACTGGAGCGCCATCGCTTCTCTGCGGCAGGAAGCGCCAAGGACGACGGTGCTGGAAAACCGCCGCTTCGTTGACAATGGCAAAGTCATCACCGCTGCCGGCGTTTCGGCAGGAATTGACGCATCGCTTCACGTCGTTGACAAGCTGCTGGGGCGCGAGGCCGCCGCGCAGACCGCGCATTACATGGAATACAAGTGGCAGGCCGAGCCCTGAGGTTTGCTCGATGAAGGCTTGCATCACTCGGCCAGCGATTGCCGGCGCTCAGCGAAATCGCTCAACTGGTAGACGCCCTCAGCCAGGCGTTCGGCGTACCCTTCTTTGACGAGCGCCTGGTTGCCAAGCCCGGCGTCCGGGCGCGACAGCCCGCTCAAGCGCGCCAGCTCGCCGCGCACCGTCATGCCTGCACCATTCAGGAAAGCCCGCGCCACCTCCTTGAGCGCCACCTCGCGCTTCACTTTCACGGCCAGCTCGTCACTGAAGCGCCCCTCTGAAAGCATCCAGATGTAAGTGAACCAGGGCTCGTACAAAACTTCGGCGGGGATGACTTTGAATGTGCGTTGCAGCTCGTCGAGGGCGCGAGTAAAGCAGGCGCGGTCGGTGATACCCGATTCCATACGCAGGTCGCAAGTGGCCATCTCCCATTCGCGGCGCAGCACCTTCAAGATGGCGCGGGCGTCGTCGGAAAGCGCCTCGCCTTCGCGCCGCCGCGGCACTCCCCAGAGCGCATTGAAGTGCGGCACCAGGCGACGCGCCACAAAGGTCGCGCGTCCTTTGGCGAGCTTCGCGTAATAGACCAGGCCGCGCCGCATTACCTCGTCTTTGAGCACCCAGGCGAGACTGCTTTCAGGGTCTTTCTGGACGTTGCGCGGCATGAAGGCGTCGCGCCGCCCGCAGACCCCGATGTAAAGCGACGGGCCGCCGCGCCGCGCGTCGGTCATCGCCGCACAGAAGCCCGCGGCTTCAATCAAGCGCTCGGCATCCACAGCCGTTTCGACGCGCAGGTCGGCAGCGCGCCGCCACGTCTGGTCGCGGTAGGCGTCAATCGCTTCGGGTATCACAGGCGCTTTCAAAGCGCGATGATTTTACACTGGCCGGCGGCAATGGCAATAGGCAGGATGAAACCACAGATGAACACCGATGAACACCGATGGAAAAGCGCCTGACATTCGAGCCTTTCTCTGATCTGTGTTTATCGGTGTTCATCTGTGGTTGCTACTTTTCAGTCTTCGCCTCGGCGATCACTTGAACTTCAGCGTCAGCCGACCGCCCCACTGGCGTGGCGGGCCGATGTGCGTGCCGCTGAAGACGCTCTCGAAATTGTAGACGTAGAGCCGGTCGCTGAGGTTCTGCACGTCGAGGGCGAGCGACAGCGCCACGCGCTCGCTCTGGCGCAGGTCAACGCCGGTCGAGAAGTTGAAGATCGTGCGCGGCTTGACGCGCCCGTGCTCGAAATCGATCTGCTCGAACAGGCGCGGGTCGAAGCCTCCGGCGATAAACTGCGCGCGCGTCGTGCCGGGCTCGACATCAACCGGCACGCCCGAATCGTAGCGCCCGCCGAAGGTCGCCCACCAGCCGCTCGGCTTGTGCGTATAGTTGAGCTGGAACTGGCCGCTGTTGCGCTCATCGTGATCGTTCGGGAAGCGCAGACCGGGATTGCTCAAGCTCTCGACGGCTTCTCCCAGAAACAGCCCGCCGTTGATTGGCGTGATGCCGAACGAGCGCGAATTGGCATAGCTGAGAAAGCCCGAAAATCCACGCCACTCCGCCGTATCAAGGCGGGCTTCGACGCCATTGACGCGGCCCGCGAAGATCGAGATCGGGAAGATAATGCCGGTGTCGAAGAACTGGTCTTTGTCAGAAAAATTACGAACCTGCTTGTTGTACGCCGACACCGTCAGCCGCGCATACTTGCTCATCTGCTGTTGTACGCCGATTTCAAAGACGTTCTCTTTGTCGGGCAGGATCGGCTTGAGCCCAAGCTCGCCCGTCGTCACCGCCAGCGGCGACAGCCGCGCCGCCTGCTCCGAGCTTGCGAGCAAGAGGTTTTCTACCGGCGGCGGCTGAAACAGGCGATTATACGAAGCGCGAATCACCGTCTGCGTCTTCGGTATCGAGTAGGCGACGCCGATGCGCGGGCTGAAGGCATGCTGGTGAATCAGCAGCCGGTAATCATCAAAGCGCACCCCGGCGTCTATCGTGAAATTCTGAAATGGCGAGAAGCGATCCTGCACGAACCCCGACATGGTGCGGCCCGTGCGCTCGTCGCGAAAGACAAAAGGATTGGCTGCCGAAAACTGCAATACAGGGTTTGCAAACTCGTTGCCGTTTTCATCCGTGATCGGCGCAAAGGCGCTCGCGTCGGTCGGGTAGAAGCTGAAGTTTTCGCGCACCGGCGTGCGGGTGTACTGGATGCCTGTCTTCAGCGTGTGGCCGTGGCCCGCGAAAGAGAGCGACGAGATGAATCCGTAATTCGTCAGCCGCCGATCCTGGAAGGCAGCTACCGGCGTCGACAGCGGATTCGAAATCAGCTCGGCGGTCGAGGTGCGCCCGTACAGCGCGAGGTTGGCGACGACCGTCGGCGAAAAGATGTGCTGCCACGAGAGCGAGGCCGACTGGTTGCGCAGCCGCTGGCGTTGATCCTGGCCGGCGAGTTCTTGATCCAGGCGGTTCGGCACCTGGAAATTCGCGCCGCCAAAGATCAGCGTCAGCTTGAACAGATCATTCTGCGACGGGTTGAAGTCGAAGGTCGTCAGGTTGCTCGCCGTGCGCCCCAGGTTGTGAAAGTTCTCAATCGTCGGCGGGTCGAGATAACGGTGCGTGGTCGCGCCCGAAAAGGCGGTAAACCAGCCGAAGGTCTTGGCGTGGCCGCCGAAGCTGGCGGCCAGGTCGCCGGTCGAGAAGCTGCCGAGGTTGCCGCTGATTTCGCCCGATATAGGCATGTCGAGTCCCGACTTGGTGTTGAGGTTGACGATGGCGCCGAGCTTGTCGCCGAACTCGGCGGGAATGCCGCCCGTCAACACTTCGACGTGCGAGGTAGTGCGCGGGTCAATCGAAGTCGAGAAGATGGCCGACATATTATCCATGACCGGCACGCCGTTGATCACCGTCTGGACGTTTGATTCCGAGCCGCGCACGTGAATGCGCCCACCGTCATCGCTGACGACGCCGGGCGCGGATTCGACCATCTTCTGCAAGCCGCGCGATGGGGCCGAGCCGAGGCCCTTCATCAAGTTTGTGGTGTTGAGGTCGGTATCGGCGGCGGTGCGGTCGGCTTCGATCAGCGTCGTGGATTCGCCCGCCGAGACGTTGACCTGTTCGCTCAAACCTTTTGGCGTCAGTTGCATGGTTAGTTGCGTGGGTACCGCAGAATGCACGTCAACTGTTTGCTCCACGGGCTGGAACTCGGGTGCCTCAACGGTGACTTTGTAAGAGTTGAACGGCACGTAGAGGAACTTGAAATTGCCGGCGTCGTCGGTCTTGGTCGTGACCTTGTAACTGGTGATCGAATTCACCAGCGTCACGACCGCTCCGGCAATCACGGCGCCCGCCGCATCGGTCACCTGACCTTGAATCGCGCCGACGGTCGCCTGCGGCGTGCTATCGTCGGCAAAGCCTGTGAGCGGCGCACTGATGAGAGTGGCAAAAAGTAGAATGGCAAGAATGTTTTTGGACATATCAATCTAACCTCGAATCTTCGCTACCTCTGGCCATAGCGCCAGAGGGCGTCAACGGCTTGCGCAAGGCAGCCCCGTTGACTATAAAACCGGCGTCCGGCTCCACTGAAAGCCGGCACGCAAGCAAGGTCTTTAAAGACCGGCGCAGCACGGCTGCGACAGCCTGAAAAGATGGGCTCGGTGATTCAGGGTTAGCTGAGCGGTGGGGCGCGACCGAAGCGCGACGCGGCCCATTGCCGCGTCTGCGGCTCGGCCAGCAGCGTCTGGTAGAGCAAAGCTTCGGCTATAGGTTCAGGGCCGAAGACCACTATGTGCGGGTCGGCGACGAAGTGGCGTTGCAGGCGGCAAGACAGACAGCCGGCGTCGCTGCCGGTGTCTTTCGCCGAAGGCGAGTTGCTGTCGCTTGAGGCGATGACCGCCGTCTGCCCGAGCGGCGGCGCGTCGTGGTGATGCGTCAGGCAGACGAACAGCGCATGCAGTATCACGCAGAGACAGACGAGGGCCGAGACACGCGCTCGCTTGCTGTTCCTGATTGTGAAGTTACGGTGCTGCTTCAAAGGCCACTCTCGTCTTGCCACAACAAAGTCAAATATTTATTTAACAATAGAGCGACTGGCGGTGTCAATAAATGCCTTGCGGGATTTGGTGCGGGACGAGCCCGCGGCTTCGGGAATCAATGACTTCGAGAGCAACATGGGTAGAAGGCGGCTGCCAGGCATATCCATTTTTTCGTAAGAGTTTCCAGATTAATGGAGAGTTTTTCGGCGGCTCGACGGCGCCGTCGAGCTAACTACTATCAAATAAATCGCCGGGAATTGGCTTTACAACTTGCACGCCTTTTGCCAAATATTCGATTCCTGTAGTCTGTTTTTTTCGGTTTCCTCAATCCTTTAAGCACATATATCTACGACGAGCGGTTGTTGGCTAGAAGATGATGCAGCCAATGTGTCAATCACTTCTTTTCACTTTAGGAGGAAAACCATGAGACGACTTCGCAGAACGAAAAAGCTGGCCTCAGCAGCTATCTTCCTGATGGCTTTCGCGCTCCTGTTCCCCATTACTGTGCCCGTCGCGATGGCGCAAGCGACGACGGGCTCACTCAGGGGAGTGGTGACGGATTCGACCGGCGCGGTCATCCCCGACGCCGATGTGACGGCTATGGAGGCCGCCACGGGCTCGGATACCAAGACCAAATCCAATAGCGATGGCCTCTACAACTTCCCCCGCCTCAAACCCGGCGTCTACACGCTGGTTGTCCAGAAGCAGGGCTACAAAAAGCAAGAGTTCCAGCAGGTCACAATCAGCCTCGGCCAGGACACCTCAATTGATGCGGCGTTGCAGGCCGGCCAGCTCACCGAAACCGTGACGGTGACGGCGAGCGGCGAAGAGCTGATTCAGAAAGAACAGGTGCAGGTATCGACGACCTTCGAGGCGCGTAAAGTCGCCGAGCTGCCGTCGAACATCGCCGGCGGCGGTATTGATACGCTCGCGCTGCTATCGCCCGGCGTCATTCCCGGCGTTGGCAACGTCAACGGCAACGGCACGACGTTTTCGGTCAACGGCAATCGCGCCCGCTCGAATAACTTCACGATTGACGGCGGCGACAATAACGACCTGTCGCTCGGCGGCCCGAACTACTTCGTTGATAATCAAGACATCGTCGCCGAGTTCCAGGTGATCACCAACAACTTCTCTGCCGAATACGGACGCAACCAGGGTGCCGTCGTCAACATCGTCACCAAGTCGGGCACCAACGCCTTCCACGGCACCGGCTTTGAATATCACCGCAATCGCAACTTCCTCGACACGCTCGACAACATCGAGAAGCGTGGCGGCAAGCTGACCGGCCCGACGCCGCGAATTTACAACGTCTTCGGCGGCACCATCGGCGGCCCGATTTTGAAGGACCGACTCTTCTTCTTCGGCAGCTTCCAAGAGATCAAGGACCGCATTTCGTCGCTGGCGCTCGGCGGCAATCCGGCGATTGCCCCGGAAGACCTGGCGAAGCTTGAGACCCTGCCTGGCTACAGCACCAACCCGGCGCTGCAAGCCTTGCGCAAACTCTCGGCGTTCGCCGTTCCGAATGCCGGCGGCGGTACGGTGACCTTCCGTACAGACAAGCCGACCAACGAGATTATCACGCTCAACGGCGTTCCCTTCCACGTGCTTTACCCGTCGCGCACCTTCCCGCAGCAACTCAACGCGCCGGAGTTCAGCGCCCGCGGCGACTGGCGGATCAACAACAACAACTCCATCTGGTTTCGCCAGCTTTATCAGAAGGCCGACAACATCAACTTCAACACCAGCACGGCGTCGGCGGGCAACATGAGCAACTTGCCGGTCACCAGCAAGATCTCCAGCGCGAGCTGGACCAGCCAGTTGAGCAACACCTCGGTCAACGAGTTCAAGTTCATCTATAACCGCCTGGGCGTCATCTTCGGCGGCGGCTGCGAGGGCAAGTTCGCCACTTGCATTCCTGACCCTGTATCGAACATGGGCCAGACCCTGCCGAACATCGCCTTTACCGGCATTCGCAGCAATCTGACGGCCACCTCGCTGCAAACCGTCGGCCCGGCGACCAACCTGCCGCAAGGCCGCGTTGTCTCCGTCTATCAGTTCCAGGACAACTTCTCGAAGACTCTGGGCCGCCACCAGCTCAAGATGGGGGTTGACATTCGCAAGCTCACCAACACGGTGCCGTTCCTGCCGAACGTCAATGGCGCTTTCACCTTCAATGCCATCGGCACAACGACGGCAGCCCAGGCGCTGATCCAGAACCGACCGCAGCGCGCCATCGTTGCCGCCGGCCAGGTGACCATCGATTACGGTGAGACCGACCAGTTCTACTACCTGCAAGACGACTGGCGCATCAAGGACAACCTGACGTTGAACCTCGGCATGCGCTACGAGTACACAGGGCAACCCATCAACACGCTGAACAAGATCAGCGTGGCGCGCGAGTCCGACGCGGCGCAGGCGCTCTGGAAGCAGAGCCTGCCGCTCGAATCGCGTACCGAGCCGCAGTTGCCGGCGGACAAGAACAACTTTGCGCCGCGCTTAGGCTTTGCCTGGCGCCCGCGCTTTGGTGGCAGCGGCCTCGGTAAGATGTTGTTTGGCGAGCAGGATAAGACGGTGATTTCGGGCGGTTATTCGATCGCTTATGATCCCGTCTTCTACAACATCATGCTCAACATTTCGACGTCGTCGCCGATGGTCTTCAACAGCACGACGCTCAACACCGCGACCGGCACGGTGGCCTTCCCACTGCCCGGCCTGAACGGACAGGCGGTGCAGGAGTTTGCCGCCTCCAGCGGCATCGTCGCGCGCAACACCTACAATCCGAAGTTCTTCAACGAGACGCTGGTGGCGCCGAACTTCCATTCGCCCTATTCCCAGCAGTGGTCGCTGAGAATTCAGCGCGAGATTGCCCGCAACAACGTTGTGGAAGTTCGCTACGTTGGCACGCATGGCGTTTCACTGTTCGCGACCCACAACGGCAACCCGCGCATTGATCGCCTGCGCAATGGCTTCACGGTGGGCGGCGTCGCCTTCCCAGGCTTCCCTGGCCTGGTTCCGACAGGGGTCACGCCGCAGGTGGCAGGTCAGGGCGGCTGCGTCGATGACCCGGCCACACCGGCGGGCATCCTCAACGAGGCCAACACCTGTGTTGGGCGCGTGCTGCCGCAGGCGCTGCTGCGCATCCGCGACAACACGGCGCAATCGATCTACCACGCGCTGCAAGCGCGCTATGATGGTCGCATCGCCAACCAGCTCAACTTCGGCCTCGCCTATACCTGGTCGAAGGCGCTCGACAACGCCAGCGAAGTCTTC
Source organism: Blastocatellia bacterium (assembly GCA_045807765.1). Classification (GTDB taxonomy): domain Bacteria; phylum Acidobacteriota; class Blastocatellia; order UBA7656; family UBA7656; genus DATENM01. The sequence continues at coordinate 35,189 of JBJMGU010000082.1, forward strand.
GCCTTCAATGACGCCATCGGCTCAGAGAATCCCTTTGACACCAACGGCAATGAGCGCGGCTACTCACAGTTTGACCGCCGCCACGCGTTTGCCGCCAACTTCATCTGGGACATCCCGCTGCTGAAGAACAACCACAGCCTGCTCGGCAAGATCGCCGGCGGCTGGCAGCTCAATGGCACCTACCTGCTGACGCAGGGGCAGCGCTTCACGCCGTTCTCGGCCTGGGGCGTATCCTTCCTCGGCACAGGCTATAGCGATGTCACCTGGGATGCGACCTTCATCGGCGTAGACAGCAACCGCCCGTACTACGGCAACCCGAAGGCGCCGCGCCAGTCGGTCGGTATCAGCCAGGTTGATGCCAAGATCGTCTTCGGTATTCCGATTGCCGATCCGAAAGGCTTCTACGACTTCGCACAGATTAACCTTGGCAAGGTCGTCGCCGTGACCAAGGATCAGGTGCGCTATATCGTCAACGGGCCGGGAGCCGCGCAGTTGTTTAACAACCCATACGGCACCGTCGGTCGCAACAACGAAGCCGGGCCGATCCTCAACAACCTCAACCTCGGCATCTACAAGAACTTCAAGCTTAGAGAGAAGGTCACCTTCCGTCTGAGTATGGATGCCTTCAACGCCTTCAATCACCCGAATCCGGGGATCGGCTTCCTCGCCGGCGGCGCGACACCAGGCGCCATCGTCGAAAACGCCGGCATCAACTTCAACCTCTACGGCGAAAGTGAATACTCCCGCCGTGCCATCCAGCTCGGCGCGAAGATCATCTTCTAACCGACTGCGCCGTAGCGCATAAAAAAGGGCGGGACTCCGTGAGTCCCGCCCTTTTTGTTTCGATCAACGCCGCGAGATTTAATTCACGACCACGAAGTCCATGCTGCGGGTGACGGTCTGCGCCTTCTTGTCGGCGAGCAGGTCGGTGACCACAATGGTCATCGTGTAGCGCCCGGGCTTGACACCCGATAATCCCAACTGCCCCCACTTGACCAGCGCCGCGTCTTTGCCCGCGGGCGTCACCGATTCTTCGGGCTGTTTGAAGAGCGTCTGGCCGTTCTGGCTGATCGTCATCTGCGTCTGTATCTGCGGCTTGCTGTCTTTCGCTTTGGCATTATAGATGATCAGCGCGTAGCGCAAATCTTGCTTGCGCGACATCTGGCGATTGGCGGTAATCGGCGTCGGCGCTTCGGACTTGGTCTCGCCAACCGGCACCGAAGCAAGCAGCAGGCTGCTGGCGCTCAGCCGACCTTTGGAGAGGTCGGGGATTTCGAGGTAGCGCGACAGCGTGCCGATGCTTTCGGTCTTGTTGTCGCGCACCGCGATGCGAATCTGGTAAGCGCCCGGCGGCAGCGTCGCCGTTGTCGCATACGGCAGCCCGTCTTTGTTCACCCGACTAAAGTCGGCGGGCGTCAGGTCGGGCCGCATGGTCTCGCTGAAGCCGCCACGCAATTTCCCGAACTGGTCGAAGACGAATCCGGCAACATCCAGATCGGCCTGTTGCTTGTCGCCCACCTGCTCGAAGCGCAGCTTCCTCGGATCGATGACCACGTTGATATCGATGCCTCCTTGATTCTGCCCCACCGGCTTGTACAGCACCATCGCGTCGAGACTGACATCGCGGCGCGCCAGCGGCGACTTGATGGCCGCCAGCATCTGCTCTTGCTTGGTCGTCGGCGGCGCAACGGGCGCATCGGCGCGCGCCAGGTAGCCGCGCCGGCTGTAGACCTTCAAGCCTTCGCCTTTGGCCTTGACTTCGATCTTGCGAAAGTCGCCGTTGAATTTGCCGTCGAGCGGCGTGTAGGCCAGCAGGTAATAGCCCTCGCTGGTCTGGATGATCTTGCGCAGGCCGTCGTCAAAATCATTCTTTCCCAGAACCGCAATGCCGCCGGTCGTCGAAGCCAGCACACGTAATCCCATGTGCGCGTCCATCTGATCGAAGGGATTCCGATAGCCGAACTGCGCTTCGTCAGGGATGCGGCCAAAGCCAGTGCTGTTCCGGTTGCTCGAACCCGCGACCGGATCAGAGTTGGCTGTGCTGGCGCCCATCGCGCTGCGGGCCGGCGTGTCTTCGAAGCCGGCGACGCCGCTGTAGGCTTGCAGGCCGCGGATGTCCATCGTGTTGATGGCGACGCCGGCGCGCGTCGCTTTGTCCGTGAGCAGGTTGAGGAAGCCTGCCACTGCGCCGGCTTCGGTGCCAGGGTTGGCGCTGAGGATGGGCAACCCGCCGGAGATCAACACCAGCGACTTGCGTCCCGGCAACTGCTTCATGCTGTCGATGACGAAACCCGCCGTGCTGAGACTCATGTACGAGCGCAGCAGCTTGTTGGTGTCGTCGAGCGGATTCTCTGTTTCGGGAATGTCTTCGCCCTGGTCGGCGGTTTGAGCCGTCATGTCGGTGCCAGCCGGCTGCGGGTCTAACTTCGGCGTCGGCGGGTTATGAAATGCGCCGAGCGGGTGCGACGACGGCGTCAGCGCGGCGATGGCGCGGCGCAGCAATTCTTTGTCGGTGGTGAACTGCTGGAGCAAGCCTTTGCCGCCGACCGTGCGCACGATGGCCACCAGATCGGTCGGCTGCATCTGCGCGTCTACGAAATTCGTCAGCATCTGCCGCAGGTAGGTCAGGTCTTCGTAACGGGTCGTCAAGTCGTCAACGACGAAGGCAAAGATGCGCCGCACATCGCGCTCGCTCAGCCCCTGTGCCCCGGTGTCGCCCGGCTTCGGAGCATCTTTCGGGGCATCTGCCCGAGCAGCGCCTTTGACGGCGCGCGGCTGGGTGGCGTCAACGAACTCGAAGAAGTTGACGAGTTGCTTCTTGCCGCCCTCGTAGAGTTCGAAGTCGTCCTTGCCGAGTCCCTTGACGACGCGCCCGGTCTTATCGGTGACGACGACATCGATCTGCACCAGCTCGGTGCTGATCCGCACCGGCTGATCTTCGCCTGCCTTCTGCGTCTGCGGCCATGCCGGGCCAGACAATGCTATGAAGAGCAGAGTGATCGCGATTACTTTCCGCATAGGTGCCTCCTGATTTTGACGGTATGGTCGTGGCTCAGTCTATCACGACGAAGTCCATGCTACGAATGACCGGCAGTGCCTTTTTGTCGGCAAGCTGATCGGTGATTCGCAGCGTCATGGTGTAGCGGCCGGGCTTGACCCTGGCCATCCCCAGTTGGCCGAGCTTGATCAACTGCGTGGGGTTGTTGCCCGCCGCAACCTCCTGTTCCGGCTCTCGGTAGACCGGCTGTCCGTTCTGGCTGATGACGAGCTGCGTCCGCACCTGCGGATGGCCGCCTTTCAGCTTCGGATTATAGATAACCACGGCATAGCGCAAGTCTTGCTGACGCGACACACGCCGGCTTGCGGTCAGCAGCGTCGGGGTTCCTTTGACCTCTCCCGGCGAAGCCGCACTCAGCAATAGGCTGCTTGCGGTGAATCCCGCCCGCAGCAGGTTGGGAATCTCCAGGTAGCGCGAAACGCTGCCGATGGTCGCCGCTTTGTTGTCGCGGACAGCGAGCCGAATCTGGTAGACGCCTGCCGGCAGCGTCGCCGTTGTCGCGTACGGCAGCCCGCCTTCTCTCACCGTTTCGGCAAGCTGCTCGGGCGTCAGGCTTGCGGTGATCGTCTGGCTGAAGCCGCCGCGCAGTCGTCCCATCTCGTCATAGACGAAGCCGACCACGTCATAGTTGGCTTGCTCTCTGCCGTCCACCTCTTGAAAGGTGAGCTTCTTCGGATCGATCACCAGACTGATGTCTATCGCGCCTTTGTTGGGCGTCGCCGCTTTGTATGTGACGGTCGCCTCAAGATCGATATCGTGGCGCGCGACCGGCGACTTGATGGCGGCAAGCACCTGCTCCTGCTTGGTGGCGGGCGCGGCAGCGGCGCGCTCCTCGCGCGCAAAGTAACCGCGCCGGCTGTAGACTTTCAGGTCTTTGTTTTTGACCCGGACTTCGACTTTGCGGAAGTCGCCTTTAAAGCTGGTATCGAGCGGCGTGTAGGCGAGCAGATAATAAGCCTCGCTGGCACCGATGATCTGCGTCAGTCCTTCGTCAAAGTTGTTTTTGTTCAGCACGGCGATGCCGCCGGTGTTGGCTGCCAATGTCCTCAACCCTTGCTGCGCCTCGATCACATCGAAAGGGCTTTTGTAGCCGAACTGGGCGTCGTCGGGCAGCCGCCCGAAAGCCCGCGGGCTGCTGGTTCCCAGAGCGCTGACGCCGGCGGTGTCGGCAAAGTCGGCGACGCCGCTATGGGCTTTCATGCCGCGGATGTCGAAGGTGTTGATGGCGACACCGGCACGCGCCGCCTTATCGGTCAACGAGCTTAAAACGTTCGATATGTTGGCGGCGGAATTGCCCTGGTTCGGGCTGAAGATCGGCAGGCCGCTCGATACCAGGATCATCGATTTGCGCCCCGGCAACTGCCTCAAGCTGTCGATGACATAGCTCGCCGTCCCCAGGCTCATATAGGCTCGCAACATGCTGTTGGTGTCCGACTGCGCGCCGCTGATGTCGCCGCCGCTGTCACCACCGCCCGTTGGCTGCGGCATATCGCCGAGCGTTCTGGAATCGGGCGCTTCAAACGCGCTCAAGGCGTGCGGCGAGGGGCCGAGCGCGGCGATGGCGCGGCGCAGCAGCGCTTTGTCGGTGGTGAATTGCTGGAGCAAGCCTTTGCCGCCGACCGTGCGCACGATGGCCACCAGATCGGTCGGCTGCATCTGCGCGTCTACGAAATTCGTCAGCATCTGCCGCACGAAGGTGATGTCGGTAGCGCGTATCTCCAGGTCATCGATGATAAAGGCGAAGATGCGCCGGATGTCGGTTTCGCCCGGCCCTTGCGCGGACGGCGGATGCTCAGGAACAGCGGCTGGCTTCTGGCCCCCCGGTCGCTCTCCTTTGACGGCATCAACCAGTTCGAAGAAGCTGACGAGCTGCTTCTTGCCGTTCTCGTAAAGCTCGAAGTCGTCCTTGCTGAGTCCCTTGACGACGCGCCCGGTCTTATCGGTGACGACGACATCGATCTGCACCAGCTCGGTGCTGATCCGCACCGGCTGATCTTCGCCTGCCTTCTGCGTCTGCGGCCATGCCGGGCCGCACAACGCCATGATAAGAAGCAGGCCAACCATGATGAGCCTTCGCATAGATGCCTCCAAAGGATTGGACAGCGGGCGTGGTAAAAGGAAACCGCATTATATCACCAACACCGCTGGCCAGATGAACAAATCAGAAGGGCGACGGGAGTTTTATCCGGCGCGATGACAAACCCATTCGTTGAATGCGGGCCGGCGGCAGCTTTCTTCCAATTTTTCGTAAAAACTTCCAGAATCTTGGATATTTCTCGCGGCGATCAACTGCCCGATTTTGATCAAAAGCTTACCTGGCCAGGGTTTGCCCGATGGCCTTCGTCGCGGTATCGCGATTGCTATGTGTAAAGCTGCACATCCTTAGAATCTCTACCATTCTGTTCTGAACTTTGAGGCGAGGTCGTTACCCGGGCACGGTGGCGACCTCCAATTTTTTCTTCAGGATTCGGCGAGCCGACGCAGAGTCAGGAATCCGCTTCATTCGCGCTATCATTTCGCATAGAATATTTCGCTGCCGGTTCACCGCGCTTATCAGAGGACATCCGGCTCTCGACTACCGCGCGCGACCTGAGTGCTGAGATTCGGAGGACGGTGATGACATTACAAACAACGCTGTTTCGCAGTTGCGCCCTGGCTTTGGCCCTTGTCGGGCTAGCCGCCGCCGCGCACGCGCAATCGGACAATCCGACAAGGCGCGCGCCAACCGTAGACAGCACAGCAGTCGGAAGCATCTCCGGCCATGTGACGCTGCCCTCGGGCGATTCGATCAACAACCGCGTGCGGATCACGCTGACGACGCTGAATGATCCCGGCATGGCGGGCTTCACAGACAATAACGGCAGCTTCACGTTCAGCAATCTGCGGGCGGGCAATTACAACATTGAAGTAGTCGGTGACGCCAAGCTCTACGAGCCGACGACCGAGCAGGTCTTGCTGCCGCGCGGCGCGAGCATTACCGTGACTATCGCGCTTCGCGAAAAAAGCGCCACGGCAGAAAAGAAACCCGCCGGCAATGTGGTTTCGGCAGCAGAGTCGGACGAAAAAGTGCCGGAGGCGGCGAGAAAGGAATACGAGCGGGCGACTCGCCTGGTCAGCGACGGCAAGCTCGCCGAGTCGGTCGAAGCGTTCAAGCGGGCGCTGGCTATCTTTCCAAATTATCTGCGAGCGCACAACGACCTGGGGGCGCAATACCTCAAGCTCAAGCAACTGGATGCGGCGGTCGCCGAATTCGAAGCGGCGCTCGACATCAACCCGAAGGTTTTCAACCCCAGGCTCAATTTAGGCATCGCCCACCTTGAGCGGAATAATCTCTCGGAAGCATTGGAGCAGTTCACCCAGGCGATTTCACTAGACAGCTCTTCAGCCTCCGCGCACCTCTACCTCGGCGTCGCCCTGGAAAAGACCGACGAGCTCGCGAGCGCTGAACGCGAGCTGCGCTCGGCGCTGTCGCTTGGTGGCCAGCCCTTTGCGGTGGCGCATTTCCATCTCGCACAGGTGCAGATGAAAAAGGGCGACAAGGAACAGACGGTAAACGAGCTGACGCTCTTTCTGAAAGAGTCGCCCGATAACGAGCTGGCCGGGCGCGCGCGCCGCATACTCGATGAGCTGAAACAGCAATAAGGACGACCGGCGCGGCTGCGGTTGTGTCGAGCCCAGGAAGGCTTTCGTCGGCGCATTTCCAATTTTTCGTAAATACTTCCAGAATCTTGGAAACGCAGCCACCGCCGCGCATCGCGCATTATCCCCTAAAAGCTTTCCAGGCTATAACTTGAGACCGTGCATGGGTTACGGTATCGCGATTGCTAAGCATAAAGCTGCACATCCTTAGAATCTCTACCATTCTGTTCTGAACTTGGGGTGAGGTCGCTATTCGGGCACGATAGCGACCTCCAATTTTTTTGCCCCACTCTCCATCACACCTGTTGAGCTTAAACTTTAGCCGGGGTTAATCGGTCTCGGTTATTGATGAGAGTGTGGGCGACGACGGTCAAAAGGATAATCGCTCCGCCAATCACGGCCAATCGGCTCGGCCTTTCGCCAACCACCAGAAAAACCCACACCGGGTTCAAGAGCGGCTCAACGAAACCGATGATGCTGGCATCGAAGGGCCGCACGCCGCCCGCCATCCCATAGGTGAAAAGAATATAAGCAATACCGATTTGAATGACTCCCAGGTATAAGATGGCAACGATATCTTTGCTTGTTGGCTGTGGCGGGTGGAGCGCCAGAAAGGGAAGCATGAATAACACCACCAGAAGATTGCCGTAAAAAGCCGACACCGCCGCGTTCTTATTTTCCAGCGAGCGCCGATGGCGCAGCAGGATGAAATAGAGCGCAAACAACACGCCTGACGCTAACGCCACCAGATTGCCGATAAATATATTGGGGGCAAGTTTGGCTTCCGTGTTTGGCTTATCCCAAAAAAACAAGCTCATGCCTGCGAGGCATAAAACGACGGTGAGTAAGTCAATGCCGCGAAAGCGATCCTTCAAGATCAGCGGCGAAAGCATCAGGATGTAGATGGGCGCGGTGTATTGTAAGAAGATGGCGTTGGCGGCGGTCGTCGTCTTGGTGGCGTAGACGAAAGAGATCAGAATCCCGGCAAAAAGCAGAGAGGTCAGGAACGTAAACGGGCTAAGCTTCAGCCCCTTTCTGTAGGTAAAAACGCCGATGGTGATGACGGCAAAGAGCGAGCGCCCGCAGTTGACCGCGAATGCATCAATGGTCGTCATTTTGATGAAGAGCCCGCCCGTGCTCCAGAGTAAAACCGCAAATAAAACGAAGAGCACAGGCGGCCATGTCGTCGGTTTTTCTTGTCGCTGCATAAAGGGCTGAATGATCGCCGAGAAACCGTCAATTTCCCATCATTGGAGGCCCTCGCTTTATACGCTACTTCACCTCCGCGCTTGTATGCAGACTTTGACTAGCTGAGCCGTGCAGAGGCTCAGGGGATTACGTCGCTAATGTGACGCGCGACGATTCAGGCAGTATCGCTGAGGGGCACCGTCGAGGTTATGCACCCACGCCCTTTGCCTTTGCCTGCGGCGAAACCTTCTTGGCGACGAATAAGAGTCCAGACCCGATGAGCCACCCGACCAGCGGGCCGATGATTAAGCCGACAATCAAATGCGCCGCCACGTGCAGCCAGGTCTTGCCATCCGTTCCGCCGCTGTACTCAGGCGCGCTAAAGACGTTGTCTTTGTGCGTGAAGATCGCAATGACGATGCCTGTCATAACGATGCCCTGCGAGACAACACTTTGAATAAAGATGAGCGGCAGCAGTTGCTTATAGCTGCCGAAGCCGGTCGTGTGAACGCGAATGGCATAGTAGATCAGGCCAAGCAGGGTGACGACCGAGATGCTGAGCCACTTGGTCGCCGAATTGGAAACGCCGGCCAGCGACAGGATCAATCGTCCGAGACCTACTGCCATAATCAACAGCAGGATAGCCCGCTGAAAATTGAGATACTGCGAAAGGGTTTTGTCGAATATCGTCATGGTTCCTCCTCTGATGGAATGCTCGTGAGCGCAGGCGTTATATCACGCGCAGGGTTGCCGGGGCAATCGAATCGCTTGGAGGAGCGGCAGCTCACCGACTGTCGTTACGCCAGCCGCTTGATGAATCGCTTGGGCTGCTCGCAATATCCTGCGCGGATATAAAACCGGTGCGCGGCTTCACGCTGCGCGCCGCTGCTGACTTCGATGCGCTCGCAGCCCCATTGCCGGAAAACCGCTTCCGCCGCTTCAAGCAGTCTGCCGCCGATGCCGCGCCCGCGATACTCGTCTGACACCACAAGCGTTGAAATGCGACCGTCCGCCGGGCGATGCAAGAAGCGTGTGCGATGCAACACTACCAGGGCAATGACCTTTGCCTGATCGACAGCGACCAGGATGCAATCGCCGGCCTCAGTGAGATCGTTGAACCGCTCGCGCGCGGTTGACGCATGGGTGACATAGCCGAGCTCACCCACGAGCAAAGCCAGCGCTTCCGCATCGGCTTCGCGCGCCGGTCGAATGCTGATTTCCTCTCTATCGTGCTCTGCCATTTACATCACCTGATGGCGGGCTAAGCGCAGCTCCAGATGCCGCTTCACATCCATCCATTCAGCGGCAAGGATGCTGTAGATGAAGCTGTCACGCACCGTCCCGTCGCGGCGCGCCATGTGATGGCGGAGAACGCCATCCTTCTTAGCGCCCAGTGCTTCAATCGCGCGCTGCGAAGTCAGGTTGAAGTTGTCTGTGCGCAAGCCCACCACTTTGCAGCCAAGCGTGTCGAACGCGTGGCCGAGCAGCACCAGCTTGCAGGTCGTGTTGACAGAGGTGCGTTGCCAGCGTTTGCCGTACCACGTGTAACCAATCTCGACGCGGTCAATCGCGGCGACGATGTCATGATAACGTGTGCTGCCGATGACCGCGCCGCTCTCCGACTCGCGCACCACCCACGGCAGCATATGGCCCTCGCGCTGACCGGCGAGCGCGCTGGTGATGTAGGCATGCGTCTCGTCCGGTTCTGGAACCGATGTGAACCACAACTCCCACAGCCTGCCATCAGCCGCGGCGGCAGCCAGCCCCTCCTCGTGCTCATAACCGAGAGGCTCAAGCCGTATGCCGTGGCCCTCAAGTGTAATGGGGTGAAGGTTGATCATATTGGCCTTTCAATGGTTTTCATTTCATTCGTAGCGCAGGGCGATGATCGGCTCGACCTTTGATGCGCGCCGCGCCGGCAGATAGCTCGCCAGCAGGGCGACCCCGCCGAGCAGCGCCGAGACCAGCACAAAGGTCAAACGGTCGGTGGCGCTGACCGCAAAGAGCAGACTGGCCATCAGCCGCGTCAAGCCGAAGGCCGCCGTCAGCCCCGTGGCAATCCCCGCCGCCACCAGCAACGATGCTTGCCTTATGACCAGTCTCAGGATGTTTCGTTGCTCGGCGCCTAACGCCATGCGGATGCCGATCTCGTGCGTACGTTGAGTGACCCAGTAACTCATCACACCATAGACGCCTGTAATTGCAAGCAACAGGGCGAGCGCCGCAAATACGCCCAGTAACAACATCGAGAACCGGCGCCGCGCCAGCGCTTCGTAGAGCCGCTGATCCATCGTCGAGACTTCAAAGACCGGCAGCTCCGGGTCAAGCGCATGAATTTCTTCGCTGACCGTCGCCGTCAGCTTCACCGGGTCAGTTGAGACGCGCGCGATGACGTAGCGCGTGCCGACAGGAATTTGATTGACCGGATAATAGACGCGAATCAGCGGCTCGTCTTCCGCACTGAATTCTTTCTCGTAGCGCACGACGCCGACCACCGTGCGCCACGAGCCGCTGCCGCGCTTGACGCGCTTGCCAATCGGGTCTTCGCCGGGCCAGAAGCGCTCGGCTAGGTGTTCGTCAACAATCGCCACATCGGGCGCGCCCTTCTTATCGCGCTCGTCGAAGGTTCTGCCTCTGGTCAATGGGATGCCGAGCGTCTGGAAATAATCAGGGCTGATGAATCCCTCATTTGAGATGATCAATTCCTGTGCGTCCTTCGGCACGTAACCGTAAATCAGCAGCGGCCCCCAGCCGAGCGCGTTCGAGCTGAGCGGCAACAGGTAACTCGTCGCCACGGTTTCGACACCGGGCAGCGCCTGCACACGCTCGCTGAGCCGTTGATAAAAAGCGATCACGGCGTCGGCGTTGGGATAACGGGTCGCAGGCAAAGCCAGCCGCAGCGATAAGACGTTGTGGGTGTCATAACCGGGGCTGGCGTTGGCGATGCGCTGATAGGAGCGAATCAACAGCCCCGCGCCGATCAACAGCACCAGCGAGAGCGCCACTTCAGCGACGACCAGCAGATTACGAATATGCCAGGGACCACGGCCCAACGCGCCACCGGTCGAGCGCCGCCCGCCATCCTTTAATACTTCGTTGAGATCAACTCGTGAAGCGCGCAAGGCCGGAATCAAACCGAAGACTACGCCGGTCAGCAGCGACACCAGAAAGGTGAAGCCAAGCACACGGCCATCAATGCCGACTTCGTTCAATCGCGGAATACTGGCCGCGCCGAATACCCGCAAGGCTTTCACGGTGACAAGCGCCATCAGCAGACCTGAAAGCCCGCCTGCCAGCGCCAGCAGCACGCTTTCCGTCAGCAGTTGTCGCAGCAGCCGCAAGCGACCGGCGCCGACCGCGGCGCGAATGGCGATCTCTTTTTGCCGCGTCGCCGCGCGCGCCAGCAAGAGGTTGGCGACATTGGCGCAGGCGATCAACAAGACAAAGCCGACCGCGCCGAACAGCACAAACAGCGCCAGCCGCAGGGAGCCTACGACTTGCGAAAGCAAGGGGACGACGCTGAGCGTCAGCCTGCCATCTTTCGGATAAGCTGCCGGATATTGCTGCTTCATCTGCTCGGCCAGCAGATCCATTTCGGCTTGCGCCTCAGCAGCCGTCACTCCCGACTTCAGCCGGGCAAAGATGTTGTAGTCTTCGTGGCCGCGATCCGTGCGGTCGCTATCGCTCAGCGGCAACGGCAACAGAACTTCCGCTTTTTGAATGCCGTTGACGGTCGGCATCATCTCTTTGCTCAAGCCAAAATCCGCCGCCATCACGCCGACAATCGTAAAGCTCTTATCGTTCAAGACCAGCGATTGGCCGATGACTTCTGTGTCAGAGCCAAAGCGGCGCTGCCAGAACCCGTGACTGAGAATGACTGTCAGCGGCTTGCCTTTCTCATCTTCTTCCGGCAAGAAGGCGCGGCCAAGCAAGGGTTGAGCGCCAAAGAGCGGAAAGAGCGAAGACGACACCCGCGCGCCTTCAACGTGCTCTAGCGTCCCGCGACCGGTGAAGTTATAGCTGCCGCCGAGCGTCGCCGCGACCTGCTCGAAGACATGATTTTCAGCCTTGATGTCGAGGTATTGGCCCGGCGAAAACCAATCCTGCACGACGTTCAATCCGGGCGAGCGATTCCACAGGATGACCAGACGGTCGGCGTCTTTGTAAGGCAGCGGGCGCAGCAACAGGGCGTTGGTGACGCTGAAGATGGCGCTGTTCGCGCCGATGCCGATGGCCAGTGAGAGGATGGCCACCACCGTAAAGCCGCGCTTTTTTGCCAGGGCGCGGGCACCATAACGCAGGTCTTGCCACAGGGTTTCCATCGGCGACCTCTTGCTTCGACCGAGTTGATTGAGCCGGTAGGGCACGCTTGACGGCAGGCATATTCTACTGATTTTCCACGGCTTCGTCATCTTCCTATCACCTGTTTGTGAGCCTGGAGCAGTTTTCAAAATGGGTTTAGCCTGTAGATGCAGCCCTTGTGGCTGCCCGGATCGCCTATTGGCGATGACGGGTCATGGCCTATCGGCCATCCGGGCCGCGGACTTGCCCGCGCCGCGCCAAGCGCCTCTTGCGCCATCGCCCCTACAGCGGCGATGCTCTAAGTCGCGCGATGAATTGGGCGCCGCGGGGTTTGCCCACCGCCGCCCGACCGTCTATAATTTCCTACGCTCTACAGGGGAAGAACGTCCCGCACGGCTTACGCTCGCTTCATTATGTCGCTGCCTTTTTCAGCGCGAAGCATTGGATAGGGGTGTCAGTACGATGACCTTTAGCAGTATCGGCGACCGCGCCGCCCGGCTCCTCGTTATCGCTTTTGTGGTTCAGCTCGTTAACAGCTCGTACTTGGCGGCCTATGCCAGCCCGACACTGTTCTACTTCGGCAACATCGCGCTGCACATCCTGTTCGGCGGCGCGTTGGCGCTGGTCTTTGCCGGGTATGCCGTCAAACGCTTTAAGACCTTTTCCTGGCCGCTACGCGTTGCCACTGTCTTGCTGCTCGCGGGTGCTGCCTTTGGCGCTTATCTGACCAAGTATGGCGCGACGCGTCCCTACCGCTGGGCCTTGTACACCCACATCGCGCTTTCGGCGACAGGCTCGGTGTTGCTGCTCGCCGTGCTGCTGCGCTACCTGAGCCGCGTGTCGGCAACCAGGGCACGGACGATGATCTATGTGGCGATTGCCGTGCTGGTGTTTATTTTTCCGTTTGCGACGACGGCTTACAATCGTTACGCGGGCGCCGACCGTTACAAGATCGTCAACCCGGCCATGGTGCCGCTGATGATGGAAGAAGAAGGCGCCGGGCCATCAAAGCCCTTCTTCCCGTCGAGCGCCGAAACCAATGTCGGCGGCACGATCCCGTCGACCTTTTTCATGACGAGCCAGGATTGCGCGCGCTGCCACAAAGAGATTTACGAGCAATGGAACTCGTCGGCGCATCACTTCGCGTCGTTCAATAACCAGTGGTATCGCAAGTCCATCGAATACATGCAGGATGTGGTCGGCACGCAGCCGTCAAAATGGTGCGCCGGCTGTCACGATCACGCGGTCTTCTTCAATGGCCGCTTTGATCGCCCGATTAAAGAGCAGATCGAAACTCCGGAGGCGCAGAACGGGCTGGGCTGCACCTCTTGCCACTCTATCGTTCACGTCAAGAGCACGATGGGGCAGGCCGATTTCATCATCGAATACCCACCGCTGCACGACCTCGCCGTCAGCGAGAACCCCATCTTGCAGTGGGCGCATGACAAGTTCCTGAGGCTTGACCCGGAGCCGCACAAGCAGACCTTCTTGAAGAGCTTCCACTCGGAACAGACGCCGGAATTCTGTTCGTCCTGCCACAAGGTGCATCTCGACATCCCTGTGAACAGCTATCGCTGGTTCCGCGGCTTCAACGACTATGACAACTGGCAGGCGTCGGGGGTGTCGGGGCAGGGCGCGCGCTCGTTTTATTACCCGCCAAAGCCGAGCAAGTGCGCCGACTGTCACATGCCGCTGGTCGCTGCCGACGATCCGGCGTCAAAGGACGGCAAAGTCCATTCGCATCGCTTCCCCGGCGCCAACACGGCTCTGCCTTACGTCAATGGCGATGAAACGCAGTTGGCGACGGTGCAGAATTTCCTGCGTGATGGGCAGATTTCTTTAGACATTTTCGGATTGTCGCACACCGCCGCAGCCGCGCCGCAAGAGGTCAAGAAGAACGCCGGCGCCGAAGAGCCGCAGCTCTCCAGCACCTTTGCGGTCGGCGAAGAGAGCATGAACTTCGGCGCGCAGCAATCGTTCATCTCGCCGCCGGTCGAAGTCATTGCGCCGCTCGATAAAGTCGACGCCGTCGTCAAGCGCGGCGAATCCGTCAGGCTCGACCTTGTCGTTCGTACGCGCAAAGTCGGCCACTTCTTCCCCGGCGGCACGGTTGACGCCTTTGATGTCTGGGTCGAGCTTGAAGCCGTTGATGACAAGGGCCGCGCGATCTTCCACAGCGGCTATTTGGAGAATGGCGATAAAGGCCCGGTCGAAGAAGGCGCGCACTTTTATCGCAGCCTGCAACTCGACGAGCACGGCAACCGCATCAACAAGCGCAATGCCTGGATGACGCGCTCGGTCGCTTACGTAAGAATGATTCCACCGGGCGCGGCGGACACGATTCATTACCGGCTCAACGTTCCCGAAGACTGCGGCGATAAGATCACGCTCAAAGCGAAGGTCAACTATCGCAAGTTCAGTTGGTGGAACACGCAATGGGCGTTTGCCGGCGTGCGCGACCCGAATCAGAAAGAGTTCGGCCTGTCGAAGAGCTACGACGACGGCCACTGGGTCTTTACCGGCGACACCTCTAAGGTGTCGGGCCAGATCAAAGCCATCCCCGACATTCCGATCACGGTGATGGCCACAGCCGAGGCGTCGCTGCGGGTCATCGCCAAGAACGCGCCGCTCCCCGATGTAAAGCCGTATCTCGACAAGTCTGTGCGCGAACGCTGGAACGATTACGGCATCGGTCTGCTGTTGCAGGGCGATTTGAAGGGTGCGGAAGCGGCGTTCACCAAAGTCACAGAGATGGAGCCGGAGTACGCCGACGGCTGGGTCAACGTCGCTCGCGGGCGCATACAGGAAGGCAACATGCAGGCCGCCGAAGAGGTGCTGCGCAAAGCCCTCGACGTCAACCCGATGCTGGCGAAATCGCATTTCTTCCTGGCCATGGCGATCCGCACGTTTGGGCGCTATGACGAGGCGCTCGAACATCTGCGCACGGCGGCGTCGCAGTACCCGCGCGACCGCGTCGTCGTCAATCAGATCGGGCGCATTCTGTTTTTGAAGCGGCAATACAACGATGCCATCGCCGAGTTTCAAAAGGTCTTGCTGATTGACCCCGAAGACTTGCAGGCGCATTACAACCTGATGCTCTGCTATCAGGGGTTGGGCAATGCCGAGATGGCCGGGCGCGAGCAGACGCTTTACCGGCGCTTCAAAGCCGACGAGGCGTCGCAAGCCATCACCGGCCCCTATCGTCAGTTGCACCCGGCGGACAATAACGAGCGCCAGCAGATTCACGAACACGTCTCAGGGCCGTTGGTGAATTTGCCGAAGGCCGCGCCGCGTGGTCAGCCTGCCTTCACGGCACAGGGGCGCCGCCGCCGGGGCCGCGTCAACGCGCAGTCGAAGTGAGCATGGTCTTTTATAGAAGTTTTAATTTGAAGGTGATTGTGATGCAGAAAAGATTCATCGTTTCCGTTCTCATTCTTCTCGTAAGCATTCTGCCGCTTGCCGGCTGCGTGCAGACGCCGTCGGCAGACGACACGGCGGGCACGGCTGAAGCCAAGAAAGCCGCCGCCGACCGCGCCGCCGGTGACCCGGCTGCTGCCGCTGCTGCTGCGCAGGTGCAAGCGCCCGCGCCAACCGAAGCCCCGCGCTATAGCGGGCCGATTCAGTTCAGCGACGTGACTGCGCAGGCCGGCATTCACTTCAAGCACAACAGCGGCGCGTACGGCAAACACTACTTGCCGGAAACCGTCGGGTCGGGCTGCGCCTTTCTCGATTATGACAACGACGGCTGGCAAGACGTTCTGCTCGTCAACTCGACGAACTGGCCCGACCACAAAGGCGCGAAATCTTTCCCGGCGCTCTATCACAACAATCGCAACGGCAGCTTCACCGATGTCACCAAAGAGGCGGGCCTTGCGGTCGAGTTGTACGGGCTGGGCTGCGCCGTTGCCGATTATGACAACGACGGCAACCCGGACATCTATATCACCTGCCTCGGCGGCAATCACCTGTTCCACAATGCCGGCAATGGCAAGTTCGTTGACGTGACGGCGCGCGCCGGCGTCGGCAACAACGGCTTTTCGACGAGCGCGACGTGGTTCGATTACGACAAAGACGGCAAGCTTGATCTCTTCGTCTGCAACTACGTCGAGTGGTCAATCGATAAAGACCTCTTCTGCACGCTCGACGGCAAGAACAAATCCTACTGCACGCCTGAAAGCTACAAAGGGCAGAGCGCCGTGCTCTATCACAACCGCGGCGACGGCAGCTTTGAAGACGTGACCGAGCGCGCCGGCCTGAAAGACCCGACCTCGAAATCGCTCGGCGTCGTGACCTTCGATTATGACAACGACGGCTGGACCGATCTGTTTGTCGCCAACGACACACAGCCGAACAAGCTCTACCACAACAACGGCAACGGCACCTTCACCGATAACGCCATGACGGCAGGCGTCGCCTTCAGCGAAGAGGGCAAAGCGCGCGCCGGCATGGGCTCGGATGCGGCGGATTATGACGGCTCGGGCCGCCAGAGCTTGATCATCGGCAACTTCTCGAACGAGATGATGGCGCTCTATCACAACGAAGGCACCGGCCTGTTCATCGACGAAGCGCCGACTTCCACCATCGGCCAGGCGTCGCTGCTGACGCTGTCGTTCGCCTGCTTCTTCTTTGACTACGACCTTGACGGTCTGCCCGACATCTTTGCGGCCAACGGCCATGTCTCGGACGACATCAACAGCGTGCAGCCGAAAGTAAAGTACGCCGAGCCGCCGCACCTGTTCCGCAACCTCGGCAAGAAGAAATTCGAGGAAGTCGGCGATAAAGTCGGACGCGCCATGCAGCAAGCGCTGGTGGCGCGCGGCGCGGCTTACGGCGACTTTGACAACGACGGCGACCTCGACGTGTTGATCTCGACCAACAACGGCGCGCCGCATCTACTGCGCAACGACGGCGGCAATCAAAACAACCTGCTGCGCATCAAGACCGTCGGCACCTCGTCGAACCGCGACGGCATCGGCGCCAAAGTGACGTTGAAGTTTGCCGACCAGCGCAAGCTCTGGGGCATGGTGAAGACCGGGTCGAGCTATTGCTCGCAGAGCGAGTTGCCGTTGACATTCGGCCTGGGCAAAGCCGACAAGGTAGCGAGCGTCGAGATTGCATGGCCGAGCGGGCGCGTTGACACGCTCACGGACGTCGCCGCCAACCAGACGATCATTGTGCAGGAGGGCAAAGGGCAGGTCACGGCGCAACCCGTCATGTTTGCGACTCCTTAAAGCGGTTTTCGCTTTAAATCCATTTGAAATCCGCTTTAACGGATCAGCACCACGCGCGCCACATCTTTCTTCACCGCGTTGCCGCGGCGCTCCTCCGCGTCGCTCTTCCGTGTCGCTCCTCCGCGTTTCCTTCAGTGGCTCTGTCAGCGTATGATAGCGCCTATGGACTATCCGGCAGACTTGCAGCAAAAGTTCGAGGTGGCGTTTGGTGTCCTGCCACAAGTGTTCCGCGCGCCGGGGCGCGTCAACCTGATCGGCGAGCATACTGATTACAACGATGGCTTTGTCATGCCGGCGGCGATTGATCTGTCCACTCATGTCGCCATTGCGCCGCGCGACGACCGGTTGCTAGTCATCGCTTCGGAAGGGTTTGATGATGCCGCCGAGTTCAATCTTGATCGCCACCCGCCGCACGGCAACAGCCACTGGAGCGATTATGTGCGCGGCGTCGCCGTCGAGTTGCTCCAAGCCGGATTCGAGCTGCGCGGCGCCAATCTGCTGATCGCCAGTTCGCTACCAACCGGCTCGGGCCTGAGCTCGTCAGCGGCGGTCGAAGTCGCCTCGGCGCTGGCGCTGCTCAGTGTAGCCGGCGCTACGCTTGACCGCGTGCCGCTTGCCCAGCTCTGCCAGCGCGCCGAAAACGAATATGTCGGCGCGCGCGTCGGCATTATGGATCAATTCGCCTCGGCGAACGGGCAGGCGAATCACGCGCTGATGCTCGACTGCCGCTCGCTGGCTTTCCGCCTGTTGCCGCTGCCCGACCACATCCGTCTGGTCATCGCCAACACCATGGTTAAGCATTCGATTGCCGGCGGCGAATACAACGCGCGCCGCGCCGAGTGCGAAACTGCCGTGCGCTTGCTGTCGCGACATCTCCCCGGCATCCACGCGTTGCGCGACGTGACGCTGGCAGAGGTTGAGCACTATCGTCACGACCTACCGGATACGGTTTATCATCGCGCCCGTCACGTCACCGGCGAAGATGAGCGTGTCGAGCGCGCCGCCGACGCACTTGTCTTCGGCGACCTTGCCGCCTTCGGGCAGTTGATGCGCCAGTCACACCTCAGCCTGCGCGACGATTACGAAGTAAGCTGTGCGGAGCTGGACGTGATGGTCGAGATCGCTGAAAAGCTGCCGGGCGTCTACGGCGCGCGCATGACTGGCGGCGGCTTCGGCGGCTGCACGGTGAATCTGGTCGAAGCCAATGCGGTCGAAACCGTCACCACAGAGCTGGCGGCGCGCTATGAGAAAGCGACCGGCCACGCGCCGCAAATTTACGTCTGCGCCGCCGCTAACGGTGCCGAAGAAGTTAGAGAAGAAAGGAACTCTTAAACCGATGAAAAGCCTTTTGAGCATTCGCTTGCCGCTCGCCATCATGGCCATTGCCATCTGTGTCACGGCAGCGCGCGGCCAGAACGTCATTGCGAATCTGCCCGAATCCGACGGCGTGGTGGCGGTCAATATGCGCCGCATCGTCAACGAAACTTTGCCGCGCGTGCTGAGCGCCGAGCAGATGAGCCAGGTGCAAGCGGCGCTCGTCAAGGCCAAGCAGGTCGCCGGCTTCGACGTCGCCAATATCGAAACGGCGGTCGTCGGCTTGCGGCTCAACCGCAGCAAGCTGATGTCTGCGCCCACCATGCTGCTGGTGATGCGCGGCTCGTTCAATGCCGACGCGCTGGTGTCGCTGCTGAAGATCGGGCTGGCGGGCAAGAGCCGCGATGAAAAATACGCCAACAAGACACTGACCTTGTTAAAGCTGAGCGACTTTATGAAAGGCAGCCCGCCGTCGGTTACCGAGCTGGCCGTCGTTGCGCTCGACAGCGGCACGCTGGCCGCGGGTGCGACGGCTTACGTCAAAGCGGCGCTCGACCCGGACAACGGCAAGAACCGCATCAAGCCGGAGTTGGTCCAACTGGTCGGACGCGAGCCGGAGGCTTTGATCCGCCTCGCCGCGCTGGTGCCACAGGGGATGCTCGCCGGCCTGCTGCCGCAGGGCGCGCAGGGCGGCGAAGAGATCGGGCGGCTCGTCGGCAGCATCGAGCAGGTTTATGTCAGCCTGAATATGGACGCGCAGACCTTCCCGCTTTCATTGATGCTGAAAGCGAACACGGCAGAAAATGCCCACGCCATCGCCGGACTTTTGCAAACCATCGCGCAGTTCGGCGCAAACGTCACCGACAAGAACGTGAAGCCGATCATTGACGCCCTGAAGATCACCTCAGAGGGCGCCGAAGTGCATGTGCGTACGGCGCTGCCACAAGACTTGATCGGATCGTTCTTGCGCGGTCTGTTATCGCCCGCAAAACCTGCGGAGCCGAAGAAACAGTGAAAAGAAGGCAGTCAGGAGTCAGGAGTCAGAATGGAAGAGGAAGTCAGCGGCAGCGAGGATACTTGTCGTGCTTCCAATTTTATTCTGACTTCTGACTCCTGGCTCCTGCAATTGGAGAACCTCATGAAAAAACTCAGCGCCCTGTTGCTGCTGCCGGTTTTAACTCTGCTGCTCGCGTTGCCAACGCCGCAGGCGCGGGCGGGCGCCAATGCGGTGAGAGCGCCACGCGCCTCGCTCGCCGAGCGCCTCGGGTTCAAGGCGACGGATAAGATTCTCATCATCAATGTGGACGACATCGGCAACAGTCACGCGGCGAACACGGCGGTCATGGATGCCATGCAGACCGGCCTTGTGACCTGCGCAACGATCATCGTCCCCGGCCCGTGGTTCCCGGAAATTGCCAACTATGCCCGCAAGCACCCGCAGGCCGATTTCGGCGTTCACCTGGCGCATACCAGCGAGTGGGTGACGCTCAAGTGGTCGCCGGTTGCCAGTCGTTCGGACGTGCCGGGACTGGTTGACCCGCAGGGCTACCTGTGGCCTGACATCATGAGCGTCTATAAAAACTCGACGCCCGAACAGGCTTACATCGAGGCGCGGGCGCAGATCAAGAAGGCGCAGGCCGCCGGCATTGACGTGACCCACCTGGATTCGCACATGGGCACGCTGCAATATAACGAAGCTTACTTTCAGGTTTATCGCCGGCTCGCCAAAGAATTCGACCTGCCGCTGCGCATGGGGTCGCAGGAGTTGCTTGCGGCGCAGGGCGGCGGCCAGCAGCGCGGCCAGTTGGACGAAGACGGCATCGTCTATCCCGATTATTTGATTCACGGCGGGCGCAAGCCGGGCGAATCGATGAGCGATTACTGGAAGCGCATGTTGAGCGATTTGAAGCCGGGCGTGACTGAAGCTTACATCCATGCCTCGGCGGCGGGCGACGAGTTGTCGGCTTTCACCAACACCGCGGGTGATCGCGCCGAAGAGTACCGTCTATTTACCCGTGACCCGGAGATTCGCCGCATACTCGATGCGCAAAACGTCAGGCGCGTCGGCTATCGCGCGCTGCGCGACTTGCAGCGCAAGGCCCGCGGCAATGCCCGGTCGGAAGGGACGAAATAAAGAGGGAACGCCATGAGATCACTGAGAGCCATTGGAATTCGCTCTGTCGCCGCGCTCGTCTTGCTTGCGGCGCTCAATGTCGGCGTATCGCTGCGCGCCCAGAGCGCCGACGATGTCAAGGCCGCTTATATTAAGCACGAATATCAGGTTCCGATGCGCGACGGCGTGAAGCTGTTTACCTCGGTCTATGCGCCAAAGGACACTTCGCAAAAGTATCCGATTCTGCTGATCCGCACGCCCTACAGCGTCGCGCCTTACGGGGCCGACGAGTACAAGACGACGATTGGCCCGTCGCCGCTGTTTCAGAAGGAGGGCTACATCTTCGTCTACCAGGATGTGCGCGGGCGCTGGATGTCCGAGGGCACGTTTATGGACGTGCGCCCGCACAACCCGAAGAAGAGCGGCCCGGCAGACATTGACGAAAGCAGCGACACTTACGACACGATTGACTGGCTGATTAAAAACCTTCCCAACCACAATGGCCGCGTCGGCATGTGGGGCATTTCCTATCCCGGCTTCTACGCGGCGATGGGCTTGATGGAAGCGCACCCGGCGTTGAAAGCGGTGTCGCCGCAAGCGCCCATTGCCGACTGGTTCATCGGTGACGACTTTCATCACAACGGCGCCTTCTGGCTGCCGCACGCGTTCAACTTTTATGCAGGCTTCGGCCAGCCGCGCCCGCGCCCGACGACCGAAGGCCCGAAGTCTTTTGTGCATGGCACGCCCGACGGCTACAAGTTCTTTTTAGAGATGGGACCGCTTACGAACGCGGATAAGAAATATTACAAAGGCAACATCGCCTTCTGGAACGAGATGATGGCGCACCCGAACTACGATGAGTTCTGGCAAGCGCGCAACACACGGCCTCACCTGGTCAACGTCAAGCCCGCGGTAATGACCGTCGGCGGCTGGTTCGATGCCGAAGACCTGTTCGGCGCGCTCAACACCTACAAGGCCATCGAGCGGCAGAATCCCGCCGCGCAGAACCGCCTGGTGATGGGGCCGTGGTTTCACGGCGGCTGGTCGCGCTCGGACGGCGATTTTCTCGGCAACGTGGAGTTCGGCTCCAAGACCGGCGTCTTCTACCGCGAACGGATCGAGCTGCCGTTCTTTAATTACTACCTGAAAGATAAAGGCGAGATGAAGTTGCCGGAGGCTTACCTGTTCAACACCGGCGCGAACCAGTGGCGCACGTTCGATCAATGGCCGCCGCCGAACAGCGAAGCGCGCAGCGTCTATCTCGATGCCACAGGCCGCGCGTCAATGACCGCGCCGGCCAGCAAAGAATGTTTTGCCGAATATGTCAGCGACCCGGCCCGGCCCGTGCCGTTCATCAACTCGACTAACATCGGCATGACGCGCGAGTACATGACCGACGACCAGCGCTTTGCGGCGACGCGGCCCGATGTGCTGGTTTATCAAACCGAGGCGATGGCGGATGAATTGACCATCGCCGGGCCGATCAAAGTTGGCCTCGACGTTTCGACGACGGGTACGGATTCGGATTTCATCGTCAAGGTGATTGACGTGTACCCCGACGACGCGCCGGACAAGAAGTTCAACCCGGCGCAGGTGCATATGGGCGGCTACGAAATGCTGGTGCGCGGCGAGCCGTTCCGCGCCCGCTTCCGCAACAGCTTCTCGAAGCCCGAAGCCATGCAGCCCGGCAAGGTGACGCACATCGAGTTCGAGATGCCTGATGTCCTGCACACGTTTATGAAAGGCCACCGCTTGATGATCCAGGTGCAGAGCACATGGTTTCCGCTGGTGGATCGCAACCCGCAGAAGTTCGTCAATATTTACACAGCAACGGAGGCCGATTTCCAGAAAGCCACCGAGCGCGTCTACTGCTCGTCGCGCGTCTCGTTCAACGTCTTGAAGGGACAATAGTGCGGCAGGCATTACATGGCATACGCTGTTTTCG
This sequence comes from Blastocatellia bacterium, assembly GCA_045807765.1. Taxonomy (GTDB): domain Bacteria; phylum Acidobacteriota; class Blastocatellia; order UBA7656; family UBA7656; genus DATENM01. The sequence continues at coordinate 57,979 of JBJMGU010000082.1, forward strand.
TCTGAGACGGAGCCTTGTGATATGATCGAATTGCTCGGAGGCAAGTATGGTAACAACTCTCAAGCAACCACCTCTTTCCCTTGATGACTTGCCAGCACCCTTGCGTCGTGAGGGAGCGATCAGTCTTGAAGTCGAACAAGGCGTGATCATTCTACGAGCTTCGAAAGCGGTTCAAGAGCGCATTGAATCGCTGCTGCATAAACAGCAGACTGCAAAGCTAACTCGGGCTGAAAAAAACGAATTGAAACAGTATGAACAGGTGGACGATTATTTGAGCTTGTTGAATCGTCTCAGCCGCAATGTAGCACGATCCGAAATTCCCCAAGAGCGCATCAGTGCC
>JBJMGU010000083.1:0-7318 GCA_045807765.1 Blastocatellia bacterium
CTGGCGCAGGCTATCATAATCGGAACGGGCTTTGAGCCAAACCAGTTCGCCTTCGTGTTGCTCGACTGCACGTTGCAGCCAGTTGAGCGCTTGCTCTTTGTCGCCCAGTTGCGCGTAGAGGCTGGCTAGCGTGGTCGGCTGTACGCGGCCTCGGGCGGACGGCGCGAGCAACCCGTTGAGCCACTGGCGATAGAACCCTTGCAGTCCCGCATCCGCAAATGCTTTTCGGTAAGCGGCCAGGCTCTCTTCACCCTCGCCGGAGAGCCGCCTGGTTTCGAGAAACTCGGCGAAGGCTTCCGTCGTCATTCCCTTCTCCGCATAGACGTGCGCCAGGATTTCATGCGCCGGCGCGAAGTTCCTGTCCATCTCAATCGTCTTCTTGAGCTGCTCGATAGCTTGATCGTACTGGTGCGCTTGAAAGTAGGCGAAGCCCACTAGCGAGTTGATGATCAGCGAGAGGGGGTCGAGCGCTTGCGCGCGCTGCAATTCGCTCACGGCTTCATCCGGCCTCGACATCGCCGCCAGTTGTACGCCCAGGCGATGATGCGCCGCCGCGTAGTTCGGATCAAGCGCCAGTGCTTTTCGGTACTCGTCTTCGGCAGCGGCCCATTCCCACTCAAAATAACTCAAGACCGTGGCCGCTGAGTTATGCGCCTCGGCCAGATCGCTATCCAGCTCCACAGCCTTCGCCGCCGCCGCTTTTGCTTTCGGATAGACCTCCATCGAGGCCGTAGGGCCATAGCCCGGCAATTGCGCGTAGGCGTCTGCCAGACCGCTATAGGCCAGGGCGTAAGCCGGGTCGAGATCAACGGCTTGCTGAAAATACTCGATGCTCTGCTTCAGACCCTCTTCGGTTCGCTTGTTCCAGAAGTAGCGACCTTTAAGATAGAGCTGGTACGCCTCGGGGCTGGCCGTCTGCCCTTTGCTCAACCGCTGCTGCTCAGCGCTAGATAGTTTCAGCGCCAGTGCCGAAGCCAGCTTTTCTGAGATGGCGTCCTGCACTTTGAAAATGTCTGTGAGCGGCTCATCGAACTTGTCCGCCCACAAGGACTGGCCGTTACTCACCCGCACCAGCCGTGCCGTCACACGCACACGGTCATCCAATCGCTGTATGCTGCCGTCAAGCACGAAGTCAACGCCTAGTTCCTGGCCGGCGCGGATTGAATCCTCGTCGGCAGCCGTGTACTTGCGCACGCTGCTGGTCGGGCGCACGATGGGCCGCCCCATACGGCTGAGCCGTGTGATAAGCGTGTCGGCCATTCCCAATCCGAGGTAATCATCGCCGCCGTCCGCGCCTAGTGACTTGAACGGCAGGACGGCGAGTGATTGAACGGCAGCGGCTGAGACTCTGCGCGCGCCGCTTTGCGTCCATCGGTAGGTCAAAGCGCCTAGCAAAGTGACAAGTACGACCAGTGTCGTCCAGATGACCACTGCGGTTCGCCGGTGCGTCCGCCGCGTTGCCTCTGAAGTTAAGAGAGGCTCGATTGCGGCGGGCGCTTCCACCAGTTCTTTAATCTCTTCTTCTTCCTCGATGATGATGCTTGAGCGCGTCCGCTCCTTGAGGATCAGTTCTGCCCCGCCTTCTTCCCATTCCCTGACCTCCGCCGTAAAGCGATAGCCGCGACGCGGGACCGTCTCGATAAAATCGTGCTCGCCGAGCGCCTTGCGCAGCATGTAGATGTTCTGCGTCAGGTTCGCTTCTTCGACGAAGCTGTCGGGCCACAGGCGCTCGATCAGCTCGTCTTTCTCCAACACCTCGCCGCGGTTTTCGACCAACACGAGCAGCGTCTCGACGGCCTTTTGTTTGAGCTGAACGGTCTCGCCGTGCGCGAACAGTCGGCGATTGACTGTATCAATGCGGAAAGGCCCGAATTCGTAAAAGCGCTTTATTTGGTTACTCATATCTCCGGTTGAGAACGGGTTGAGAATCAATTGAGCCCCGGTTGAAGACTTCCCGTAGGCGCTCGTGTGATGCTACGCAGCGCGTCGGGAAAAGGATTACAGCCGGTCGTCACGCGGATTCAAACGCGGCTCATTCTATACCGCGGCCTTTGCCCGAAGCAACGCGCGGAAAGCTCAGGACGGAGGCGTCATGAGAAAGACCAAACGAACCAGGGTCACGGTCGAAACCGAACGGCTCCTAGTCATCAGTCGCAAGGGCGTGACCACGGAAAGCTGGTGCCAGGACTGCGGCGCGATGACGCGCATGATCGGCCTGGACGAAGCCAGCGCAGTAAGCGGCCAGAGCCAGCGGCAGATCGCCCGTAGCGTCGAAGCGGGCACGTTGCATTTCAGCGAATCGCCGCGCGGCGCGCTCTTGATCTGTCTCAACTCGCTGCTGGCCGAACCTCGGCCCGGCGGGGAGCAATCTAAGCCGGGTGGCGCAAGCTGTTAGCTTGCGCGAGTCGATGCACAAGCTAACAGCTTGCACTACACCAAATCAGAAAGGCGGAAAGTTTATGAACAGCAACAACATCTTCACACTCCAAACGAAATTGGTAACGGTTGCGCGGGCGCTCGGCCAGCGGCAACTCCTGCTTTTGGCGCTGCTCATTCTGGCGCTGGCGCCGAATTCCCTGGCGCAAGGCGCGAGCGATTATCACCGGGTCGAGGTCTTCGGCGGCTATTCGCTGGCCCGCGGCACCTCTAACGTCGAGCAGTTGAGCGCCACCAGTCCCGGCGGCGTAGAAACCTTCAGCAACCTCTGTAGCAGCAGCACAGGCGAACGTCTAGGCACCAATTCGCAGAAGTTCTTCTGCGAGCGCCGCAACTATCATGGCTTCGATGCATCGGTCACCTTTAACCTGACTCGCTACTTCGGACTGAAGGCGGATATCACGGGGCACTATAAGTCAGAGTCGTTCGCCGACGTTTTCCCCACTCCGTTCGGCGACGCAACCCAGACCATTGATACCCGTGAGCGAGTCCATCAGTTTCTATTCGGAGTACAGGTGAAGGACAACGGGGTGGAGCGGCGGTTGAAGCCGTTTGGCCATGCCCTGGTCGGCGCAGCGCGCTACAACAACCGGCAGCGACAAGAGATTGATCTCTTCCCCGATTTCAATTTTCTTGTTGAAGACCGAGAGACCAGCCTGGCGATGAAGCTCGGCGGCGGCCTCGATGTGCGCGTCAGCCGCCGAATTGACCTGCGCGTCTTCGAGATCGATTACAACCCAATCTATGCCGGTGACCGAACGTACAAAACGATCTCCGGCCCGTTCACGCTCGACGCGATGGGCAAGACGGCGCACAACTACACCTTCAGCTTCGGCATCGTCATCCACTGAAACGGCCAGAGGCGGCAGGGTGGGTGTCAGTGCTTGAAGTGACGCATGCCAGTGAAGACCATCGCCACGTTGTGTTCGTTGGCAGCGGCAATCACTTCTTCGTCGCGCACCGAGCCGCCCGGCTGGATAATCGCTGTCACCCCCGCCTTCGCCGCTTCGTCGACGCCGTCGCGGAAGGGAAAGAAGGCGTCTGACGCCATCACGGTGCCGGTCAGCGGCAGTTGCGCTTTAGTCGCGCCGAGCTTCACCGAATCAACGCGGCTCATCTGCCCCGCGCCGACGCCGACCAGTTGACCGTCGCGCGCATAAACGATGGCGTTCGATTTGACATGCTTGGCGATGATCCAGGCAAAGCGCAGGGCGCGCATCTCTTCGTCGGTCGGCTGGCGCCCGCTGACGACACGTGGCTGCGCATCATCGAGCGTGCCGCGATCCACGTCCTGCACAAGCAGACCGCTATCGATCAGGCGCAGGTCATACGGTTTGTGAGATTCGCTACTTTCGTCGAGGCGCATTACGCGCAGGTTCTTTTTTGCGGCGAAGATTTCGAGCGCACCATCCTGGTACTCGGGGGCGACGATCACCTCAAAGAAGGTCTCGGCCATCACGCGGGCGGCGTCGGCGGTAAGCCTGCGGTTGATGGCGACGATGCCGCCAAAGGCCGATACAGGGTCGGTGGCCCGTGCGCGCTCGAAGGCTTCGCGAACATTCTCAGCCGTCGCCGCGCCACATGGGTTGGTGTGCTTGATGATGGCGCAAGCGGTCCCTTCAAACTCACGCACCAGCGACCACGCGGCGTCCATGTCAATCAGATTGTTGAACGACAGCTCTTTGCCCTGTAACTGTTCGGGCGCACGGCCCGCACTCCAATTCTTCAGCGAATAGAGCGCGGCGCGCTGGTGCGGGTTTTCGCCATAGCGCAGGTCTGTCTCTTTCTTGGCGAACAACGCCAGCCGCGCCGGCAAGCGCTGCGGCTTCTCGACGCGCAGTTGCTCGTCGGCGGCATCCAGCACGACTGAGCCGACCAGGAATTCAGCGATGGCGGCGTCGTACTGCGCCGTCGTTTCGAACGCCTGTCGCGCCAGTCGCAGCCGCGTCAGGCGCGACACGCGACCTTCGCCCGCGTCCATTTCGTCGGCGATGATTGGATAGTCCGCCGGGTCAACGACGACGACAACGTCTTCGAAATTCTTTGCCGCCGAGCGAATCATTGATGGGCCGCCAATGTCTATGTTTTCGATGGCCTCTTCGACCGTCACTTCGGCGCGAGCAATGGTTTCGCGGAAGGGGTAAAGGTTGACCACTACCATATCGATGTATTCGATCTGGTTATCAGCGACCTGGCGTTGATGCTCGGCGTTGTCGCGGATGGCCAGCAAGCCACCGTGGACTTTCGGGTGCAGCGTCTTGACGCGCCCGCCGAGAATTTCTGGAAAGCCCGTCAGGTCGCTCACGTCGTGAACCGTAAGGCCGGCGTTGCGCAGCAGTTGTGCCGTGCCGCCTGTAGATAACAGCTCGATCTGATAGCGCGCCAGCCGCTGCGCGAATTCAACCAACCCCGTCTTGTCTGAAACACTGATGAGTGCGCGTTTGATTTTCGTCAATGCCATAACCTTTCCGTCGGATGCCGACGCGCCTACGATAGCACACGGAATTTGCCGCTCACAACGAACAGACAAAGAAGGAACTACAGATGAACACCGATAAACACCGATAGAAAACGCCTGAAATTCAAGCTTTTCCTGATAATCGGTGTTCATCGGTGTTCATCTGTGGTTTCATTTTTCCACTCGCGCGTCAACTGACCTTTGTAATCATAGCCACTGCGGCGCCCTTCCCAGCGGGCGATCAAATATAGCGCCGTGCCGATGCCAATCCACAACAGCAGCAATTGCCAGATCGCCACACCGCCCGATTGCCGGCGCTCGCTGATGTCACGACCGATGACCATAAACGTCAGGTAGCCCATCGAAATCACCGAGATCAGGCCGAATGTCACCAGCAGCCAGGGTCGCAGCTTGACCTGCGCCGTGTCATAGAGTTTAGGCCGAATGAACGGCAGCGCCGCCATTGAGGCGCTGTGCAAGGCGTACAACAAAAAGATCGCCACCAGCGAGATGTTCAGCACATAGCTCAACTGCTTCGTCCACAGCAGCACGAGCGCGACACCTGTGTTGATGACCAGGCTCACCCACGGCGTGCGGAAACGGTCACCGACGCGCGCAAACCAGCGCGGTGCCATGCGGTCTTCGCCGAAGACGTAGAGGATGCGCGCCGGCACGAACAGCGAGCCGTTGATCGAAGTCGTGAACGCCATGATCGCGCCGAGCGCCACGACCGCGCCTCCCCAGCGTGGCAAGAAGCGGTGTGCCGCGTCGGCCATCGCGTAATCCGACCGCGCCAGTTCCTGGTAAGGCACGACGCCGAAGGCGACCAGCGACATCAAACAGAAGATCAGCATCGAGATCAAAATGCCGTTGATGAAGACGGCGGGGAGCGCCCGCCGCGCCTCGCGAGTTTCGCCTGCGGTCTGCGCCAGGCTCTCGAATCCCGCGTAAGAGAAGAACAGCGGCGGCAGCGCTGCCAGAAAGCCTCTATCGCCATCGGCGCTCGCCGTCGCCCAGAAGCCATAAGGAAACAGCGGCGAGAAGTTCTTCCATTGAATTGCAAACAGTCCCGGCACGACAAGTATCGCCACGGCGATCATCAACAGAATGAACATCGCCGTCTGCAACCAGCCATAGAACTTGACGCCGAGCAGATTGAAGACGAAGAAGAACAACATGGTCGCCGTGGCGATTGCCGCTTCGCCGAGACTCGGCCCGCTCGCGTAGGCGGCCTTCAATCGCTCGCCGAACGGCAGCCAGGCGGCGAACCAGTCATCCATGCCGGGATAGAAGAATTTCAAGTACTGGCCAAGCGAGGTCGCCAGCACAACCAGCGCGCCGATGTAGGCCAGCCACTTCAGCCATAGCGCCAGATAGCCGATGTAGTACTGCTGCAACGTCCGCGAGATGTGCAGGTAGGCGTCGCCTGGGCGCACGCCGAGCGGCGTTGACAGGTAGACCGAATAGGCAACCGCCGTGGTTAAGATCACCGGCGCCAGCACCAGGTAGGCGAGCGGCACTGATGGCCCGGCCACCGCGCCCAACCGGCCCGTAACGACGAAGATGCCAGAGCCGATCAGCACGCCGATGATCGTCGCGTAGCTTTCCAGCGTCGTCAGGTCTCGTTTCAGTTCGGGCTTGTGCGGCGGCTCTGCGCTTGCTGTGGTCAATGATTGATCTCCCGTCGAAAGATTCGCCAAAGACTAGCGGATATGAAGGGGCTTGGCAATCCGACCGCCTTGTGGCGGGTTGACTTCGCCAAAAGGCAGTAGCAGTATGGCAGCGGCACAACGCGTCGCCACCATTCCCGCTTTGGAGTTACTTTCATGAACAACCTTATAAAAAAGCTCAGCGCTTTGCTTCTCGCTCTATCCTTAATGCTGTCGGGGCTCGCCGGCGCTCAGACCAACGCGCAGAATCAACCGCCAGCCCAGGACAAGCCGTTGCGCTTGCGGGCCGACGAAGTGATCGTTGATGCGGTGGTGCTGGATAAGAAGAATCGCTCGGCCAAAGACCTGACGCTGGACGACTTTGAAATTTACGAAGACGGGGTTAAGCAGAAGCCGCTCTCCTTCCGCTTCGAATCAAACGCCGCGGCGACGCAGACGATCACCACCGGGGCGACGGCGACGGCTGATCCGGCGAAAACCTTCAATCTCGTCTCGCTCGTCTTTGACGCGCAGACCACCCGCGATGGCGCGCTCAGGGCGCGCAAGGCGGCGCTCGATTTCATCGATACGGGGATGCAGGCGAACGATTATGTCGCGGTCTTCGGCGTCGATCTCGGATTGTTGCTGCTCGCGCCTTACACGAACGACAAGGCGACGCTACGGCAGGCGGTCGAAGCGTTCACGTCACGCGAGTCGAAGAAATACCTGGCGGTCGCAACCGAAGCGCGCAACCGCCTGGAGAGTCTGGTTGAGC
>JBJMGU010000084.1:0-39787 GCA_045807765.1 Blastocatellia bacterium
GCACACCGTTTGATCGAAGAGTTCATGCTGCTGGCGAACGAAACTGTGGCTCGACATCTTGATGGGCTCGGCGTGCCGCTGCTGTTCCGGGTTCACGAAGAACCGAATCCGATGAAGATCGAAGAATTCGCTGAGATTGCCGCCTCATTCGGCCACAAGTTTTCCATGCACGGACCGGTGCCGCAACGCGGCTTTCAATACCTGGCGACACAGATTCGCGGCCTGCCCGAAGAACGTATGCTCTCTTACTTAATGCTGCGCTCGATGCAGCGCGCCAAGTATGCCGCGAAGAACGAAGGGCATTACGGGCTGGCGATGAAGACCTACACGCATTTCACTTCGCCGATCCGCCGCTATCCCGACCTGATCGTCCACCGCGTTCTGCGCGAAGTGATCGAGCGCGGGCGCGCCAACGCCGCAGACTTCGCCATTGATCTCGGCGAGCGGCGCACCTTGAAGCGCCTGGCTGTGCCGGTGCTTGACGAGGAGCGCGAAACTACGCTGCGCAGCCGGCTGGTCAACATCGGTGAACATTCTAGTGAGCGCGAGCGCGTTGCCGCCGACGCCGAGCGCGAGCTGATGGACTGGCGCAAAGCCGAGTTTATGGCCGGGCGGGTCGGCGAAGTCTTTGACGGCGTCATCACCTCGGTTAAGGATTACGGATTTTATGTCGAGCTGAACGACTTCTTCGTTGAAGGACTGGTGCATATCTCGACGCTGACGGACGACGATTACCAATACCAGGAGCGCAAGCATCGGTTGAGTGGTGCGCGCACGAATCGCAAGTACCGGCTCGGCGATGCCGTCAGCGTTATTGTCAGCCGCGTAGACCGCACCCGCCACTTGATCGATTTTTCGCTGGCCGAATAGACAATCTGCTTTCGCCTTCGTCGTTTGTCCGCCGTCGTGTTACCATCAAGCGCGAATGACATCGAGGGCTCCGAACAAACGATGGGTGCAAACACACGCGGACAGCGCGCAGATTGCGCGGCTGGCGCGCGAACTGCACCTGTCCGATGTTCTTGCGACCGTGCTCGCCAATCGTGGCATCACCGACCCGCAGACCGCGCACAGCTTTCTCCATCCATCGATCAACGATCTCCACGACCCGTTTCTGATGCAGGACATGCGCGCTGCCGTGCGCCGCATTCTCGAAGCCGTCGCGCGCAAAGAAAAGATTCTCATCTACGGCGACTATGACGTTGACGGCACAACCTCGACGGTCATTCTCAAGAAAGCGCTGACGATGGTCGGCGCTGATGTGTCGTATTACATCCCCGAGCGCTTGAAAGACGGCTATGGCCTGCGCGAAGACGCCATGGACATGGCCAAGGCGCAAGGCTATCACCTGGTCATCAGCGTTGATACAGGAATTCGCGCCCGCCAAGTCGTCGAACACGCGCGCGCGCTCGGCCTCGACATCATCATCACCGACCACCATTTGCCGGAACAGGGGCTGCCGCGCGCCAACGCCGTGCTCAACCCGAAGCGCACCGATTGTAATTACCCTAACAAAAATCTTGCCGGCTGCGGTGTCGCCTTCAAGCTGGCGCAAGCGCTGTTCATTGAAACCGGGCGCACGAACCTGATCGAGCCGTTCATCAAGATCGCCGCCATCGGCACCATCGCCGACATCGTGCCGCTGACGGGTGAAAATCGCGTCATCGCCCGATATGGGCTGGCGGGCCTGAGCCGCCCGAATAACCCCGGACTGCGCGCCCTGCTCGAAGTCGCCGGCGTCGCAGGCCGCCCGGTGTCGTGCGTGGATGTTGGCTTTCGCATCGGCCCGCGCATCAATGCGGTGGGTCGCATGGCAGGCGCGAGCGCGGCGGTTGACCTCTTCGACGCGCCCGACCTGGAGACCGCCATGAAGCTCGCCATGCAGATGAACGAGCAGAACCTGGCGCGGCAACAGGCCGAGGCAGACATCCTGGCTCAGGTCATGGCGGTCATCGAGCGCGACCCCAGCGTGCGCCAGTCGCGCGTCGCGGTCATTGCCGGTGAAGGATGGCACCGCGGCGTCATCGGCATCGTCGCCTCGAAGGTCGTCGAGCACCTGCACCGCCCGGCCATCGTCATCTCGATTGAAAACGGTGTGGGGCATGGCAGCGGGCGCTCAATTGAAGCATTTCATCTGCTCGACGGGCTGGAGAGCTGTGGGGAGTTGTTCGAGCGCTTTGGCGGCCACGCGCACGCCGCCGGGTTGGCGATAGCCGCCGACCGCATTGACGAGCTGCGACGGCGCTTGAACGATCATGCGGCTGGCGTCTTAAACGACGAGGCGCTGGTGCCCATCGTTGAGAGCGATTACACGCTGCCGCTCAAGCAGGCGTCACTGGAAACGCTGGCCGAGCTGGCGCGGCTAGAGCCGTTCGGGCCGGGCAACCCGCAGCCGATCTTTGAAGCGCACGGCGTGCAGATCGTCCAGGCGCCGCGCGTCCTCAAAGAGAAGCATCTGAAGTTCCGCGTACAGCAAGCGAGCCGCTGGCTCGACTGCCTCTGGTGGGGTGCCGGCCATCGCGCCCAAGACGTTTTCTTAGGCGACCGCGTCAGCCTCGCCTTCACGCTTTCCGAGAACACCTACAACGGCAACACCCAGGCGCAACTGATCCTCAAAGACTTGAAGATCGAGTAGTCACCGAATTGTCGTGCAATCGCCAATCAATGGCTGTTGCGATGGGCCAGGATTGCCACTTCCGCCGCCGCCGCGTCTTGATAATACAAGCGATTAATCTCTGTGAATGACTGCCACTCTTCCGGCAAATTGTCTTCGCTGAAGATCGCCTCCGCCGGGCAGACCGGCTCGCAGGCGCCGCAATCGATGCACTCGTCCGGGTTGACGTAGAGCATCGCGCCTTCGCCGAAACCCGGCTCACTCCTGTTCGGGTGGATGCAGTCTACCGGGCAAGCGTCAATGCACTCACCGTCCTGAGTGCAGTTTGCAGTGATCACGTAAGTCATGTTTCGCTCCTAAAAAATATTCCAGTACGGCTCGATAGGTTGAATAGTAGAGCCTCGGCGGTGGGCGCGCTGTGCGGTGCGGCACAGGCGGACGTGACCGGCGTCACAACCGGGTCAAGCGAGGCGAGCGGGCGGTCATTCTCGTTCGACACTGCCGCGCCCGGCGTGTAAGAATCCTTAACGAGCGGTCATCGCTTCATCATCATGTTCCGAAGTTGAGAAGGCATGCTTCGAGTCAAGCTCTTATCCGCAGGAAGATTGATAGCCCTGGCGCTGTTTGTCACGATTGCCGCGGCGCTCGCCGTTTATTTGGTGATGCGCCATAAACGCAATGAGCCGGAAGCAAAGGGACATCTCATTGACGGCAAGATCGTCGCCGTCTTCAACAACACGCGCTATGCCCACGAAGTTGAAGGCAAGGTGCGCTTCGTGCTCACCGCCGGCACCGACAAGACTTATGAGAACGGCGGGCACGAGCTGGAACAGGTGCAGCTTGAATCGTTCGGCGCCGACGGCAACCGCCACGACTTTGTCACCTCTGAGCGCGCCAACGTCAGCGACACCAGTGACCTCAACAAGCTGATCGGCGAATTCATCGCCAACGTCGTGGTGAAAACCTCGGACGGGATGACGGTGAAGACCGATTACATGCGCTATGACAGCACCAAAAACACCATCGAAACCGATAAGCCGGTGGCCTTCGAGGGGCGCAACTACTCAGGCACCTGCACGGGCGCGCTGATCGAAGCGACCGAAGAGCGCGCGCACCTGCTCGCTGATGTTGACTTCACGATCAGGCCGGGCGACGAAAAGAAAGCGCCTCCGGCGGACAAGAGCGCCGCGCCGGCCGGGCAGCGCGAAGAGACTGCCGCCGAGCGCGAAGCCCGGAGGGCACGCAAACGCGCTCGCAAGCTCGCTCGCAAACAAGCCGCCGCCGAGCTGGCCAAAGCCACCCCTGATGCCGCCGCAGGCAACACCACCGCCAGAGCCGGCGACCGCGGCGCGGCGCCGCAATTTCAATCGAAAGAACCGACGCGGGTGCGCTGCGGCAGCGCCTTGCTTGAAAAGAAAGAGCACCGCATCACGCTCGACGGCAGCGCCAACATTACGCAGAAGGCCGACGAGATGCGCGCCGATAAGATCGTCGCCTACACAGACGACACCAATCACATCGAGCGTGCCGAAGCGCGCGGCAACTCTTACCTCAAACAGAGCGACCGCGCAGAGGTGCAATCGCCGGACATGGACTTTTTCTTCGGCGCGTCGCATCAACTCGAACGCGCCGTCGCCACAGGCGGCGCGCAAACGCGCTCGCTCGGCCAGGGGCCTTTGCGCGACGCGCGCGCCGACACGCTCGAAGCCATCTTCAATCCGACCGCTGCCGGCAGTTTGGCTGAAACGATCAAAGCCACCGGCAACGCCGACGTGAAAATGCATGCGCCGCCGCCTGCCAACGCGCAGCAGAACCCGACCGAGCGTCAATTGACTGCCAACAACGTCACGTTAGAATTTCATCCCGACGGCAAAAACCTGCGCGCCGCCGAAGCCAGCGAAAACGCCGTGATGACGGTGACGCCGGTGCGCGCTGTCAAAGGCGCCGACAAGAAGACAATTCACGCGCCGCAGATGAACGCGGTCTTCTACGAGCAGGAGAACCGCATTAAAACTTACGCGGCGACTGGCGGCGTCCGCGTCGACATCGAAGCGACCGTTAAAGACGCGCACCCGCCGCGCGTCACCACCAGCAAGAGTTTGAAGGCCGACTTCGTGGCCGACTCGCAGGACATTGACCAGGCGCTACAGGAAGGCGATTTCAAGTACAACGAAGGCGACCGCCACGGCGTCGCCGAGCGCGCCATCTACGACGGCCAGAATGAGATACTCAACCTGCGCGGCAAGCGCCCGCAGGCATGGGACGCCAAATCGCGCACGCAGGCCGACGAGATTGATTACGACCGCCAGAAAGACGAGAGCCACGCGCGCGGCGACGTGCGCACGACCTACTACAGCCGCGAAACCACGAACGACGCGACGCCGTTTAAGAACACCAAGTCGCCGGTCTTCATCACTGCCGAGCGCGCCGATGCGCGCAATGGCGAGGGCATCGCGATCTACACAGGCAAGGCGCGCGGCTGGCAGGACGACAACTTCGTCAAAGGCGACCGCATCGAACTTTATCAAGATGACAAGCGCATGGTGGCGACGGGCAACGTCGAAAGCGCGCTCTATCAGGCGCAGCGCGAAACCACGCCCGGTAAGCGCGAAACCGTACCGGGCTTTGCCACCGCCGAGCGCATGAATTACTCGGACACCGAGCGCCTCGTCCACTACGAAGGCAACGTCCATGCGCGGCAGGGCACCGACCGCATCGATGCGGCGAAGGTAGACGTCTTCTTGCAGAAAGAGACGAATGAGATTGACCACATGATGGCCGACGGCAACGTCATCCTGACACAGCCGGCACGTCGCGGCACGGGCGATCATCTGGTCTATACCGCAAGCGACGGGCGCGCGGTTTTGACCGGCAAAAACGCCCGCGTCGTCGACGCCGAGCAGGGCTCGACCATGGGCACTGAATTGACTTTCTATAGCCGCGATGATAGGATTCAAGTCGAAAACAGACAGGGCACTGGCCGGGTTCGATCTACTCATCGTTTGACAAAATCCAAAGAGAATTAGCAACAAGCCAATGGTAGAAGATGTCGCTGTGATTGAGTCGCCTCCCGAAAGCCCGACGCCTGCGCCCGACCCAGAGGCGACCGCTCCGACTAAAGAAATCAGCGTGCTCGGCGCCATCGGCTTGCGCAAGTCCTACCGCAAGCGCACGGTCGTCGACGACGTGTCGCTGGAAATCAAGCAAGCAGAGATTGTCGGTTTGCTTGGGCCGAACGGCGCCGGCAAGACGACTGTCTTCTACATGATCGTCGGATTGGAAAGGCCCGACCGCGGTAAAATTTTCCTGAACGCTAAAGACATTTCGCGGCTGCCGATGTACCTGCGGGCGCGCAACGGCATCAGCTATCTGCCGCAGGAAGCCTCAGTTTTTCGCAAGCTGACGGTCGAAGAAAATATCCTGCTGGTGTTGCAAACATTGCCGCTCACGAGGCGCGAGCGCGAGCACCGGCTCGAAGCCTTGCTCAACGAATTAGACATCGCTTACGTGCGGCACACGAAAGCCTACCAGTTGTCGGGCGGCGAGCGGCGGCGCACAGAGATCGCCCGCTGCCTGGTGATCGAGCCGCGTTTCATCCTGCTTGACGAGCCGTTTGCCGGCATTGACCCGATTGCCGTCATCGATATTCAGCGCATTTTGCAAAAGCTGCGCGAACGTGGCATCGGCGTGTTGATCACCGATCATAATGTCCGAGAGACTCTGGCCATTACCGACAGAGCGTATATAATAAATGACGGACAGATTTTTCGTGCGGGGACGCCCGATGAGTTAACCGGTGATGAAGAAGTGAAACGAGTCTACCTGGGGGAGAACTTCAAAATGTAGTTATTAGTTGCCAGTTGCCGGTTGCCAGTTCAACAGAAAACATTCGCTTCTTGAACTGGCAACTGGCGACCGGCAACTGGCAACTGGTTTATTATGTCAGTCAAGCCACATCTTACAACGAGTCTTCAACAGCGGCTGGTATTGACGCCGCAGATGCGGCAACGCATTGAGCTGCTGGCGATGACCAAGCTCGAACTGTCGGATATGGTCACCACCGAGATGTCCGCCAACCCGGTGCTCGAAGAGGTCGCGCCCGGCGATGGCCCGGACGAGCACACGACGATTTCCGACGATATGGCCGCCATTGATGCGACGACGGCGGATTACGCCGGCGCCGAGGCGAACAAGGCAGGGCCGGTTGACGGTCAGGCGATGAGCGATTTCACCACCTCAGCCGAAACCGCGACCGTCAACGCCGTCGAAGCGCCGATCAGCGGTGAAGCGGAAGTCGAGCCCGAGCGCGAGCGCGACCCGTTCCAGGAAATTGACTTCGGCGAAACCTGGGAGCAGTACCTCGATCCCGGCTACAAGACGCACGAGTACGAGGCCAAAGACGACGTTTCGTTCGAGAATATGTTGACCCGCCGACAGTCGCTCTACGAGCAACTGATCGAGCAGCTCCACCTGACGGACGTGCCGGAGGATGTGCGCTCGGCGGGCGAAGCGATCATTGGTAATCTGGATGACAACACCGGCTTTCTCGACGCCACGCTCGATGAGATTGCCGCCATGGGGCCGTGGCCCATAGAGACGGTCGAACGCGCCCTGCACATCGTCCAGCGGCTTGACCCTGTGGGGGTTGCGGCGCGCGACGTGCGCGAGTCGTTGCTGATTCAGCTCGACGTCCGCGGCATGGGCGAGACGCTGGCGGCGCGCATGGTGCGCGATCATTTCGAGAGTCTGCAAACGCACAAGCTGCCGGAGTTAGCCAAAACTCTGGGCGTGCCGCTTGAACAGGTGATCGCCGAGATGGAGATCATCAAGCAACTCGACCCGAAGCCGGGGCGCAAGTATTCCGCCGAAGAGGCCCAGCCGGTCGTCCCCGAAGTCACCATCGAAAAGGTCGGCGACAGCTACGTCATCCGCTTTGAAGACGAGGGCATGCCGCACCTGCGCATCAACCGCACCTACCGCCAGATGATGGAGTCGAAAGACGCCACCAAAGAGACGCGCGACTATATCAAAGAGCGCTTCCGCTCGGCGGTTGATCTGCTCAAGAACATCGAGCATCGGCGGCAGACGATCTACCGCGTCTGTCAATCCATCGTCGAGCGCCAGCAAGAATTCCTCGACAAGGGCATCGAGTACCTGCGCCCGATGATGCTCAAAGACGTTGCCGAAGACATCGGCATGCACCTGAGCACGGTATCGCGCGTCGTCAACCGCAAGTACGTCAACACGCCGCAAGGCGTCTACGAGCTGCGGCGCTTCTTCACCGAAGGCATGAAGAGCGATTCGGGCGAAGACGTTTCGAC
The DNA here is from genome assembly GCA_045807765.1 of Blastocatellia bacterium. GTDB lineage: Bacteria > Acidobacteriota > Blastocatellia > UBA7656 > UBA7656 > DATENM01. Next base: position 7,936 of record JBJMGU010000084.1, read on the forward strand.
GCGCGTGCTCAAGCTCCAGATCAAGAAGATGATCGAAGCCGAAGATCCCCACCACCCGATCACCGATGATGAGATCGCCAAGCGGCTGGCGAAACAGGGCGTGAAGATGAGTCGCCGAACGGTTGCCAAGTATCGCGACCAGATGCGCATCCCTGGTTCGCGCGAACGCCGCGCCATCGTATGATGAACCACTCTGCCGATTGCCGATTGCCGATTGCGGATAGCGGATTGAAAACGACTCCTCCCGCGCCGCCCGTCCTGCAACCTGCCATTCAAACAAGCCCGAGACCTTGTCAGTCGCATTTCAAGAACGCGGCGATGCAGGGTTCGAGCATCCGCAATCGGCAATCTGCCATCCGCAATTAAAGGAGACGAACACATGGAATTTGAATTCACCGGTCGTCACATGGACATCTCCCCGGCGATTGAGCAGTTGGCCCGGAAGGAGCTAGGAAAGCTCGACAAGATTCTCGATTCGACGCCCTTGCGCGCGCACGTCACGGTCACTTCCGAAAAGCATCGCAAGGCCGCAGAGATCGTCGTCTACTGGCGCGACTCGGTCTTCACCGCCGTCGGTGAAAATACCGACGCCGGACAATCAGTCACCTCGGCGGCGCAGCGCGTCGTCAAGCAGGCCATGCGCTTGAAAGAGAAGTTCAAGACGCGCAAGCGCAGCCGCGCCTCGGTCAAAGAAGTCGCGGAGGTTCCCGACGGCAACCTGCCCGCGGCGACGGCGACGGCGGCGCGCATCGTCCAGGAGCGGCGCTACCGCGTCAAGCCGATGACCCAGGAAGAAGCGGCGCTGCTGCTTGCCGATTCCGACGATCTCTTCATCGTCTTCCGCGACGCCGAGTCGAATAAGGTCGGCGTGATCTATAATCGCACCGACGGCAATTATGGTTTGATCGAACCATGAAGCAGGGGCTAGGGGCTAGGGACTAGGGACTCGTTTTTTCTTCGGCCCCTAGTCCCTAGCCCCTAGCCCCTAGCCCCTTTCTTATGTCAGTTTCTGTCGTCATCATCACGGGCGCGTCGGGGTCGGGGATGAGCTCGGCGCTCAAGGCGTTTGAAGACCTCGGCTACTTTGCCATTGATAACCTGCCGATACAGCTCATCCCGACCTTCGTCCGCCTGTGCGACGAATCGAGCGAGATTGACCGCACCGCTTTTGTCGTTGACGTGCGCTCGCGCGAATTCCTCGGGCTATTCCCACACATTCATGAAGAGTTGAAGGGCAAAGGCGTCGCCGTCACCATCGTCTATCTCGAAGCCGACGACGACGTGCTGCTGCGCCGCTACAGCGAGACGCGGCGGCCTCACCCGCTGACGGATCAAACAGTCGTTGCCGCCATCCGCCAGGAGCGCGAGCTGCTTGCGCCGATCCGCGAGCTGGCGGATATTGTAATCGACACGACGGAGCTGACCGTGCATACGCTGCGCGACGTGATCAAGGATCGCTTCGCCGAGCGCGGCAGCGCTCACGAATTGAATGTGGCGATCTCGTCGTTCGGCTTCCGGCACGGGTTGCCGCGCGGGTTGGATATGCTGTTTGACGTGCGCTTTCTGCCCAACCCGCACTTCGTGCCTGAGTTGCGCGCCCACACCGGGCGCGATCAGGAAGTGATCGATTACCTGGTGTCGCAAACCGAAGTCAACGAAACCATCGAGCGCTTCGTTGACTTGCTGACCTTTCTGCTGCCGCGCTTCACGCGCGAAGGCAAGAGCTATCTGAGCATCGGCGTCGGCTGCACAGGAGGCCGGCACCGTTCGGTGATGATTGCCGACGCCATTCACGAGCGGCTCGCAACCGCCGGCTTTAAAACCCGCGTCGTCCACCGCGACATCAGTAAGGACGAACAGCGATACAAGACCTGAAAGGAGTCAGGAGTCAGGAGTCAGGAGTCAGGAAGAATAAGGGCGGCAGCCGACTTCCCTTTTCACTCTGACTTCTGACTTCTGACTCCTGGCTTCTCCGAAGAATGATTGGTGGAGTCATCGTCACACACGGCCAACTGGCCAACGAGCTGGTCTCGGCGGCAGAGATGATTGTCGGCGAGATTCATCACATTACCGCGGTCTCCATCGGCTGGCACGACGATGTAGATGTTGCCCGTCAGGAGATCGAGCGCGCCATTCAGCGCGTTGACACAGGCAACGGTGTGCTGTTGCTGACCGATATGTTCGGCGGCACGCCGACCAATATCGCCGCCAGCTTTCTCGGCCAGGCCGCCGTCGAGATCGTCACCGGCGTCAACCTGCCGATGGTCATCAAGATGGTCACACAGCAGCAGGACGAGCCGCTCAGCGAAGTCGCGCGGCGCGTGCGCGACGAAGGCCAGCGCCAAATTCATCTCACCAGCGATATTCTGACGCCCCCTAAGAAATGAGCAACAATCCGCCATTGCTCGAAGTCGCCGATCTGCGCGTTCACTTTCGCACTGACGCCGGGACGGTGAAAGCAGTTGACGGCGTCAGCCTGACGGTCGAAGCGGGCGAAACGCTCGGGCTGGTCGGCGAATCGGGCTGCGGCAAATCGGTGACCGCTTACGCCATCCTGCAACTGCTCACAGCGCCGCCTGCGCAGTATGCCGGCGGCGAGATTCGCTTTCGCGGCGAAGACCTCTTAACGCTTGACGAGCGCCGGCTGCGCCGCATCCGCGGCAATCTCATCTCAATGATTTTTCAGGAGCCGATGTCGTCGCTCAATCCGATTATGAGCGTCGGGCGGCAGATCACCGAAGTCATCCTCGAGCACGAATCGGTGACGAAGCAAGCAGCGCGCGCCCGCGCCCTCGAGATGCTGCGGCGCGTTCACATCCCTTCGCCGGAAACGCGCTTCAACGAGTACCCGCACCAGATGTCGGGCGGCATGAAGCAGCGCGCGATGATCGCCATGGCGCTCGCTTGCAAGCCGCAGTTATTGATCGCCGATGAGCCGACGACGGCGCTCGACGTGACGATTCAGGCGCAGATTCTCGACCTGCTCAACGAGCTGCAAAGCGAGATGGGCATGAGCGTCTTGCTGATTACGCACGACCTCGGTGTCGTCGCGGAAACCTGCGACCGCGTCGCCGTGATGTATGCAGGCCGCATTGTCGAGCAGGCACCGGTTGGCGAGCTGTTCGAGCGCCCGCGTCACCCGTACACCCACGGCCTGTTTCGCTCGCTACCCTCTTTGAACGAGAAGCAAGCGCGGCTCGCGGCAATCCCTGGCTCGGTGCCAAGCCCGCTCGACTTCCCTTCGGGCTGTCGCTTTCGCACGCGCTGTGCGATGGCGCAGGAAGTTTGCACGCAAGAGCCGCCCCTGCGCGAGATTGGCGCAGGCCACCTGGCGGCCTGTCATTTCGCCGAGCAGGTCGGCGAGACCGCGCGCGGCTCTGTCTGAAACGCAATGGATGATCTGCTGATTGTCGAAAACCTGGTGAAGCATTACCCGATACGCAAAGGCGTGGTGCCGCGCGTTATCGGGCAGGTGCGCGCCGTGGATGGCATCTCCTTTACCATCCCGCAGGGTAAGACGCTGGGGCTGGTCGGCGAATCGGGCTGCGGCAAAACGACGGCGGGGCGCACGATTCTCCGCTTGATCAAGCCGACTGCCGGGCGCGTCGTCTTTGATGGCCGCGAGGTCTTCGGCTTAAGCTCGCGCGAGCTGCGCCAGTTGCGCCGCGAGATGCAGATCATCTTTCAAGACCCGTTCGCCTCGCTCAACCCGCGAATGACCGTCGGCGCGATGCTCGCCGAACCGCTGCGCGTGCATCGCCTCGTCGAAGCGCAAGCCGGCGCGAGCTCCTTGCAGCAGGCGGTGCGCGAGCGGGTGGCAGAGTTGCTTGAGCTTGTCGGGCTCAGCGCCGATTATCAGAGCCGTTACCCGCACGAGTTTTCCGGCGGCCAGCGCCAGCGGCTTGGCATCGCCCGCGCCCTGGCGCTCGGCCCGAAGTTCATCGTCTGTGATGAGGCCGTGTCGGCGCTCGACGTTTCGATTCAAGCGCAGATCCTCAACCTGCTCAGCGATCTGCAACAGCAGTTCAACCTGACTTACCTGTTCATCGCTCATGACCTGGCGGTCGTCAAGCACATCACCGATCGCATCGCGGTAATGTATCTCGGCGAGATTGTCGAGGAAGCTGATACGGAAGAGATTTTCGCGCGCCCGCTGCACCCGTACACTCAGGCGCTGCTGGCGGCGATTCCGGTGCCGGTGCCGAAAGCGCGCCGCGCGCCGCACAAGCTCGAAGGCGACGCGCCGACGCCCACTGCCTCGCCCGCCGGGTGCCGTTTTCACACGCGCTGCCCAATGGCCGTGGACGACTGCAAGAGCGCCCGCCCGCCGCTGGTCGAGATCGCTCCCGGCCATCGTGTTGCCTGTATTCGCGTAGAATAATCCTTTGTCCTTCGTCCCTGGTCATTGGTGATGACACAGGCAGCGCTGAACGAAGGACGATGGATTATTCGGTAGCTTGCGCGCTTGCCGGCTGGGGTTGCTCTTCTTCGTCCTGAACGCGAACGAAGCCACCGGTCGGCAGGTTGTTCGGGTTGAGGTTGCAGGTCACCGGAGCGCCGCCATTGAGGTGATTGGCGTTCAGACTGCCGGTGTTCAAGCTGCCGGTGTTCAGGCTGCCGCTGGGGCGCGTCTGCACCGAATGCCCATGGTGGTTGTTGTTGTGGTAGTGGTTATAGCGGCTCTCGGATTTGCAGATCGAATCGAGGTGCGAATCCAGCTCAATGAACTGGTCGGCCACATCGATCAACCGAGGACTGGTGTTGCTGCGAAAACCCGCCAGCTCGACCCGCACGCCTTTGTAGGCGACGGCGTTGATGGCGTAAGCAAAGTCTTCGTCGCCCGATACCAGCACCGCCGTGTCGTATTTGTCGGCGAGCGACAGCATGTCAACGGCGATCTCGACATCGAGATTCGCCTTCTTGGTGCCGTCGGCGTAAGTCTTCAATTCTTTCTCAACCACGCGATAGCCGTTGCGCCGCATCCAGAGCAAAAAGCCCTGCTGGCGCTCGGCCTTCTCGTCTACGCCGGTGTAAAAAAAGGCCCGCAGCAATGGCGAATCGTTGCGTAGGAAGTTCAAAAACTTAGCATAGTCTATTTCGACACCGACCGATCTCGCTGCGTGGAACAGATTGTTACCATCAATGAAAATCGCTATTTTTCCGCGCATATAATCCTTTTTATGTTGACTTCAAAAAGCTCCTGCCAGGCATTCAATGATTAACACAGCGAGCGCGGGCCTTGCAAGCTGAACCGCCCTGGCAGGCCGGCTTGAACAGTCGCGGCAGCCGGTGTAGCATACGAGCGGTTCTCACCATTCTCCCGATGGTTTATCTCTCTACTCGACCATCTCAGGTGCAGGAGTGAGGCGAATGTTGATCGCGTTCTTGAGCCTTGCGCTCGCGCTCGGACTGGCCGGGGCGGGCGCGCAAGCGCCGCCGCGCGCCGCCGCTGCCAAACAGCTTGCCGCCGTGCGCGGCGAAGTCGTCAAGATCAGCTCCCCCGCTAAAGGCATGCTGTCGATCACCGTGCGCCCGGCCCGCGATTATGCAGAAGTCACGGTGCTGGCGCGCGAGAACGATCTGGTCGGCAGCGGCGTCGGGCGTGAAGGTGGCGCTGACCTGCTCGGCCTGCTCACGGAAGATCCCCACGACGACGAAACGATCACTGCCGCCGAGTTGAGCGAAGGCGACGTGATCTCGGTCATTTACGACCCGCAGGCACAGAATCGCGTTCTCGAAATCTATGTGCATTGATGCTGCGACGGCGCGGCGTTCTTCAAAACCTGCTTCGATAGACGCTCTCGGCAAGCGCGATTGACAAGCCTGTAGCCGTATGTTAAAAGCAATTGCGAAAGCAGCTTTAATTAGCAGCATCTCATTCCAAGCCACTGCCGACAGACCATTACTTTCAGCGCGTAGCAAAACTATCTTCGCGTGTTTTGTAGCGGGGCATACAAATGGCAGACGACCCGAAGGATAGACTGGACATCGGCAGCACACCGGACAGCGGCTCACCCGAAACCGTGGGCGCTGACGTGCCGGATAAAGCCCAGGCGCTGCCGCCCGTCGCCGGCTCGATTGCGCCCGCCGACGAAGGCGAAGCGAAATTGAAAGCCGAGCTGCCCGCAGGCCAGAAGCCGAAGACCGAAGCCAAAGACGAAACGGCGCTGCCGGGCACCGATAAGCCATCAAAGACTCCCGCGGTTGAAGGCGCGTCGGAAACCGGCGCGCCCGCGACGCCACAGCCGACGACGCCCACGCCGCCCGCGACCGGGCCGGCTGCGGTCAAGCCTGCGCCGCCGCGCGCGCCTGCCGCCGAGGGCGCTGCCGCGAAAGCGGCTCCGCCAGCCGGACAGAAGCCCGCCCCGCCGCCGCGCAAAGGCCCTGCAATCACCACAGAGATCACCGGCGACCGGCTCGTTGAGCGCATCAAGAAGCAGTTCGGCGACGCCATCACCGAAGCCGTCGCCACGCTCGGCCAACAGGTTTTGCGCGTCAAGAGAGACTCGTACCTGGCGCTCTGCCGCTTCCTACGCGATTCGGGCGACGTGCGCTTCGATATGTGCAACGACCTGACGGCGGTTCACTGGCCTGAGCGCCAGGGCGAAGAGTTCGAGGTCGTCGTTAATCTCTACTCGGTCGCCTCTAACCGCCGGCTGCGCCTCAAGGTGTCGCTCGCCGATGGCCAATCCTGTCCGAGCATCACGCCGCTCTGGAGCGGCGCCGACTGGATGGAGCGCGAGGCTTACGATATGTTCGGCATACGCTTTGACGGCCACCCCGACTTGCGGCGCATCCTGTTGCCGCCGGACTGGCCCGGCCACCCCTTGCGCAAAGAGTACCCGATTGAATACCGCGACAACGAGTGGACGGACAAACACCTCGACTATCGCGAAGTGGATTACGACACCAGCTTGATCGATGTGAAGTACCGCGAGCGCCGCTAAGCGCTCACGCTTGAGCGCCGGCGAAGGCCAGCCGCAGGCAGGTTGATATGCAAGACCAGGAAGTCATCAACGAACACGAGCCGCTTTTCGACGCCGAAGAGATGGTGCTCAACATGGGGCCGCAGCACCCTAGCACGCATGGCGTCCTGCGCGTCATCCTCAAGCTCGACGGCGAGACCGTCACCGACCTCGACTGTGACATCGGCTATCTGCACCGCGGTGTCGAAAAGATCGCCGAGCACGATACCTACGCAATGATCACGCCCTACTGGGATCGGCTCGATTACGTCGCCGCCGTATCGAACGACCTGCTCTACGTCGAAGCGGTCGAGAAGCTCTTGCAGGTCGAAGTGCCGAAGCGCGCTCAATACCTGCGGGTCATCCTCACCGAATTGCAGCGCCTTGCCTCGCACCTGCTCTGGCTCGGCACCCACGCGATGGACATTGGCGCGGTGACGGTTTTGCTCTACTGCTTCCGCGAGCGCGAAGAGATTCTGAAGCTTTTCGAAGATTTCATCGGCGCGCGCCTGACCGCGCATGCGTTCCGCATCGGCGGCTTCTGGTGGGACGCCTACCCGGAATTCGAGCAGCGCGTTCGCGACTTCCTGAAGATATTGCCGGGCCGCATCGAAGAGTACGAAACGTTACTAAACGCCAATCGCATCTGGTTGCAGCGCACCGTCGGCATCGGCATCATCTCGGCGGAAGACGCCATTGACCTGAGCCTGACCGGCCCCTGCCTGCGCGGCTCGGGCGTGCGCTACGACGTACGCAAGGCGACGCCTTACGCGGCCTATTCTGACTTTAACTTCGAGATTCCCATCGGCGAGAACGGCGACACCTATGACCGTTACCTCGTCCGCATGGAAGAGATGAAGCAGTCGGCGCTGATCGTCGAGCAGGCGCTCGACGGCCTGCCCGAAGGCCCGGTGATGGCCAAAGTGCCGAAGATCATCAAGCCGCCGGTTGGTGATGTCTATCACACCATCGAAGCGCCCAAAGGCGAGCTGGGCGTCTATCTGGTGAGCGACGGCACGGGCAAGCCCTATCGCATGCGCGTTCGCCCGGCGTCATACATCAATTTGCAATCGCTCAAGAAGATGGCCGTCGGCCACCTGATCGCCGATGTCGTCGCCATCATCGGCACGCTCGACATCGTGCTCGGCGAAGTGGACAGGTAAAGGCTAATGATGAATGATGAACGATGAATGATGAATAAAGGCAGGGGATTGTCTATAGATAATCCGGCTTCCTTTCCCTCTTCAGTTCATCATTCATCGTTCATCATTCATCGTTTCAGGTTACTATGCTCGGACTCATCACAACCCTGCTGTTTGCCGCGCCGGAGTGGGTGCGGACGGCGATCACCCGCGAGCGCCAGCCGAACATCTTCTGGTCGGAATATGTCGTCTGGCCGCTGATTCAAATCCTCATCGTGCTGTTCATCGTGCTTACGGTCGTTGCCTATCTGGTCTGGGTCGAGCGCAAAGTCTCAGCCTTCATGCAGGCGCGGCTCGGCCCGATGCGCGTCGGCCCGTGGGGATTGTTGCAGCCGCTCGCCGATGGCCTGAAGCTGCTGCTCAAAGAAGACCTGATTCCGCTCAAGGCCGATCAAAGCGTCTTCACCATCGCGCCAATCATCTCGGTGGTCGCGGCGTTTGTCGTGCTGGCAGTGATTCCGTGGGGTTCAACCTGGGCGACCATCGCCAACATCAACATCGGGTTGCTGTTCGTGCTGGCGGTTTCGTCCATCAGCGTGCTGGGGCTGGTGCTGGCCGGCTGGTCGTCGAATTCCAAGTATTCACTGCTCGGCGCGCTGCGCTCGGCGGCGCAGATGGTGAGCTACGAGATCGGCATGGGCCTATCGATCATCGGCGCGCTAATGTTCGCGCGCACGCTGTCGCTCAACGGCATCATCGAAGCGCAGCAGGCCGACCGCATCTGGTATGTGCTGTTTCAGCCCGTCGGCTTTATGGTTTATATCGTCAGCGCGCTGGGCGAGACCAACCGCGCGCCCTTCGATCTGCCCGAAGCCGAATCCGAACTGGTCGCCGGCTACCACACCGAATACTCCGGCTTTCGCTGGGCGCTTTTCTTTATGGCCGAGTATACCTCGGTGATCGTCACCACGGCCATTGCCGTCACCCTGTTCCTCGGCGGCTGGACACTGTTCGGGCTGGAGAGCCGCATCACGCCGATGGCCTTCAGCATCGTTGTCGCGGTGTTGCTGGCGCTGCTGGCGCTGTTGATCTTCTGGCGCGGCGTCATGGGCGAGCCACCTTCGATTATGCGCACGGTCGGCATGGCGGCGGCGGCGCTTTTCATTCTGCTCGCCATCGCGCTGGCCTTGATGCATCCCTTCACTGAGCAAGGCGCGCGCGTCTTGTTCAGCGTCGGTGTCTTCGTCGGCAAGATACTGGTGCTGATCTATGCCTATATGTGGTTTCGCTGGACGTGGCCGCGCTATCGCTACGATCAATTGATGGCGCTCGGCTGGAAGTGGATGATTCCCGCGGGACTGGCCAACATCGTACTGACCGGCATCTGGTTTGTGCTGGCGCTTCCCAAGCCGCAAGGCGTCTTTGGCTTGATGCGCGAGCAGGCGGGCCGCCTCTTGCCGACCGGCAAAGGCATCGCCTATTTCATCGCCACCGCCTTCGTACTGACGATTCCCATCACCTGGGCGCTGCTTGCGACGATCAACCGCCGCACGCGCGACTTTAACCTCGCCGAGCAGCGGCAGCTACAGATGCGCTTGCGCCGCGAGCGGCTGGAGAAGCAGTTGCAGAAAGGCGCGCAGGAAAGCGAACAAGCGCAGGTTTAAGATTCACTCGACATGGTGACTTATGGCAGCAGGTACAACACCGGCAAAGAGACGAACACTGGGGCAAATCATCAAGCGGCTATTGCTGATTGACCTGTTCAAAGGGCTGGCTCTGACGTTTCGCTACAACGCGCGGGCATTGTACGAGCCGCGCGACGGCGGCAACCCTTTGCAGGCGATCTACACCGAGCAATACCCGAAGGAACCGGCGCGCGTTTCGGAACGTTTTCGCGGCGCGCCGCGCCTGAACCTCGACCCTGAGAACGGCGCATCGCTGTGCATCGCCTGTGACCTGTGCGCTGTCGTCTGCCCGGTCGATTGTATCGAAGTCGGCTCGATCCGCCGCGAAGTCCGCGACGGCGAAAAGGTGAACAAGAAGAAGGTGCTGACGACGTTCATCTTCGACACCTCGCGCTGCATGTTCTGTAACCTCTGCGTCGAAGCCTGCCCGACCGATTGTCTGGAGCTGACGCAGAGCTTCGAGCTGGCCGTTTATCATCGCTCAGGTTTTCGCTGGGATCGCGAGATGCTCGAAAAGGGCATCAACTACGTTCGCTACACGAAGTAGGGGCTAGAGGCTAGGGACTGGGGACTAGAGGGAAAGGGAAGCGCTTCGCGCCTTTCTTCTGCTAGCCCCTAGCCCCTAGTCCCTAGCCCCAGCCCGGAGGGCTATGCAATTACACGGTTGGGAAGGCGTGCTGTTTTATGTGCTGGCGATCATGACGCTGTTTATGGCGGTCTTCGTCGTAACGGCGCGCGTCGCCGTGCATTCGGCGCTGTTTTTGATCGCCACGCTGGTCAACGTCGCGCTGTTGTTCATCTTGCTGCGCGCCGAATTCGTCGCCGGCGTGCAGATACTGGTTTATGTTGGCGGCGTCATGGTGCTGTTCCTGTTCGTCATCATGCTGGTCGAGACGCGCGCCGAAGAAGAAGCCCGCGTGCAGCTTTATACACGGCAGACATGGCCGGCGGTCATCGTCGCTTTGCTGCTGGCGCTGTCATTTTACTTTGCGATGAACCCGGCGCAAGCGGCTTTCCGACCGCCTGCCGACGCGACGGCTGCCGCAGCCGTCGCCACGACCGACACCGCCGAACGCAGCAACGCCGGCGCCGGCCTCTACATCTCGCAAGACACCGAGAATGTCGGTGACGCGCTCTATCGCAAAGCCGCGCTGCCTTTTGAAATCGCTTCCGTGCTGTTGCTGGTGGCGATGGTCGGTGCCGTCCTGCTGGCCCGCGGCACCCGGCAAGAGAAGTATTACGAATAGTGATGAATGATGAACGACGAATGATGAATTACAGAAAAGCCGTCGCGCCGCTGCCAGTTCCGACAGTTCGTCATTCATCATTTCTCATTCATCATTTAGTTTGTGGAGGTCGCTGTGACCAGTTTCCTGTTGGGCGCGTTCGCCCTGATTACGCCGCTGGTGCTGCAAGCGCAAGCCTCGCCGGTCAAACGCTTCGAACCGACGCTCATCAACTTTCTCATGTTGAGCTTTCTGCTCTTCGTCGTCGGCGTTGCCGGCGTGCTGTCGCGCCGCAACATCATCATCATCTTCATGTCTATTGAGCTGATTCTGAACGCGGTCAACCTGAACATGATCGCCTTCTCGCGTTATCTGGCGATGAACCAGAAGGCGCTCACCGACGCTAGGCTCATCGTCGAGCCCCTGACCGGGCCGGTCTTCACTATCTTCGTCATTGTCGTCGCGGCTGCCGAGGCGGCGGTCGGCTTAGGCATCGTCATTGCGATGTACCGCAACCGCGAAACCATCGCCATTGACGAGATCGATTTATTGAAATGGTAGGAGAGGTGACGAGTGACAAGTGACATGTGACAAGAAAGAAGCCAGCCAGTTTACTTTGTCACTCATCACTCATCACTTGTCACTCAAAGCATATGCTAAAACTCGTCTGGCTCATCCCCGTCTTTCCGCTCCTCGGCTTCCTCATCAACTTTCTGCTTGGCCGGCGGCTGCGCCTCAGCGAGCGCGTCGTCAGCCTGATCGGCTGCGGCGTCATCCTGCTGTCGCTGCTGTTGACCATCGGCGCTTTCTACGAATACGCGTCGAGCTACGCGCCGGCCCACGACCGCCAGCCGTATGTGACGAGCGGCGGCTTCCCGCAATCATTCGAGTTCCTGCCCGGCGGCATGGCGCACACGACGGCAGGTCATGAAGCCGGACACCTGGCGGATTTCAAAGTCGAGTGGAGCTACCAGATCGATCAACTGTCACTGGTGATGATGTTCGTCGTCACCTTCGTCGGCCTGTGCATTCATATTTTCGCGACCGGGTATATGCATGGCGACCGCGGCTTTTATCGCTTCTTCGCCTACCTGAACCTCTTCATGTTCATGATGCTGGTGCTGGTGATGGCGTCGAACTTCGTCGTCATGTTTGTCGGATGGGAAGGCGTTGGCCTCTGCTCGTACCTGCTCATCGGCTATTACTTCGACCGCAAGGAGGCAGGCGACGCCGCGAAGAAAGCCTTCATCGTCAATCGCATCGGTGATTTCGGTTTTTCGCTGGCGATCTTTGGAATCTTTGCGACCTTCGGCACCGTGAACTTTGCCGAGCTGCGTTCGGTGGTTGCCGCTTATCCGGTCGAGCAACTCTGGACGTGGGGCTTGATGTCGTGGCTGGCGCTCGGACTATTCATCGGCGCGACCGGCAAGAGCGCGCAAATTCCGCTCTACATCTGGCTGCCGGACGCGATGGCCGGGCCGACACCGGTAAGCGCGCTGATTCACGCGGCGACGATGGTGACCGCGGGCGTCTTCATGGTGACGCGCACCAACTTCATCTTTCAGCGTTCGGTGACGATGATGATGATCGTCGCGCTGGTCGGCTGTTTGACAGCGTTTGTCGCGGCGACCATCGGCATCACGCAGACCGACATCAAGAAAGTGCTGGCCTATTCGACGGTCTCGCAGCTCGGCTATATGTTCTTGGGCGCAGGCGTCGGCGCGTTCGTCGCGGCGATCTTTCACGTCTTCACACACGCCTTTTTCAAGGCGCTGCTCTTCCTCGGCTCAGGCTCAGTCATTCACGCCATGCACCACGAGCAAGAGATGCCGCGCATGGGCGGCTTGCAGAAGTACCTGCCGACAACTTACTGGACGATGGCGGCGGGCTGGCTGGCCATCTGCGGCATCGTGCCGTTTGCCGGCTTCTTCTCGAAGGACGAGATTCTCTGGAACACCTTTAGCACCAATGTGTTTGGCGGCGCGAAGATTCTCTGGTTTGTGGCGCTGGCCACCGCAGGGATGACGGCGTTCTACATGACGCGGCTGATGTGGCTGACCTTCAAAGGCCCGGAGCGCTTTCGCCATCGGCACGCCGGCGGCGAAGCTGATGAAGCATTCGCCGCGGCGCACGACAAAGGCTTACAGCCGCATGATGCGATGGTCGCATCGGCAGGCGACCGCCCGCATCATCAGCCGGGCGAGCACGTCGGTGCGCACGACAGTAGTGACCGGCTGGATGCTCACGGCATTCCTCACCCGCATTTCGAGCCGAAAGAATCGCCGCGCAGTATGACGCTGCCTCTCATCGTGCTTGCGATTGGCTCCGTCCTCGTCGGCTTTGTCGGCATCCCGCACCTGAGCGCCTTCGAAAACTGGATGGAGCCGGTGATTGCCCGCGTTGAGCAAGCGCCCGCACAAACCGAGGCGGCGCATGCGACTGCGCAGGCCGCGGCGCAACACGCCACAGCCGAGCATGCCTCGTTGAGCGGCCTTGAGCTGGGGCTGATGTTAGTCTCGCTTGCGGTCGCCGGCCTCGGCATCTATCTGGGCATTCAGTTCTATGGCAAGCATCCAGAGTTGCCGAAGCAGTGGGCCGCGCGTCTCAAGCCGCTTTACCGGCTCAGCTTCAACAAGTGGTACTGGGACTGGCTGCTCGACGTGAAAGGCGTCCAGGCGGGCAAAGCCGTCAACAACGCCCTCTGGCGCGTCGATGCCAACGTCGTTGATGGCGGCGTCAACGGCACAGGCTGGCTGACGCGCATCAGCGCACTTGTCAGCGGCTGGTGGGATAAGTGGATCGTTGACGGGCTGGTGAATGCGACCGGTTGGATCACGCGCGCCGGCTCGGTCGTCTTTCGCACGGCACAGACCGGGCTCTGGCAGAATTATGCGCTGCTGTTTGTGGTTGGCCTGTTCCTGGTGTTCGTCTGGTATGTCTACCCGGCGATCACGACGACGCTCAAAGGTTTCATTGGCAAGTAATGATGGCGCGCAAGCTGACAGCTTGCGCCACAACGCGCAAGGAGGCACTCTCGCATGCCTGAGATTAAATTTTTCGGCATCGGCATTCTCTCGTGGGTGACATGGCTGCCGGCGGTCGGCGCAATCCTTCTGCTCTTTTTCAATAAGCTGAGAAACGACCGCATCCGCTGGTTTGCCAATCTCTGGATCGTCGTCTGCTTTTTGATCTCTATCCCGCTGGTCACAGGCTTTCCTGGAAGGGGCGCAGGCTATGACCGAGGCTTGGGCGGCTTGCAGTTCATCGAAGACCACGACTGGATTCCTGTCATCGGCGCGCGCTATCAATTCGGCATAGACGGGCTCGCGCTGGTGCTGGTGATGTTGACGACGCTGTTGGGCGTCGTCTCGGTCGTCTGCTCGTGGGCTTACATCCGCGAGAAGGGGCGCGAGAAAGAGTACTACATCATGCTGCTGCTGTTGCAGACCGGCATGCTCGGCGCGTTCGTCGCCGCCGACCTCTTCCTCTTCTTCGTCTTCTGGGAAGTGATGCTGGTGCCGATGTACTTTTTGATTGGCATCTGGGGCGGCAAGAATCGCCTCTATTCAGCCATCAAGTTCTTCCTTTACACGCTGGTCGGCTCGGTGGTGATGCTGCTGGCGGTGCTGAAGCTCTTCTTCATTTTTCCGGGTGTGGTCGCGGCCCAGCGCCCCGCCGTCGAAGCCACAGCGCGACAGCTTGCCACCAACGTCCAGACCAATCGCTTCAACGACGCGATGTACAACTTGATCGATAACGCGATGGCCCGTGTTGACGGCAAAGACAAAGCCAACAACCAGCCGCTGCCGCCGGAATACTCGCGCGGCTCGTTCAACATCGCCGCCCTCACCGCCGCGGGGCCACACATCAAGGCGGTCTTTGGCCTGAGCGTAGTCATCTGGATGTTCATCGGCTTCGCGCTGTCGTTCGCCATCAAAGTGCCGATGTTTCCCTTTCACACCTGGCTGCCCGACGCGCATTATGATGCGCCGACCGCGGGCTCCGTCATCCTGGCGGGCGTGCTGCTGAAGATGGGCACTTATGGCTTCATGCGTTTTTCGCTGCCCATCTTCCCTGACGCCGCGTTGCACCCGACGGTGCGCCGCGTCATGGTGGTGCTGGCCATCATCGGCATTGTTTACGGCGCGCTGGTGGCGATGGCGCAGAAGGATGTCAAGAAGCTGATCGCCTACTCTTCGGTGTCGCACCTCGGTTTAGTGATGCTCGGCTTGTTCGCGCTGAACCCGCAAGGCATCAACGGCGCGGTGCTACAAATGATCAACCACGGCATCTCGACCGGCGCACTCTTCATGCTCGCAGGCATTCTCTACGAGCGCCGCCACACCTACGAGATCAAAGAGTTCGGCGGGCTGGCGCATGTCATGCCGGTCTATGCGACGATCTTTTTAATCGTCACGCTGTCGAGCCTGGGCCTGCCGCTGATGAATAACTTCCCCGGCGAGTTTCTGGCCTTGAGCGGCGCGTTTCAAGCGCGCCCGCTGTGGGCGGTCTTCGGTGCCATCGGCGTCATCCTCGGCGCGGCGTATCTGCTGTGGCTCTATCAGCGCGTCTTCTTCGGGCCGGCGGCGAGCGAAGCGAATCGCAATCTTGCCGACCTGAACCGCCGCGAAGCCTGGCAGTTCGCGCCGCTGATCGTGTTGATCTTCTGGATCGGCATCTACCCGACGCCGCTGCTCTCTTACATTCAGCCGCAGACCAACGTCGTAGTCGCGCAGGTGCAGCCCGACTTCTTCAAAGCGCCGCCGCTCACCGAAAAGGTCGCGGAAGAGAAAGCGCCCGCGCCGGCTGAGCCAACGCGATAGCGAATCCAGCAATCAGGAACTGTCCTTATGCTCGCATACCTTCAAGCCACCACCGACCTTTCGGCCATCGCCCGGCAGACGGCGCAGTACATCACGCCGGAAGTCATCCTCACCGTCTTCGCCTGCGGCGCGCTCATCCTCGACGTGCTGCTGCCGCGCGCCCATAAGCGATGGGTCGCATGGACGTGCCTTGCCGGGCTCGGCTTCGCTTTCGTTTCGCTTGTCATCCTTTACACTGACATCGTCCGCAAAGGGTCGCCGCGCACCGCCTTCTTCGACATGATCGTGGTGGACAACTACGCCGTCGTCTTCAAGGCCGTCTTCCTGGTCGGCGCGGCACTTTCGATCCTGCTATCGATCAAGTACCTGGAAACCGAAGGCGAGCAGCGCGGCGAATACTACGCGCTGATTCTCTTTTCGGTGATCGGCATGATGTTCATGGCGTCGGCGGTTGATCTGCTGTCGCTGTTCATCTCGCTTGAGCTGATGGCGGTGTCGGTCTATATCCTGGTCGGCTACCTCAGACGCGATAAACGGTCGAACGAAGCGGCGATGAAATACTTTCTGCTCGGCGCTTTCTCGTCGGGCGTGTTGCTCTATGGCATCTCGCTGATCTATGGGATGACCGGCACGACCAACCTGGCAAAGATCGCCGCCGCCTTGCCCATTGTTGCCTCGCCGAATTTCAATCCGCTGGGGACGCCTGCGGACGTGCGCTATCTGGTCTTGATGGCGATGATTCTGATGTCTGCCGGAATGTTCTTTAAGATCGCCGCCGTGCCGTTTCATATGTGGGCGCCCGACGCTTACGAAGGCGCGCCGACTCCGGTGACCGCCTTCATGTCGGTCGCTGTCAAAGCCGCCAGCTTCGCCATGTTCGGTCGCCTCTTTCTCTATGGCCTGCCCGACCTGCGCAGCGCGCTCGCGGGCGACCCGGCGACGGGAGCGCCGGCGCTGCCCGGCTGGGCTTTGTTATTGGGCGTCGTCTCTGCCATCACCATTGTCTGGGGCAACCTGGCCGCGCTGACCCAGCAGAACACCAAGCGACTGCTCGCCTATTCGTCCATCTCGCATGCGGGCTACACGCTGACGGGGCTGGTCGCCGGCAACCAGACCGGCTACACAGGCTTCATCATCTACATGGTGGTTTACACTCTGACGAACATTGGCGTCTTTGGCTGTATCATCGCGTTGCGGCGACACGGCATCGTCGGCGACCGGTTGGAAGACCTGAACGGCTTGATGAAAAAAGCGCCGCTGCTGACGGTGATGATGACCGTCTTTCTGTTGTCGCTCGGCGGCATCCCGGCGACCGCCGGCTTTATCGGCAAGTTCTATCTCTTCGGCGGATTGATCGAAACCGGCAACCCCTGGCTAGTGCGGCTGGCCATCCTCGCCGTCGTCATGAGCGTCGTGTCGCTCTACTATTACATCCGCTTCATCCGTGCCATGTACATCGAGCCCGAAACCGAAGCCCAGCCGGTGCGCATGGCCGCGCCTTTGCGCGTCGCGATGGTGGTGGCCGTGCTGCTGGTCGTCTTTATCGGCGTCTACCCGCAACCGGTCATCAGCTTCACACAGCGCGCCGCCGCCTCGCCGGGCTTCAGAACCGCGGGCAGCCCACCGCCAACGCCGCCCGCGCAGGCCGCGCCACCCGGTAGCCGAGGCCAACCCGCGCCGGCTGAAAACGACAACAGCCCAATGCGATTGCCGCCGCGATAGCCAGCCGGCGCGGTTGCATTTCGCGCCGTTCTGTTGCTCAATAACCGTATGCCGACAGACGATGAAAGCGGGAATAGCGGCGGCATCAGTTGGCGACAGGCGACGGCGACCATCGGGCTGGCGCTGGCGATTCCTTCCATGCTCTTCGTCCCGGCCTTGTTCGGCTGGTGGATAGATCGCAAGTACGGCACCACGCCGCTATGGCTGATCGTCGGCCTGATCCTTGGCCTGGTCGGCACTGCCTTCGACGTTTACCGCCTGCTCAAACGACTCGGACAGCTTAAGTAGGGGCTAGGGGCTGGGGGCTAGGGACTAGGGCCGGAAGTGATTCTGAGATGATCGTTACCACATTCCTTCTGACTCTAGCCCCTAGCCCCTAGTCCCTAGCCCCTGACCGATAGAGGGATGCATGCTAGATTTTGCCATTCGTATGGCGCAGGACGCGGGGCGGCTGTTGCGCGACCGCGTCGGCACCACGATTGAGATTGGCCACAAGGGGGCCATCAACATTGTCACCGACGTTGACCTGGCCAGCGAGCGCTTGATTCGTGAAGCCATCGCGTCGCATTACCCGCGCCATCAAGTGCTCGGCGAAGAAGGCGGGCTCGACGACAACAACTCGGATTACCGCTGGGTGGTTGACCCACTCGACGGCACGACCAACTTTGCGCATGGCTTCCCGGTGTTCGCGGTTTCGATTGCGCTCGAATGCAAAAGCGAAACGATAGTCGGCGTCGTCTACGACCCGATGCGCGACGAGCTGTTTGCCGCCGAGCGCGGCGCGGGCGCAACGCTCAACCGCCGCCCAATTCGCGTGTCCGACACGGCAGAGCTTTCACAGAGCCTGCTGTCGACAGGCTTCCCTTACGACATTCGCACGTCGAGCTTCAACAACCTCGATCACTGGAAGAATTTTGCGATGAACGCGCAGGCGCTCCGACGCATCGGCTCGGCAGCACTCGACCTGTGTTACGTCGCGGTGGGACGCTTTGATGGTTTCTGGGAGTTGAACCTCGGCGCGTGGGACAGCGCCGCCGGTGCGTTGATCGTCACGGAAGCCGGCGGACAAGTCACCGATTTTTCGGGCGGCGAGTTTTCGAAATACAAACCGGAGACTTTGGCCAGCAACGGCTTGATTCATCAACGTATGATGGAAGTGCTGGCAATGGCCAAGCCGGCGAATTAGCAATGTCGTTCGTGTGATGAATAGAGATGCGGCGCACTGAGATCATCATTCCCTCTTCGACTTCAAACCTCGGAGCCAGCTTCGACGCAGTCGGGCTGGCGCTGGCGCTCTACCTGCGCGTCACGGTCGAAGAAACGACAGAAGCGTTTGCCATCAACCCCACAGGCGAAGGCGCGGCAATGGTCGAGCGCGGCGAAGCCAACCTGATTGCGCTCGTCGCCCGCTTTGTTGCCGCGCAACGCGGGCACACGATCAGCGGCGCGCGGCTGACGGTTGCGAGCGAAATCCCGCTGGCGCGCGGGCTGGGCAGCAGCAGCTCGGCCATCATCGCCGGCATCTCTGTGTACGAAGCGCTCAGCGGCGAGCGTTTAAGCGACGAAGAAATCTTCCGCTACGGGCTGCACTTTGAAGCGCACGGCGACAACCTTGCGCCAAGCCTGCTCGGTGGATTGGTCGTCGCCTGTGTGGTGGCCGAGGGCGACAGCCAGACGCTTGCGACCGTCAAGCGCGCCTGGCCCGAAGAGGTGAAAATCGTGCTGGCGGTGCCGGATTACGAAATGAGCACCGCCGAGATGCGCCGCGCCCTGCCGCAACAGGTCACGCTCGCCGACGCCGTCTTCAATGTGCAGCGGGCCGCACTCTTGCAGGCGGTGATCACCGAGCGCCGCTTTGAATGGCTGAACGAAGCCTTGCGCGACCGCCTGCATCAGCCACACCGCGCGCCTTACGGGCCGGGCCTGAGCGCCGCATTAGAGCTGAACAACGAAACCCGCGAACATCCGGGCCTGCTCGGCGTTGCCATCAGCGGCGCAGGCTCGACGGTGATCGCCTTTGCCAATAATCACTTTGCTGGAGTTGCGGCGTTGCTCGAAGCGCGGCTGGCAAGCGCCGGCGTGCGGGCGCGAACACTGACCGTTGCGGTTGACAATCGCGGGCGCGTCGTTGAAAGTATTGAGCCGTAAGTTTTGAGTCCCAATAGCCGAGCAGCCCCTCGCCGCAGATTGCTCGCATGCGCTCAGAGCTTGTTGTCATGAAGTTTTTCGCTTGAGGTTCATCCGGTGCGCATGATTATCCGCCTTCTTTTGATCGCCACGGCGCTGCAATGCGCAGCCTGCGGCGGCGTTACCGTTCACCAGCAATTTGCCGGCGCCGCCGCCGGTCAGCCGTCCGAGCAGTCGCCCGCTACGCCGCAAATCAGCAGCGAATTTCAACCGGCCATCGCGCAGCTTGCCGCCGAAGGCTTGCGCCTGAAAGAGGCTCTGGAAGCCAGTTTGGAAACCGGCGCGCGGCACCTGGCGGCAACCTTTGAGCGCACGGGCACGAAAGACCCGGCGCCACGCAGCGAGTTCCGCATCCTGGAAAGCGATGGCCGCACGGCCCGGACGATTTTTCGCCGTCCCGACTTTTATTTCTCGTTTGCGGCGACCGGCGAGTTGCAAAAGCTGAACGGCACGGACATCAACGGCGACGGCGCGAAAGAGATCATTGTACAGAGCTCAAGCGGCGGCAACTGCTGGAGCTGCAACCCGACGGAAATCTACCGCGTCGCCAATCACAAGGCCGAACTGATCGCCGCCGGCCCTATCCAGCGCATCGCTGATTTGCGGGGCGACGGCATGCGTGAATTAATCGTCGTGGACACGCGCTGGGAATCTTACGACGACCTGTCGCACGCCGCTTCGCCGACCGCCTTGATGGTTTATGCGTGGCGCGGCGGGCGCTACGTTTATGCGTCGAAAGATTTCGCCGACTTCTATCGCAGCGAGATGACTCGCCTGCGCGCCGCCATTGATGAAGCAACCGGCCAGATCAGCGGCGAAGATTTTTCTGACGAAGCCTACGTCGGGTTGGCGCTGGCGCTGGCCATCACTTACGCCCATGCGGGTGAAGCCGAGCGCGGCATCAAAGAGCTTGAAGCCTTGTTCAACGCCCATGCGGGTTCCGCCGCGCAGGCGAAGCACCGCGCCAAGATGCTCGAAGACTTCCGCAGCGGCGATAGCGCGAAGAAGCTGCGCGAGATGAAATGGGGCGATGCCCTGCCGCTCGGTTAATCGGCTGGACGTGTAGGGATGATGTTTTCGGCAGGCGCGAAATCTTGATTAGCGGCGACCGATGAATTGCCGCGCTCGTCGGGCAGCATATCGGGCGCGACGGCGCTGGCGACGGCTTCATAGGTTTGGCGCGCCAGTTCGCGGGCTCTCGATTTCAGCTCGACGCGGCTCGTCCCTTCCGGCAAGCGCTCGACCGCGACCGGCGGGTGGAAGGTAACGGTGAGCTTGCCTGCACGCGGAAAGAGCTTGCCGACCGGCCATATCTTTTCGCCGCCGTTGATCGATACAGGCACGACCGGCACACCGTAGGTCAGCGCGAAGCGAAAGGCGCCCATCTTAAACGGCATCAGCTTGCCTGTGCGCGTGCGCCCGCCTTCGGGAAAGATCACCAGCGCCTTGCCTGTGCGCAAGACATCGTGCGCCGCGCGCTGTGCCGAGGCGTCAGCCGCTTCAACATTCACCGGGAACGCACCGAAGACGCGCATGAGCTGGCCGAGAACGGGAATCTTGAACGGCTTGTCCCATGCCATATAATAGACCCGGCGACGGATCGGCACTGTGACCCAGATCGGATCGGCATAGCTGGCGTGATTCGGTGTGATCAGACACGCGCCCGTCGCCGGGATGTTTTCGACGCCATGAAACTCGGCCCTAAACCAGACGCGGCACAGCCAGCGCACAAAGGGCCTGAGCATATTAATCACCAATTTCATCATCGTGGCGTTCACCCGGCGAGGCACTTGCAACCGGAGCCGAAGCCATTAAACACTGCCGCCATACGCGCGCGCAAGCTGACCGCCCTTGCGCCGGGTCGGAGCCCCGCTTGAAGGCGTGGCGCGGGCTGGTTACATTTGAATATGGTTTACGAATGCACCTACGATGACCTCGCCATTGCGCTCGCGCCGCGGCTTGATGCCGAGCAGATGGCCCTGATCCGCCGCGCTTATGAGATGGCCGAGGCAGTTCACGCGACACAGATGCGTGACGAAGGCACGCCCTACATCGTCCATCCGCTGCGCGTCGCCCGCGCGCTTGTCGCCGAGCTTGAGATCACCCGGCCTGTGTTGATCTGTTCGGCGCTGCTGCACGATGTGATCGAAGACAGCCCGGACTATTACGCGCACGGCCCGGTGACCCGCGATGACGTCAGCCGTGAGTTCGGCGAAGAGATCGCCGAAGTCGTCTGGCTGTTGAGCAAGTTTGCAGACGTAAGCCTGCCCGCCTACCTTGCCGCTATCGAAGCTGCCGCCCCGACCGGCGCGCCCATAGTCAAGCTCTGCGACCGTCTGGACAACCTGCGCTCGCTCGTGCGCTCCTCGAAAGTTGACAAGATTCGCCGCTACATTCGCACTACCGAAATCTTCTTTTTGCCGATGGCGCGGCGCACGAATCGCTACCTCCACCGCGAGTTGACGCGCCTGGTTGCAGACGCCTGCCGCCATCTTCAGACGATCACCGGCGAACCCTCATAAAATCAAGGGAAATGGCCGGTTTTCCGTAAGATTTTGGCGCCTTTGGGGTTTGCCAAAAAGGGCCAAAATGAGGTAAAATTAGTCTTGCCCGATAAGACAAAATTTATCTCGCACACCTCCTTTTGCGGCTCATTCTACACGGCAGCAGGAACGTCGAGCCCACGGCTCGCGCCGCCCGTGTTGCGCGGCAATAAAGGCGTGAGGGGTCGGGCTGAGAAACCCCATAACCATCCGAGACAGTAGATAACGAGAGAAAAAAAATGGCTGAAGCAGCACAGAAAATTCCGATCAATATTGAAGAAGAGATGCGGCGTAGCTACCTCGACTACGCCATGAGCGTCATCATTGGCCGGGCGCTGCCCGATGCGCGCGACGGTTTGAAGCCGGTGCATCGGCGCATCCTCTACGCCATGCATGAGATGGGACTGACCCCTAACAAGCCGTACAAGAAATCGGCGACGGTCGTAGGTGACGTGCTCGGCAAATACCACCCGCACGGCGACTCGGCGGTCTATGACGCGATGGTGCGCATGGCGCAGGATTTCTCGCTGCGCTACCCGCTCGTCAAGGGGCAGGGCAATTTCGGCTCGGTTGACGGCGACGCGGCGGCGGCCTACCGCTACACCGAAGCGCGGCTGACGCGCATCGCCACAGAGATGCTCGCCGACATCGATAAAGAGACGGTTGATTTCGTGCCGAACTACGACGAGTCGCGAGTCGAGCCGACGGTTTTGCCGACGCGCTTCCCCAACCTGCTGGTCAACGGTTCGGGCGGCATCGCCGTCGGCATGGCGACCAATATCCCGCCGCATAATCTGACCGAAGTCGTCGAAGCGGCCATCTATCTGATTCAGAATCCGAATGCGCGGCTTTCGACGCTGATGAACTACGTACCCGGCCCGGACTTCCCGACCGGCGGCTTCATCTACGGTCGCGAAGGCATCCGCCAGGCGTACGAGACCGGGCGCGGCTCGGTCATCATGCGCGCCAAGGCTTCGATTGATCGCGCCGGGCGCAGCGCCGAGCGCATGGCGATTGTCATCACAGAGATTCCTTATCAGGTCAACAAGGCCAAGCTCATCGAGCGCATCGCCGAGCTGATCAACGATAAGAAGATCGAAGGCATCTCGGACCTGCGCGACGAATCCGACCGCGAAGGCATGCGCATCATGATCGAGCTGAAGCGCGACGCCATCCCCGACATCGTGCTGAACAATCTTTACAAGCTGACGCCGATGCAGCAGACCTTCGGGGTGATCAACCTGGCCATCGTCAATGGCCAGCCGCGCGAGCTGACGCTCATCGATAACTTGAACATCTTCATCGAGCATCGCCGCGAGGTCGTCATCCGCCGCACCCGGTTTGAATTGAAAAAAGCCGAGGCGCGTGCCCACATCCTCGAAGGCTTGAAGCGGGCGCTCGATCACCTGGACGAAGTGATCTCGATCATCCGCAAATCGAAAGTCACGATTGAAGCGCGCGAGGCGCTGATGCTGCGCTTCAAGTTCTCTGACCTTCAGGCGCGGGCGATCCTCGAAATGCAGTTGCAAAAGCTCACCGGCCTTGAGCGGCAGAAGCTGAATGACGAGTACAAAGAGATCATCCAGCGCATCGCCGAGTTGCAAGAAATTTTGGCCAACGAGTCAGTGCTGCGCAACGTCATCATCAAGGAACTGCGCGAGGTGCAGCGCGAGTATGGCGACGAGCGGCGCACACAGATCATCGAGTCGGGCGCCGAATTGACGCTTGAAGACTTGATTGCCGACGAAGACATGGCCATCACGGTGACGCACTCCGGCTACATCAAGCGCACGCCGGTATCGGTCTACCGCGCGCAGCGACGCGGCGGCACAGGCCGCAGGGGTGCTTCGCTCAAGACCGAGGACATCGTCGATCACCTGTTCGTCGCCTCGACGCACAGTTACGTGATGATCTTCACCAACAACGGCCAGGTCTATAAGCTGAAGGTGCATGAGATACCGGATGCGGCGGCGGCGGGCAAAGGCAAAGCCATCGTCAACCTGTTGAACATGCCGAAGGAAGAGAAGGTCGCCGGCATCATCCCTGTGCGCGCCTTTGAAGAAGGCAAGTTTGTGCTGATGGTGACGCGCAAGGGGACGATCAAGAAGACCGAGCTATCGGAATTCGCCAACATCCGCCCGAGCGGCATCAACGCCATGGGCATTGACGACGGCGACGAATTGATCGCAGTTGAGTTGACCGACGGCAAGAAGAAAGTCTTCCTGGCGACGCACGAAGGCATGGCCATCTGCTTCGACGAAACGAACGTGCGCGCGATGGGCCGCCCGGCGTACGGCGTGCGCGGCATCACGCTGGACAAGGACGATTACGTCATCAGCGTTGCGGCGGTGCCCGACGATATCGAGATGCTGTCGATATCCGAGAACGGTTTCGGCAAGCGCACCAAGCTTGAAGAGTACCGCTTCCAATCGCGCGGCGGCAAAGGCGTCATCAACATGAAGACGAGCGACCGCAACGGCCTGGTCGTCGCCGTGCTGCCGGTTAACGACGAAAGCCAGTTGATGATGATCACCAACCACGGCAAGATGATCCGCATTGACGCCAGGACGATCCGCGTGTCGGGCCGCTCAACGCAGGGCGTCAAGCTGATCGATACGTCGGACGGCGACATCGTTTCGTCGGCGTCGCTGATTGAGCGCCAGCAGATTGTCACCGACGAGAACGCCGCTTAATCAGCGCGACACAGCGAAAGAGGGACGCGGGGACGCGGGGACGCGGAGATGGATGCAAGACTCGAAGGGTAGAACGATGCGCCTGTATAAAAATCCCTCGCCGCGTCCCCGCGTCCCCGCGTCGCCGCGTCTCTCCTTCCCCGCGCTTCCGCGTCTCCGCGTCTCCGCATCCCTCTGTTTGTTGATCCTGGTGCTGGCGCTCACAGTGGCATGTAAGCGTGGCGCTGCTAACACCTTGGAGCGCGCCGCGGCAGCCTGGGATGCCGGCGATTACGCGCAGGCGGCGGAAGCCTACGAAGGCTACCTGTACCAGTACCCGACCGGCGACGCGTCGCTCGGCGCGCGCTTCAAGCTGGCGAACATCTACTACTTCAACCTCCACCGTTACGATCAGGCGCGCACTCAGTATCAGGAATTCTTGCGCCAGGACGGCACGCACGCCGAAGCCGCCGTCGCGCGCGAGCGCCTGGGCGAAGTCCTGGTCGAGCTAGGCCGCACCTATGAGGCCGTCGCCGAGTACGAGAACCTCAACCCGGCAGACCCGAGCGAGCGCCGTCGCCTGCGCTTGAAGATCGCCGATGTCTATTTTGATGAGAAGAACTTCAGCCAGGCGCTCACCGAATACCAGAAAGTGATTGATGCGGCAGAGTACGACGACCTGGCCGAGCAAGCCTATATGCGCGTCGCATCGATCTACAACCTGCGCAATCAGTATCAACTGGCGCTCGACGCCTATCAGAAGCTGGCCGCGAACAGCGCCGATTCCGAAGTGCAAACGCGCGCGCAGTTCGGGCTGGCCGACTGCTATGCCGGGCTGTCGCAGTATGACGAAGCGATCAAAGCGTTGCGCGCCATCAAAGACGAGCGCGAGCAACCGCACATCGCGCAGCGCGTCAGTGAGCTTGAACGGCAGAAGCGCGAAGCCGCACAGGCGCGCACAGGCCTGCAACACTGACCGTCAAGCCGGCATTTCCCTTCCTCAATATTTCCATTTCTTGACGCCACAGAGATCGCTGACCTATAGTTGCCAACCGGTCGGTCACTCACCCGCCCATCTCAGAAACGGAGGCAAGCCTTGATCAACAGACTCGTCCGCGTACTGCTCATTATTCTGCTTTTGATCTTTGCCGTGCGGCCCGCGCCGGCTCAAGGTCAGCAACCAACGCCGCCGGCCCGCCCGGCAGACCCGGCAGGCGTCAGGCTATCCACGTCGGTAGCTTTCAAAGCGCCTGACAACATCGATTTTCGCGCCGCCAACATCATGAGCGAAGGCGTGCGACTGCATGCAGAGCTTTTCTCTCTGAAATCGCTCGCCGGGAAACCGCTGCCGACCGTCATTATGGCGCACGGCTGGGGCGGCACGGCGGCCAATTTTCGGCGTGACGCGATTGATCTGGCGAATGCCGGTTATCTCGCCATCACGTTCGACTATCGCGGTTGGGGCGAGAGCGATTCGCGCTTGATGCTGGTCGGCCCCGCGCCTGTTAAACCGATATCCGGGCAGAATCAAAAATTCACCGCCGAAGTCACAGAGGTGCGCGAGGTGGTTGACCCGCTTGAGCAGACGACCGATTGGTTTAATGTCATCGCCTGGACGATGGGCGAGCCGATGGCGGATAAAGATCGCATCGGCCTGCGCGGCTCAAGCTATTCGGGCGGCCATGTCTTCTACGTCGCAGCGCGCGACCCGCGCGTCAAAGCCATCGTCAGTCAGGTCGGCGCTTTCGATTCCCGGCTGGTCGTCGCTGACGAGCAGCAACGGGCGCTGACTTACACGGAAGCGACCCGGCGAGCCCGCGGCGAGATGGGCTACCCGCCGCCGCGCGCCAAAGTCATCGGCAACCTGATCGGTGCGCCCATTCGCGATAAGATGCTGCAATACGCGCCGGTCGAAGAAGCGGCAAAAGTGAAAGACTGCGCGGTGCTGTTTATCGTCGCCGAGAAGGAAGAGCTGTTCGACAATAAAGATCATGCCAAGCTCGCTTACGACCGCATGCCCGGAACCAAAAAGAAGTACGTGGTCATTCCCAACATCACGCACTACGGCGTCTACACGACAGAGCGCGGGCAGGCGATGAAGCTCGCCATTGACTGGTTCGATCAGTATTTGAAAAAGTAGCCGGCATCCTCAACAGCAAACAGACCCGAAAAGGAGCGAGTATGCGAAGACTTGTTTGGCTAATGAACGCCCTGACGTTATGCCTGGCTCTGGTGTGGCCCGCCCATCCGCAATCGAATGCGGCGCAGGATTACAAAGCGCAAATCAACCGCGACGTCGAGGCGATGAAGAAGCAAACCCAGGTCATGAATGATATGGTCTTCAGCTTCGGCGAGCTTGGCTTTCAGGAGTTCGAGACCTCGAAGTATCTGACCGACATCCTCGAAAAAGAAGGCTTCCGTATCGAGCGCGGCATCGCCGGCATCCCAACCGCCTGGATGGCGACCTGGGGATCGGGCAAGCCAGTCATCGCTCTCGGCTCTGACATCGATTGCATCCCGCAAGCCTCGCAGAAGCCCGGCGTCGCCTATCACGACCCGATGATCGAAGGCGCACCCGGCCACGGTGAAGGTCATAACTCTGGCCAGGCGCTCAACATCACCGCGGCGATTGCCGTCAAACGGCTGATGGAGCGCGCCAAACTTTCGGGGACGATCAAGCTCTGGCCGGGCGTCGCCGAAGAGTTGCTGGGCGGCAAGGCTTACCTGGTGCGCGAGGGCGTCTTCAAAGACGTGGACGTTGTGTTGTTCACACACGTCGGCAACAACTTCGCCGTCTCGTCGGGACCAGCCGGTGGCACCGGCTTGATATCCGTAGAATACAATTTCAAAGGCGAGAGCGCACACGCTGCCGCCGCGCCCTGGCGCGGGCGCAGCGCTCTGGATGCGGTCGAGCTGATGGACATCGGCTGGAACTTCCGCCGCGAACACCTGCGCACGCAGCAACGCTCGCATTACGTCATCAGCAACGGCGGCGATCAGCCCAACGTCGTGCCGCCGACGGCGAGCGTCTGGTATTACTTCCGCGAGCTGGATTACGAGCACATCAAAGAGATGCGCGAGATCGGTGACACCATCGCGCAGGGCGCGGCGATGATGACCAACACCACGGTCAGCTCGCGCGTGCTGGGGTCGGCATGGCCTGGACACTTCAACAAAGTCATCGCCGAGGCGACCTACGAAAACATCAAGCAGGTTGGTCTGCCCGAGTGGAGCGACGCCGATCAACGATTGGCGAAAGCGGTGCAAAAAGAGTTAAAAGTCCCCGAAAACGGCCTGGCCATGAAGATCAGCCCACCGCCCGGATCACACGACGAAGAAAGGATGGGGGCCGGCTCGGACGACATCGGCGACGTGTCATGGAATGTGCCGACCGTGACGCTGAACTACCCGGCGAACATTCCCAACCTGCCGGGTCACAACTGGTCGAACGCCATTGCGATGGCGACGCCCATTGCCCATAAAGGCGTGACGGCGGGCGCCAAGGTGCTGGCGATGACGATGATCGATCTGCTTACCAAGCCCGCGCTCGTCGAGCAGGCATGGGACTACTTCCGCAATGTGCAGACGAAAGAGCGCAAGTATCAGCCGCTGATCTCGGCACAGGACAAGCCAGCCATCTGGTTGAACAAGAGAATCATGGAGACCTACCGCGAGCCGATGCGGAAGTTTTACTACGACCCGTTGAAGTACGGCACCTATCTTGAGCAACTGGGGATCACCTATCCGACCATACGGGATGGGGCGGCGGCGACGGAAAACAAACGCTAGGCGGTGGCCTATTCATTGGTTGGCGCATCGGGATCAGGCGGGCGCATGGCTTCGGGGTTTTCGACCCAGACTTCGCCGTCTTCAAAGTATTCTTTCTTCCAGATGGGGACGATCTTCTTCAGTCGGTCAATGGCATAGCGGCAAGCCTCGAAGGCGACGCCGCGGTGGGCTGATGCGACGATGATGACGACGCTCGACTCGGTGATCTCGATACGGCCCAGGCGGTGAACGATGCCGACGTGGTTGATCGGCCATCGCTCATGGACTTCGTCGGCGATCTGCGTCATGGTCTTCAAAGCCATTGCCTCGTAGCCTTCGTATTCGAGGAAGCGCGTCCGTCGCCCCTTCGTGTTGTTGCGCGCCACGCCGTCAAAGATGACCACCGCGCCCGATTCGCCCGTAAGCAAGCGAGCGCGCAATCCGGGGATATCAATCGGCTCGCGGGTGATTTCGATAATGTCCGCGCCGGCGCCGCCGCTCACCGGCGGCAGCACGGCCAGCCGGTCGCCGTCATTCAAGGCTTGCTCGCGCCCTGCGTACTCTTCGTTGATGGCAAACAACAGGCTGCGTTCCATCGCCGCGAGCTTCGGGTGCGCGGCGACAAGCACAGCAAACGCGGCGGCGACGGTCGCAGGCGGCGCGACTTCGATCTCAAGCTGTGCCGCGCCAGCGGTCTCGCGCGCCTGGCCGAATAACAATGCAGTAATTTTGATGGTGTTGTTCATGAGTCGGCAGCCGGCGCAACCTCGACTTGCAGACTTTCGATGCGCGCGCCTTCGATGCGGTAAGCGCGCACGTCGAGTTGCGGCTCAAGCGAAATGATAAAGTAGGCGGCCTCGGGGTAGAAAGCCATCTCGACGTCCGAGGCCGACGGATAAGCCGGTGTGCGCGGGTGCGAGTGATAAATTCCTAAGAGCTTCTGATGGGCGTCGCGGATGCGGCGCATCGCGGCGAACAGTTCTTCAGGCGTCGCGTAGTAACGCGTCTCCGGTCGGTCGGCGACATTGCGCAGCGGGTGGCAATCAGTAATCATGCCATCCGCGCCGCTCAACAGGCCGCAGCATTCCGCCGGCAACGCGCCATAGGCATGATCGATCATCGCCGCCCGCACCGCTTTGGTGACTTTCATCACTCGTTCACTCAAGCGCTCAACACTCCGTCCTTCAGGTTCGCTGCGATGATTGTAACATAGCGTCGCTGCCGCAGTTGCCGCCGGCAGCGGCGTCGGAATGCTGTTGTATTTCGGCGGGCGAAGGAATACGATGAGCGAGCTGAAGCATCCGTGTAATTGTCATCCCACAGGATCAACAGATTGGAGAAGATCATGAGAAAACCGATCCGGCCCCTTTTCAACCGTCGTCCTCACCGGCTCGCCGCGGCGCTGCTGCTGGTTTTGCTGCCCGCCATATTCGCTGCTGACAAGCCGGGGAACATCCCGGCTGGCGAGGCGCTGGCGCGATTGCGAGCCGGCAACCAGGACTTCGTCAAAGGTCGGCGCAAGCCCGTGAACTATGCCGCCGAGCGCGCCGCACTGGTCAAGGGCCAGCGGCCTTATGCCATCTTGCTGGCCTGCTCGGATTCGCGCGTGCCGCCCGAACTGGTCTTTGACGAATCCTTAGGCAGGCTCTTCATCATCCGTGTCGCCGGCAACGTCACCGACTCGGTGGCGCTCGGCAGCATCGAATACGCGGTCGATCATTTCGGCGTCAAGCTGCTCGTCGTGCTCGGTCACGCATCGTGCGGCGCGGTCAAGGCGACATTCAATGGCGACAAAGAGCAGCACCACGTCGGAACTATCGCACGTAAGATTCAACCGGCAGTCGACCGTGCCAAGGTCGCGCAACGCGAGCACCACCTGGATGACGAGACAGCGATCCGGCTGGCCATCGAAGAGAACGTGCGCGATCAAATAAAGAGTGTGCGCAGCGAAAGCGAGTTTTTGCGCGGGCGCATCGACAAGCAATTGCTCACCGTCGAGGGCGCCGTCTACCAGCTCAAGAGCGGCAAGGTAGAATGGCTGACGGCGGGCGCAGCGGCTACCGCCAAATAATTGCGACCGGCAAGCGGCGCGGCGCGTCTTAGCAGGTGTAATCTATTCTCTTGAAAAAAGGCGGACGACCAGGATGAAACGAACTCTCAGCTTGAGCCTTGCGACGATAGCCGTGCTGCTGTTTGCGGCAGCTACGTCATTTGACACGGCGAGCGCTTATGGGCCGGCGCCAGTGACTTTTAGCAAAGACGTCGCACCGATCTTCTTCAGCAAGTGCGCCTCCTGTCATCGGCCCGGCGAGATCGCGCCGATGTCGCTGCTCTCTTACAAAGACGCGCGGCCCTGGGCGCGCTCGATCAAAGAGAAGGTCGTCAACCGCGTGATGCCGCCGTGGCACGCCGACCCGCACGTTGGCGATTTCCGCAATGACCGCCGCCTGTCGGACAAAGAGATCGCCACCATCAGCGCATGGGTGGACAATGGCGCGCCCGAAGGCAACCCGCGTGACCTGCCGCCCACGCCGCGCTTCGCCAACGGCTGGCAGATCGGCCAGCCTGACGTCGTGCTGTCGATGCCCACCGAGTACAGCGTCCCCGCCGAAGGCACGGTGAGCTATCAATATTTCTCTGTGCCGACCGGCTTCACCGAAGACAAGTGGATACAGGCCGCCGAGGTGCGGCCCGGCAACCGCGGGGTCGTGCATCACGTCATCGTCTTTGTCGTCGGCCCCGAAGCGGC
Source organism: Blastocatellia bacterium (assembly GCA_045807765.1). Lineage (GTDB taxonomy): Bacteria > Acidobacteriota > Blastocatellia > UBA7656 > UBA7656 > DATENM01. The sequence goes on from JBJMGU010000084.1 coordinate 39,418, forward strand.
ACGGCAGCGCATGGGCGCATTCAGGGGCGAGGGCGGATTTGAAGGGCTGGTCGGCACCGCGCCCGGCGAAGAACCGATGGTTCTGCCCGACGGCATCGGCAAGCTGGTCAAGGCCGGTTCGGTGCTGGTGCTGCAAATGCACTACACGCCGAACGGCAAAGCGACGACCGACCGCACGAGCATCGGCCTGCGCTTCAGCCGCAAGCCCGTACAGCAGGCCCTCGCCGGCGGCGCAGCGATGAATCGCCGGTTCGAAATCCCTGCGGGCAGCGACAACTATGAAGTGAAATCCGTCTACGCCTTCAAAGCCGATTCACACATCCACAACCTGATGCCGCACATGCATCTGCGCGGCAAAGATTTCGAGTAC
>JBJMGU010000085.1:0-2701 GCA_045807765.1 Blastocatellia bacterium
ATGTAGCCGAGCGCCTCGGCTAAAGCCATATGTGTCGGGTGCGGCTTAAAGCGCAGGGCATCGATCACCAGCAATTCCAGGTCTTCGAGCCGCTCGCAGGTTTCGTCGGGGATGTGATTGCAGTCGGTCACGTAAGCGAAACTGCCGATGCGATACGCCGTCACCGGCAACTGACCGTGAATCACCACGAGCGGCTCAATGCGCAATCCCAATAACTCGAAGTCGCCGACGCCGCCTTCGATCAGATGTGGGATGATGCGCGGCACGCCGGGATAGGGCGCCGGCTCGAAGGCGTAAGCGTAGACGCGCTTCAAGCCCTCCCAGGTTTCACAGCTGGCGTAAACCGGGATGGCGCCATGCCGGAACATTAGCGGGCGCGCGTCGTCGAGCCCGAAACAATGGTCGGCATGAGCGTGCGTGAAGAAGATGGCGTCGAGCTTCTTCAAGCCGATGCGCAGGGCTTGCTGGCGGAAGTCGGTCGAGGCATCGATCAGTAGATGATGGCCACCGTCTTCGACCAGCACAGAGGTGCGCAGCCGCTTGTCACGCGGATCGTCCGACAGGCAGGTTTCGCATTCGCAGCCGACCGACGGCACGCCGACCGACGTGCCGGTGCCGAGGAAAGTAATCTTCATCGCTTTCTCGACGCCGCCACGAATTGCATGCGCAAGTAAGCGAGAACGTTTTCAAGCACGCCGGTCTCTTCTTCGTTGAGGTTGCCGCGCGTCTTTTGTTCGAGCATGCCAAGCATATCGATCCAGTGACGCGCGGCTTCCAGATCAACCGGGGTGCGGCCACCATCGGGCGTCTGCGCCATGCCAAGATTCATCGCGGCTTCGGCGGCAAACATATCGATGAGCGCCAGGAATGAGGCTTCCGGCAGGTTGGGCGACTGCGGCCCGCGCGTCTGGTTGTAAGCCTGTTCGGCGGCGCTGGCAGCGGCTTTAGCTTGAGCAGCGCGGGCATCGGTCGGCTCAGCGGCGGCAGCACGCGGTTCAGTCGCCGGTGGGGGCTCGGCGGGCGGCGTTTCCGGCACACGCTGGCGCGCTGACTCGCCGGGGAAAGAGACGACGTTATCGGCGCGGCTCTCAGGCGCAGGCGGCGGACTTAACGGCTCGGCGCTCGCCGTCTCGATGTTGAGCGGCGATTCGACTGGCGCTTCCGCTTCGTCGACCTGATCGCGCGGCGTGCCGTCGGGGTTGAACTTTCGCCGGTCTGTAATGCGAAACCCACTCTCTTTTTCTTCTGCCATAATCTCTCTTTCAGACGGACAAGAATTCAACTGCATTCAAGACCCCCCATGCTAACAAAGGCAAAAGGCAAAAGACAAACCTGACGCGGAGACAGGGTGAGGCGGCGAGGCGGCGCTTTTGCCTTTCACTGAGGCATCCGGTAAGTTAAAGCTATGGAGTCATCACACAAACTGGCGGGCGAAAAGTTTACTGAGCTGGTCAAGCTGATTGCGCGATTGCGCGCGCCGGGCGGCTGCCCCTGGGATCGCGAGCAGACCCACGAAAGTCTCAAGCCGATGTTGCTCGAAGAGGCTTACGAGGTGATCGAGGCGATTGACGACGGCAACGACGATGAATTCGTCGGCGAGCTTGGCGACCTGCTCTTGCAGGTAGTCTTTCATTCCGACATCGCCGGCGAAGAAGGCCGCTTCACCGTCGCCGACATCATCGAGCGCGTTTCGTCAAAGATGATTCGTCGTCATCCGCACGTCTTCGGCGATGACACCGCCTCGACCTCCGGCGAAGTGCTGCGCAACTGGGAAGCCATCAAAGCCGAGGAGCTTGCCGCCAAAGGCAAAGCCGCAGATGATGGCTCGATGCTCGACAGCGTTTCGACGAAGCTGCCGGCGGTCATGGAAGCCTTTCAGATGACCACGAAAGTCTCGCGGGTTGATTTCGACTGGCCCGACGTGGCGAGCGTGCTTGAAAAGCTTGATGAAGAAGTCGCCGAGCTGAAAGAAGCGGTCTCAAGTCCCACGCCCAATCACCAGGAGATCAGTGGCGAAGTCGGCGACCTGCTCTTCGTCGCCGTCAATGTCGCCCGCCTGCTCGGCGTTGACCCGGAGAGTGCGCTCAAGGCATCCAACCGCAAATTCCGCCGCCGCTTTCGCTACATCGAAGACCGCTTGCGCGAGCAGGGCCGCCGGCCTGCCGACTCTGACCACGTCGAGATGGACGCCCTGTGGGACGAAGCCAAAGCGAAAGAAAAAGACGCCTCGCCGCTCGATATTCGCCCGGTCGCCGATTGATGCGGTTTGCGAATTGCTTCCCTAATTAAAGGCGCTTTACGAAGCGCTGATTGTGCTGTGCGTGCGCCGTATCTCCAGCGGCAAGTGACACATTCGATTGCACACAGCGTACGAAGAACAGACAAAGGGGGAGCTATGGCCGACAAGAAGAAGAATCAACCGCCCACCGCTGAAGGCAAAAAACAGAGTCCAGTCAAAGGCGAAAGCCGCAAGCTCGACAAGCGCTCGGACATCATGCAGTCCTCACACGCCGCGCAAAACCTCGGATCGGATCAAGACGAGATGGGCCAGCGCGACAACCCTTCGCAACGCAAAGACAACCCCAACCGCCCGAAGGCCGGAAGATAAGAGAGCGACGCGGGGACGCGGAGACCGAGGCGACGCGGGGGAAGAACACCGGTGCGTTTCTACATCGTTCTCTCGCCTCGGTCTCCGCGTCCC
>JBJMGU010000086.1:0-6583 GCA_045807765.1 Blastocatellia bacterium
GTTCTCGACGATCTCCATTCCATAAGGTGAATGCATACGCTCTCCCGCCACCAGATTCGCGGCAACCGCCGCTTTCAAACTGTGACCCACCTGAGCCAGGAGGAAACATGAAGACTTAGAGCAAGAAAAAGGCCGCGGCCATTTTGAACAGTTAGCGGTCCTGGCGCGCGGCCAATTGAGTAAACTTTCGCAGGCATTGCGCGAAAGACCGCAACCGCGCTGCGCTTGCCAGCCGCCGACACAGCGGCGACAATTGTTTTGAGCCTTATGCTCGTTGCGGGCGCTTGCCGAAATCAATCGAGGGACAATCAATCATGCACAGGCAGGCAGAACCATTGAAAGGCATCCTGATCGGCGCACTGGCCGGGCTGGCCGGCGGCCTGGTGATGGATCAGTTTCAAAACCTCTGTAGCAAGCTGACCGAAGACGACCGGCATTCCCAGCACGCCCACCCGCCGCGCCAGTATGCCGGTGAGCGGCAGCTTGAGGGCGAGCAACAGTCAGAAGACGAAGATGAGCCCGCCACGATCAAAGCCGCCGAAGCCATCTCCGAAGAAATCTTCGATCACGAACTGACCAAATCCGAGCGCCGCATCGCCGGGCCGGCGATGCATTACGCAATGGCGATGTCGAGCGGCATGATGTATGGCGCGGCGGCAGAATGGACGCCGGCGGCGAGCCTCGGCTTCGGGCTGCCGTTTGGCGCGGCGGTCTGGGCAGTCGCCGACGAAGCGGTGGTGCCGCTGCTCGGCCTCTCCAAATCGCCGAGCGCCTACCCTGTGTCGAAGCATCTCTACTCGCTGGCCTCGCACTTCGTCTATGGCGCGGCGACCGAAGCGGCGCGGCGACTGCTGCGCAACGTGATGTGAGGATGGTTGAATCAAGTCGCGGGCCTGCAAGACGCGAGCGCGGCCTGCGCTTCAATACGCTTCGTCGGCGTCGGCGATGATAGTTTTGACTTTCTCGTTGAGCCGCCGCATGCCGCGAATCCAGCGGTCGTAATCGTCCGACTTGCGGCGAAAGTAATCGAGGACTTCGGGGTGAGGCAGAATCAGAAAGCGCTCGGCACGTAAGCCGTCCGCGACGATGTCGGCGACGCGGTCAGGGTCGAGCGCGCCGTCGCGCAGGAAACCGCCGCCGCGCGCCTGTTCGAGCATGTTGGTGCGGACACCCTGCGGGCATAAACAAGAGACCTTGATCCCCTGATCACCATAGGTGATCGCCAGCCATTCGGCGAACGCCACCGCCGCGTGCTTGGTCACCGAGTAGGGCGCCGAGCCGACCTGCGTGAGCAGGCCCGCCGCCGACGCCGTCTGCAACAGGTAACCGTCGCCGCGCTCAAGCATCTGCGGCAGCACAGCGCGCGCCGCATAGATGTGCGCCATCACATTGATCTTCCAGATGCGCTCCCAGCCGTCGTCGCTCGCCTCTGGCCCGCCGTCCAGGGCAATGCCGGCATTCGAGCAGAAGAGGTCAACCTGCCCGTAGCGCTCTGTCGCCTGGGCGACGAGCTGAACGACATCGGCTTCGCGGCTGACATCGGTTCGGGCGGCGAGGCCGGCGATAGATTCGGCGACTTCGCTTGCGCCCGCTTCGTCAATATCGGCGACGACGACACGAGCGCCATCGCGGGCGAAGCGGCGGCACAGGGCGCGTCCGATGCCGGTTGCGCCGCCGGTGACGACAGCGACTTTATCTCTCAGTTCCATGTTGGGCAGAGAATATCATAGAAAATGATGAATGATGAACGATGAATGATGAACTGCCGGGGCTAGCACACATTACAAGGGCGGCGCAGTTGACAATCAATAACAGCTACGCCCTGACATCATGCCGCAAAGCGGTTATCATCATGCATCCCACTGAACCTCAACTCGATCTCGAAGGAGAGACTGATGAGCATTGATCGCAGGGACTTCATGAAATTCAGCGCCCTCGGCGCGCTCGCACTGGCCGCCGACCCGCAGCAGTTGCTCGGGCAGGATGCAGGCCAGTTGCCCAACATGGCGAAGCAGGCCAGGCCGATCACTCGCGAAGAATATCTTGAGCGTCAGGAGCGCGCCCGCCGTCATATGCGCGACGCCGGGATTGCGGCCATCATGCTGACCGGCGGCACCAGTCTTAACTATTTCACCGGCACGCAGTGGGGCAACAGCGAGCGCATGTTCGCGGCAATCATTCCGGCGAAAGGCGAGCTGGCCTTCGTCACGCCGGCGTTTGAAAAAGACCGCGCCCTTGAGCAGATCAAGTTCGCCGGTGATGTGCGCACCTGGCAGGAAGACGAAAGCCCTTACCGGCTGGTGGCGCAGATTCTCAAGGATCGCGGCATCACCACCGGCAAGCTCGGCATTGAAGAAACGATAGATTTTCGTTTCTCGGACGGCGTCGCCAAAGCCGCGCCGACGATTGAGATCACCAGCGCCGACCCGGTGACGGCGCGCTGCCGGCGCGTCAAGACGGCGCACGAGCTTGAACTGAGCCGCCTGGCCAATCAGATCACCCTCAAAGCGTACGAGGTGGCGCTGAAGTCATTGCGCGAAGGCATGACGCACGTCGAGCTTGGGCAGAAGGTCGCGGCGGCGCACCGCGAGCTGGGCGCGCAAGGCGGCGCGCTGGTCTTGTTCGGCGCGTGGTCGGCTTCGCCGCACGGCACGGTCACGCCGCAGAAGCTCAAAGAAGGCGACATCGTTTTAATTGACGGTGGCTGTTCGGTGATGGGCTACCAATCCGACATCACGCGCACGACGGTCTTTGGCAAGGCATCAGAGAAACAGCTCAAAGTGTGGGAAATCGTCAAGCGCGCCCAGGCCGCTGCTTTGAAGGCGGCGCGTCCGGGCGTCGCCTGCGAAGACGTAGACGCGGCGGCGCGCAAGGTGATCACCGACGCGGGCTACGGGCCGGACTATAAATACTTCACGCACCGCGTCGGTCACGGCATCGGCATGGATGGCCACGAATGGACTTATCTGGTGCGCGGCAACAAGACGAAGCTGGAGCCGGGCATGACCTTCAGCGACGAGCCGGGCATCTACATCCCCGGCGAATTCGGCGTCCGCCTCGAAGACATCATGGTCATCACTGAACGCGGTGCGGAGTTGTTCACCGGTCAGGCCGCCTCCATTGACAACCCGTGCAGTTGAACGGTGGATTACAACGCACCGCCGCTTGCAATCCTCGCGGGCGGCGGCCAAACTTTTATGGCAAGAAAGCGATGATCAGCGAGGTGCGAGGATGAAATTACTAGCCGGTCTGGCACTCGTCGCGGTGCTCGCGGCGGTCATGGTCGCGGCGGCAATCTCTAAACACCAGGCACATTCACAAAAGAAAGGGCGAAAGATGACCGATAAAGTAGTCAAAACCGATGAAGAGTGGCGCAAGGAACTGACGCCGGAGCAGTACGAAGTCACCCGCCACCACGGCACCGAGCGCGCTTTCACCGGCGAGTATTGGGACAATCACGAGAAGGGCAAATACATCTGCGTCTGCTGCGGATTAGAGCTGTTCAGCTCTGACACCAAGTTCGAATCGGGCACCGGCTGGCCGAGCTTTTTCAAGCCCGTTGATGAAGACAACGTCGAGGTCAAGCACGACACGAGCTATGGCATGGTGCGCGACGAAGTGCTGTGCAGCCGCTGCGCGGCGCACCTCGGCCATGTCTTCGACGACGGCCCGCGCCCGACCGGACTGCGTTACTGCATGAACTCGGCGGCGCTCAAGTTCGTCAAGGAACAGTAAGGGGCTAGGGGCTAGGGGGCTAGGGACTAGGGATGAGAAAGAAGCCTTGATACCCGGCCTCTAGCGCTGGAAGCCAATTACAGGTCAACTGAACCCTTCACGGCCAATCCCTAGTCCCTAGCCCCTGCCCCCTAGCCCCTACTTCTCGAAGTAGCTATCGGTCGAGAACTTTTCTTTGAGATAACGTGCCCGCCAGCCGCGATCCACACGGTCGAGCAACAGTCCCTCGCCCGCCCCCAGGTAATAGAAAGCCACGCGCTTGTAATTCTTCAACTGCAAGCTCGACAACTCTCCAGTGATGTTTTGGCGCAGCTTACTGGCTACCGTTGCAAACGGCGTGTAATCCTTGAGCTGTCGAAATCGCTTCGTCGGATGGTAAGCGGTCGCCGCCAGACTGGCGACCTGATACTCGGTATACCTGGCAATCCCTTCCTGCCACAATTGAAACGAATAATACTTGTAATCATCCGCCGCGAGCGCGGCTTTAAGCTGCCGCCGTGACCGCAGGTAATCCGCCAGCCGCGCCGCAAAATCCGCCTTGCTTGCACCGAGCGCCGCCGCGAGCTGCCGCGCCATGTCCGATGTCAGGCGATTCACTTCCGCCGAATCGTAGGGATAAGCGAAGCTCAACATCCAGCTCCCCGTCTGGTCGCCGCGCGCCAGATCGAGCGCCGCAACGCCGGCGTAATAATCCGGCTGCGTGGTTTGCAGTTGGTGAAAGTGCTCATGCAGCAGGGTCGCAATCCACGGCGTCGAGGTCTTCGCGTCAGTGTTTTCGGCCTGGCCAACAACAATCGTCGGGATGCCGCCGACTGCCGGGAAGGTCGCAAGCAGGTTGGTCTGGAAAACTCGCGAGCGATAGTAAACATCGCTGCTCAACAACGGGTCGTAACCGAGGCGTGTGAAATCGCTCGACGGTTTCGGATGCTTGACGAGGAATTCATGTGTGGGCGTAATCAGCAGGATGGCAAACGGCGCTTGCTGCCAGCCTGCCCATATTCGATCACCTAACCAGTCACCGAGCCGGAATGCTTCAGCCAGCCGCACACGATCCACTTCGGGGATAGCCGGGCGTGTTTGCGCTGGCGTGGCTTGAGCCAGTGCCAGGACGAAAAGCGCAATCGCAAACCTGATCTTCATTTGTTCTCCCTCAACTAGCGTGGGCACACGGATGATTTAGAAAACCCGCGAGCCGCTAAAAAGTTTCATGAGTTGTGGGATAAAAATGAAGGAAGGCAAAGAGACTGGAGCACGGTGAAGCCGACGCGGCGACGCGGGGCGAGAAGAAAACGACGCGGCGACACGGTGAAGGAACAACATCGAGCCTTGTCGCTTGGTTTCCCTTCTCCGCGTCGCCGCGTCGCTCCTCGCTGCGTCTCCGCGGCCCATCGATTAAGGCCGGCGGTTGGCGTTACCAGCGTTGCGGTTGGCGTTACCAGCGTTGCGGTTGCCCGCCGTTGCGCCGCCGGCATTGTGGTTGGCCGTGCCGCCCGCCGCCGGAGCCGCGCCGCCAGTGGCGCCGACCTTGCCGGCGGTCTCCTGAGCCATCTGCAAATGCTGGCGCAGGGTCGGCACGGTGCGGCCCGCCCATGCCTTAACGTCATTGTCCGAGCCAGTGGCCGCCGCGCGCTCAAACTCTGCCACGTCTTCCACGTGATCCTTCACCATCATGCTCATGTACTCGCGGTCAAAGGCGGCGCCCGAGAGCTTCGAGAGTTTATCGACGTCCGCCTGGTGTTCCTGGTCGAGCGCTGTCGGCAGCGTGACGTTCTTCTGCGCCGCCAGCGAGTTCAACTCATTGCCGGCGCGCGAGTGGTCATCAACCATGCGCTGGCCGAATGCCTTAACGTCGGCGTTGGCGCCCTTCTGCGTAGCCAGGCGGCCCAGTGCGACTTCTTCCATGCCGCCTACCGCCGCTTTGCTCATGAAGTCACGGTCGGCGCTGCTCAGGACATTGCTCGACGCGCTGTTGGTGTTGTTGAGCGTGCTGTTGGTGTTGCTGTGGGTGTTCGAATTGCTCGAATCGGCACACGCCGCCATCAATAGGGCCGACGTCGCCAATAGGACGAGAAAAGTTGCTGTGCGTATTGTTCTGGTCATCGTCTATTTCTCTCTTCCGGTGGTTCTGGTCTTCGCAGATTGCCAAGCGCCACTTGGACGATCTCTCGTTCACCGCTTACCTCTGGCTCGTTTGGCTGAATATAATGCCGCTTACATTTGATTACATTTGACGCTTTTCCGGCAACGGCTCGCCGCGCTCTGTTCTATCCGGGGTGGCCTGGTTGGCGTGGCCATTGGTCTGGGGCAGAGACTCGGCGACAAGCCGAAGCGATTGCGCGATTGAGCGCGGGCGCGGCGTTGTGCCGCGGCCTGCGGGCCAGCCCTCGCGCTGACGTGCGCGGTCGCCGTCACTCTCTTCGGTCTGATCGTGAAAGAGAATCTGCTGGGTCGGGTACGGCAAGTCTATGCCGTTTTCGCCGAGCCGCCGACGGATAGCCGGGATGACAAGGTCGCGAACACGCACCATGTCGGCGCGGCGGCTCTTAGTCCACCAGCGCGCCCGCAGGATGATGCCGCTGTCGCCCAGCACTTTGGTGACGACGGATGGCGGCGGCTCTGTAAGCACGCCCTCAACGCCGCTGATCGCTTCAACCATCAGCCGCCGCGCTTCGTCTACGTCATCGCCATAGCCGATGCCTATATTAATCGCCGTGCGCCGCACGCCGTAAGCATTAAAGATTTTCACGCTCTGGGTGTAGATGGCGGAATTCGGAATGACGACAAGATAACCGTCGTAGGTTTTAATCAAGGTCGCCCGACCCTGAATCTCCTGCACCACGCCTTCATA
>JBJMGU010000087.1:0-25548 GCA_045807765.1 Blastocatellia bacterium
GACGACGACGGTGCCGTCTTTCTTCGACACCAACGGTGATCCGCAATCTACGGGCACGTTCGGCACGGGCAATCGCTATTTCTACACCAACGAGACGTATGTGATCTGGCAAGCGACCGATGCCAGCATCGCCGCCGCGAGCGCCCCTCCGGGCAGCCGCGTTCCTGGCTCTGGCATTGCTTTGCAGTAAACGACGATCAGGTTGACATCGCCAACCTTTGCCGGCTCGTTTTATCCTGCGATGGATCGCTGTAACCAGATGGCCGGAGCGCTTTGACTTCGCATCAACTGAAGATCGCTGACGCTCAGACTGAGGCCGAGCCGCCGTTAAGACCCAACAATCTACGTCTGACAAAAAGTGGTAGCGAATCGCTACCGCTTTTTGTTATGGCGAGCCGGTTTCTCACCTCGCTGGCATCCATCGTTGCAGGTATTTCCTTCATCAACAACAGTTTCAAAGATCAAGCGAAAGCGGGGTCGTGTGGCACAAGCATTGCGATTTGTGCGGCTGCGATCTGTCGTAGATTGGCCGCTAGGAATACTGACCTACGGCAACAACTGAAGAACGACTGAAAAAGGAGCTAGTCTGTTATGAAGAATGAGAAGGGTTTTTCACTGATCGAGTTGCTGATTGTGGTGGCCATCATCGGCATCATCGCCGCTATCGCCATCCCGAACCTGCTCAAATCGCGCCAGGCGGCCAACGAAGCGGCAGCCATTAGCGCTTGCCGCACGGTCGGCACCGCGCAGGCGACTTTCCAATCCACCAAGGGCCTCGGTAAAGACTTCGCGACCAGCCTCAGCGTGCTGGCCACTGAAGGCAGCGTTGACAGCGTGCTGGGTGGCGGCGCCAAGAGCGGCTACACTTTCCGCACCACCGGTGTGGCTTCGACGACGACGGTGCCGTCTTTCTTCGACACCAACGGTGATCCGCAATCTACGGGCACGTTCGGCACGGGCAATCGCTATTTCTACACCAACGAGACGTATGTGATCTGGCAAGCGACCGATGCCAGCATCGCCGCCGCGAGCGCCCCTCCGGGCAGCCGCGTTCCTGGCTCTGGCATTGCTTTGCAGTAAGACAACTCTGCTTACAGCGAATGACATTGACCGGGTGAGTCTTTGCGGAGGCTCACCCGGTTGTGTTATAGTTTCCTCGATCAGCTCAAAAATAAAATGAACCGTGCCTTGTGGGCCGCGTTCGATTTCGCAAGAGAGCACACTTGGCTTCCCCAAATCGGGAGCCTTACACTCTGGAGCTGAAAGAGGAATTTATGGATCGCAAGAAGCAGAAGCAGAGAGGTTTTTCACTCATCGAGTTGCTCATCGTCGTGGCTATCATCGGCATCATCGCTGCTATCGCCGTGCCGCGCCTGCTGGTGGCACAGCAGACGGCTCACGAGACTGCCGCGCTCGCTGAAGTTCAAACCATCGGCAAGAATCAACTGATGTACGCCCTGACCCACGGTCACGGCAAATTCGGCACCCTGCAAGACCTGATTGCCCAGAACATGGCCGCAGGTTATCAGAACGGCAATATGAAGAGCGGCTACATCTTCGCCTCATCGCCCATTAATGTCGAAGGGCTGCGCGCCATGTTCGACACCACGGCGAAGCCTTCTTCGACCGGCACCTTCGGATCGGGCAATCGCTCATACTACTCCAACGAAACGCTCAGCAATACGGTATATCAAGCCGACGGCGGCGAGCCGCCTTCAGCGACACCGCAGGATCGCCTGCCGAAAAACGGCGAGCCGCGCAACGAATGATCCGGTTCTCGAAGGACCGGACGCGCCTTCCCCTGGCGCTCCGGTCCTTTCCGTTTCCCCCTGACGTTCGACCGCCCCGCTTGCAATCGTCGCTTCCCCCTGATTCGCCTCTATCAGTCCCCTTTGAGTAATCCATACCGCCTTGATGCAGTCGCGCGCTTTTGCTCATCGCTGCGCAACCAATGAGCGATGACCAAGAAGGAGTCTTGCATGCCGCACCTGAACCAGTTTGCTCATGCGGAGACCGCACCTTCACACGAGCGAATCAGTGCGTCGCCCATTCACGCCGAGCCGATCACGCCATCATCCACCTGGCCAGCTCGACTGTCAGCGCCCGGCTTTCATATCCTGCTGCTCAGTCTTCTTGTGATTTTGACGTTTGCCAATTCCTTGTATGGCGGCTTTGTCTATGACGATCACCGCGTCGTCTTGAAAAACCCGTTGCTTGGTCACTGGGACTGGGCGACGCTGCGCCTGATCCTGACGCATGATTATTGGGCGGCTTACAATCCCGATCTGCTCGGCGGCAACATAGACAGCCTTTTCTATCGGCCACTTTATCACCTGTCGCATATGCTGACCTACGCCGTAGCCGGCAAGAACCCGTTCATCTGGCACTTGATCTCGGTCATCGCCCATGCCGGCGCGGCAGTCGTCGCCTACTTCATGCTCGACCGCGCGCTGTCGGCGACCTCACCGCTTGAAGCGGCAGCACGCCGCTGGGCATGTCTGCTGGCGGCAGCCATCTTTGCCGTGCATCCGGTGCAGAGCGAAACCGTCGCATGGGTTTCGGCAGTCGGCAACTCGCTGATGGCCATCGGCTTTTTCGGGGCTTTCCTGTGCTATCTACATTATCAATCGAGCCGGCGTCGCCACTGGCTGTGGGCTTCGATTGGCCTGTTTATGCTGGCGGCGCTGATGAAAGAAACGACCATCACATTGCCGCTGATCGTCGGCGCTTACGAGCTATTCGTCGCGAACCGTGGTGACCGCTTCGCCGCTCGCATCAGGCGCGTGCTGGTTGCCGTGCTGCCGTTTGCCTGTGCCACGCTTCTCTATTTCGTCCTGCGCTACAGCGTGCTGCATGTCATCTTCGGAGAATTCAGCAATGGCAACTTCCCTGAAGATGCGCTGCTGACGATGGGCGACCGGGCGCGGACGTTGCCGCTCCTGCTGGCGCATTACGCCGGGCTGGTCGTTGCTCCGTTCAATCTTTCGATGATGTACGATGTTGGCATGGTGCGCGCAGCGACGTTGACCTCTTTCTGGCTGCCGCTCGCTCTCGTCTTAGCTCTGTGCGTGGTCGGCTTTCTGGCGGCGAGACGCATTCCTGAAATCCGTCTGGCATTGATCTGGATTATCATCCCGCTATTGCCGCAACTGAGCCTGAGCTCTTTCGTCAGCGAAGAACTGATCCATGACCGGTTCCTTTATCTTTCAATGCTCGGCTTTGGTTTGTTAGTAGCAGTCATCACGCCGCGTCTCGCAAGCATGCCGAAATTGCAGCTCAGTCGCGGCGCAATTGCCTTAGTCGGTGGCGCCCTGCTCGCGGTGTTGTGTGTGACGACCGCTGCGCAGAACCGCCAGTGGGCGAATGATGAAGCGCTCTGGCGCGCCTCTGCCGAACATTCGCCCAACTCTCGCGTCGTTCACATGGCGTTAGGCGAGATTGCCGAAGGCAAGGGCGACCTTGAAGGCGCGCTGCGCGAATACGAAGCCGCTTTGCAGGTTCATCCCGATATCATCGATGCGCTCAATAACTCAGGCTTTGTGCTTGCGGGGCTGGGGCGATGGCCGGAAGCGGCGGCTCATTTTGAGCGCGTCATTGATCTAACACCCAACAAGGCCATCGCGCATTTCAATCTGTCGTTCGCCTATGGCCGGCTGCGGCGTTACCCTGAAGCCTTGAGCGAGCTTGAGCGCGCCATCGAGATCGCGCCGCGCGATCCGCGTGCAGACCAGTGGCGGGCGCAGGCCGAGCAATTACGCCGCGCCCTGGGTGTCCCGATGATGCTTACGAAATCGAATTAAGCCCACAACCGACGAGATAAAATCATGGTGGCAAGAGAAATGAACCACATCCCCCAGATCACGGCGCGGCAGATGCGCCTGCTGCCCGGCCTCGGCAAGATTGGCGTCATCGCACTCAACACCTTCCGCGAGTCTGTGCGCGACCGCGTACTATACAACCTCGTTCTCTTCGTGTTGATTCTGGTCGGCGCATCGATCTTCATTAGCGAGCTGTCGGTCAATCAAGAGACCAAGTTCATTGCGACGCTCGGCCTCAGCTCGATGCTTGTCTTCGGCGCGCTGATCGCCATCTTCATCGGTGTTGGCCTGGTCTACAAAGAGATTGAGCGGCGCACCATCTACAACCTGTTGTCAAAGCCCGTGCATCGCCACGAATTCATCATCGGCAAATACTTCGGCCTCTGCCTGACGCTGCTGGTCAACTCATTGGTGATGCTGGCTGCCATCGAGCTGGCACTGATGTACGTCAACCGCGGCTTCACACCGCTGCAAGGGCCTATACTGGTTGCCGGCTTGCTCATCTACCTTGAGCTGGCGCTGTTGGTAGCCATCGCGCTGATGTTTTCGAGCTTCTCAACGCCGATGCTGGCGGCGCTGTTTACATTCGCGCTCTACGTCATCGGCCATTTCAGCGCCGACCTCAAGCTCGCCGCATCGCTGTCGCCATCGTTTGTCGTGCGCGGCGCACTCAACGTCGCCTACTACCTGCTTCCCAACCTGAAGAATTTTAACTTCATCTCGCAGGCGTCCCATGGCGATGCGATTAATGCAGCGCATGTTGTCTGGGCGGTCGTCTATGCGGTCGTCTACGTCAGCGTTCTGCTGTCGGCAGCGGTGCTGATCTTTCAGCGGAGAAATTTCAAATGAGCGCAGGGACAGGGCCATCGGCTGCCGATCATAAAGCGGTGGGTCAAGCGCACGCCATCACCCTCTCGTCGCGGCTCCTGGTGCTGGCGGTGGCGGGCATGACCTTTCTGGTTTACGTCGGCACGCTCGGCTACGAGTTTGTTTACGATGATCGCGGCCAGATCGTCGACAATCCATTCATTCAGTCGTGGAGCTACCTGCCGCGCTATTTCACAGACCATGTCTGGGGCCATGTTGATCCGACCATGCTCGGCAATTATTACCGCCCGATGTTTCTCATCTGGCTGTTGCTCAACCGCACGCTGTTCGGCTTGAACTCGCAATGGTGGCACCTGACGACAATCCTGGCACACCTGGTCGTCACGATTATGGTCTTCGCGCTGGGCCGGCGGTTGTTAAAGAGCCTGCCGGCGGCGGCTATCGCGGCGCTGGTCTTCGGCTTGCACCCGACGCACATTGAGTCCGTCGCCTGGATTTCGGGCATCACCGATCCGTTGCTGGGCCTCTTCTTCATTCCTTCGTTCTGGTTCTATCTGAACTGGCGCGAGGCGACAATGAGCAAAAGTAAAGAAGATCACCATGCGGCTTTCACGCGCCAGCCGGCATTTCATCTGGCGCTGTCGCTGGTCTTCTTCGTGCTGGCGATGCTCTCGAAAGAGACGGCGCTGGTTATGCCGGGGCTGGTCTTCGGCACCGAGTGGATTTATGGCGAAGGCCCGCTCATTCGCCGGGCGATTGCTGCTGCGCGTCCTGTGATGCTGTATGCCGTGTTGATCGTGCCATATCTTGTCGTCCGCTCGGTGGTATTGAAAGGGTTGGGCCACGAACAATCGCCGGTCTCATTGCTGACGATGGTTAAGACCTGGCCGTCGGTGTTGTGGTTCTACGTCACGCACCTGGTGTGGCCGGTGAATCTGAGCTGTTTTTATGATCTCGATTTTGCAACGCATCTCGGTCTCATGAATTTCGCGCTGCCGCTCGCCGGCCTTGCAGTGATTGCCGGCGGGCTATGGCTCATATTGCGGCGGCTCGACCGCGACACCCGGCGTATGGTTGCAATGGCCTGCTTGTGGCTCGCGCTGCCGATCCTGCCGGTGCTGAACCTATCCGTCTTTGCCAACGGCGAGCTGGTGCATGACCGTTATCTCTATCTGCCGGTCATTGGGCTCGGCTTGCTCGTAGGTCTGGGCTTGAGCCGCTTGCAGGCCGGGGCCGCACAGTTGTTCGGGCAGCCGGCCTTGCGGTTTGCCGGCGTCTTGCTGCTGGTGCTTGGACTGGGCTTCGCCACGGTCAGCCAGCATCAATACTGGGCCAGCGAGCTGCTGCTGTTCCAGCACGGCCTGACGGTCGCGCCCAACAGTCGCATTGCCAAGACCGGGCTGGCGAATGTCTTGAGTGATCGGGGTTACTTTGACGTGGCGATTGGCCTCTACGATGAAGTCATCGAGCATTACCCGACCAACTGGAAAGCGATTAACAATATCGGCTTGACCTACTTGAAGATGGGCCGCTTCAACGACGCCGAAGCCACCTTGATGCGCGGCATCGATCTCAGGCCGCAAGTGCCCAAGCAGTACATCAGCCTGTCGGTCACTTTGCAGGAGCTAGGCCGCCTGGCGGACGCCGAGCGCGCCGCCGACTACGCCCTTTCGCTGGACGCGAATGGCTACGGTTATCATTACCAGCGCGGTGACGTGCTCGAAGCGCAAGGCCGGTTGGCTGAAGCGCTGGCGGCGTATCAGCAAGAGGCGTCGCGCCACCCTGACTTCACAAAGGCAGGCGACAAGGCCGCCACCTTGCAGATGCGGATAGCAGCAGAAAAGAGGGATGTGAAATGAGCAATGGCCTTGGCACCACGCAAGCGCCGGCGCCGCTTCTGGACTCACCGCAGCCGATGAAATCGCCGGCTGCCGCGCTATCGCGCCGCTGGGCGCTGATGATCGTCCTCGGTCTGACGTTTCTGGTTTATGCGGACACGACGCGCTATCAATTCACCTACGATGACCGTGGTCAGATCGTCGAGAATCAGGCGCCGCGCTCTTGGAGTTACGCGCCGCGTTGTTTCACAGAGCACGTCTGGAAAGCCCAGCACCCGGACGAAAACGGTGTTTACTATCGCCCGCTATTTAATCTCTACCTGCTGGTCAACTATCAACTGTTTCAATTGAACCCTGTAGGCTGGCATCTGCTGTTGGTGATCTGGCATACACTGGTGACGCTGCTGGTTTACTGGCTGGCGCGGCGGCTGCTGAAGGACGAAGCGGGCGGCTTGATTGCGGCGCTCATCTTTGGCGTGCATCCGGTTCACATCGAATCGGTGGCGTGGATTTCCGGCGTCACCGAACCGATGCTGGCGCTCTTCTTTGTCGGTACGCTGCTCGGCTATCTGCGATGGCGCGATGGAGCCTGGGGTGAACAGGCGATGAATGACAGCGCCGCGTCACGACCGGCTAAATGGTTTGCCCTGACGCTAGGGCTTTACGTGCTGGCCTTGTTTTCCAAAGAGACAGCGATGGTCATGCCGGCGCTCATCTTCGCTTATGAATGGCTGTTCGGCGAGCGAGCGGGCCGATGGTCCAGAGCCATCCGCCGCGCCGCGCCGTTCCTGGCAATGGCCGCCGCGTATTTTGTGCTGCGAGCGATCATCCTTAAAGCCGTCAGCGTTTCGATGTGGCAATTGCCCTTGCCGGTGACGCTGATGACGGTGCCTACGGTGCTGTGGTTCTACCTGCGATTGCTCATCTGGCCGACGGGCCTGAGCGCGTTTTATGACACGCCTTATGTGGCGCACCCCGACGCGATCTTCTGGCTGGCGTGCCTGGCGCTTGCGGTGATTGCGGCCATGCTTGGATTGTGGGCGCGCAGATCGAAGCCTGTGGCCTTTGCTGCTGGTTTATTGATCCTGCCGATTCTGCCTGTGCTGAACCTAACGGTCTTCATCGAAAAAGAGATTGTCCACGACCGTTATCTCTACATCCCTTCGATTGGCTTCGCCCTGCTGTTGGCCGTGGCCGTACGCAAACTGCGTTTCGATCAATTCAAGGTTGCGACTCTGCCCGGCGCGCAGGTTTTGGCGACGCTGGTCGTGGTGCTTGGGCTGGTCGCGTTGACTATGGCGCAGAGCGCTTATTGGATGAACGACCTGCAACTGTTCGCGCGCGGCGTCGTCATCGCCCCGCAAAACGACATCGCCCTGACCAACTTTGCTAACGAGTTGTTCAATCGAGGCCGCCTCGACGAAGCCATGCCGGTATATGTGACCGTCACCGAGCGCAATCCAACCTACTGGCGCGCCGCTTTCAATCTCGGCTCCGGCTATTTTCGACAAGGCGATAATGACACGGCGCTCAAGTACCGAGCGCGCGCCAAAGAGATGAAGACCCTGATGGATGATCGGACGGGCCGGACCGCGTTTGTCCGCATGCGGCTGGGGCGCTTTGCCGAAGCCGAGGCGATTTTCGAGCGGGCGATGGCTGAGCATCCTGACGTGCCGGAATACGAGTATGGGCTTGGTATCGTGCGCAAAGAGCGCGGCGATCTCGACGGCGCGCTTGCCGCTTTCAAAGCCTCGACGGTCGGCAATCCCGACCCGCTGCCGGCAGAGACACAGATCGCCGAGATCGAAGCCCGCCTCGGGCTCGACCGTTCGCGCGCCGCGGGCAACATGAAGTAAGCTGATCAGACGGTTGACGAGATGAAAAAGGCGATTCCCATTGCAATCCTTCTCACGGGGCTGGGGCTGCTCTACCCGATGCAGCGCCACATCGATGACACCATGCCGCAGGAAGTCATCAGCGATGAAACGCTCTACCTGTCAGGCGACACGGTGAAGCGCATGAGCCTGGGGATGGAAGGGCTGGCGGCGGATATCTACTGGATTCGCACGGTGCAGTATTTCGGCGGCAAGATGATCGATAGCGGTTTGCCGTTGTCGGCCACGGCACGCGTGCGCATGGATCTGCTCGCGCCGCTGCTGAACATCGTCGTCACGCTCGACCCACACCATATTCCGGCTTATCGCTTCGGCGCGATCTTCCTGCCTGAGCGTGATCTACGAGCCGCCATCGCGCTGCTCGAAAGAGGCATCGAAGCCAACCCCGACGAGTGGCGCTTGTATCAGGACCTCGGCTACATCAACTGGCAAGCGGGCAACAGCGCACGCGGCGCAGAGCGCGCCGCCTATTACGCGAAGGCCGCCGAGTGGTACGAGAAAGGCGGGCAGGTGCCGGGCGCAATGTGGTGGATGCGCGATCTGGCCGGCTACATGAAGATCGCCGGCGGCAGCCGCGAAGCCGCTTATGCCATCTATTCGACTTACCTGAACAGCGAGGACGAAAACATTCGCAAGCAAGCGGCGCTGCGGCTGAAACAACTGCGGGCGCTCGGCGAGATGGATGCGATCAACGAATTGCTGGCGCGCTACAAGGCGCAGACCGGCCAGTGTCCGACCGACCTGCGGCAACTCGCACCGCAACTGCGGACCTTGCAACTGTCGCTGAACGCCGAGCAGTTGCCGGTTGACCCGAACGGCATCGCTTATCAGTTGAAGGCTGACGAGTGCAAAGTTGAGCTGGCCTGGGAATCGCAGATTCCGCGATGAGGATCACGATTGAATACGCTTCAGATCAACCGTGACGGTAGCGCCTGAAAACTTTAGCCGAGCGCGTACGGGGATGCGCCGGGCGTCGTCGCTCACCCATAGCCACATCTCGCCGCTACGTCGAATGAAACGACCATCGAAGATTTTTGCGTTCAAGCGAATCGTTTTGAATTTGCCGGCATCCACCTTCATCTCTTCAGGTTTCTCAGCGATCACTTCGATGTGATAGATCTCGCCGGCGTCGCTGATGGGAATCTCGATCACATCGCCTTCGTTGAGCGGCTGCGCACGCACGAAATACAGGGCCGACAAGATATCTTGAATCCAGGCGGGCGACGGCGCTTCTTTGGTTTTCGGCTCAGCCTTCTTGTCCATCAGGTTGCGGTCTATAAAGGTGACACGTCCTGTGTCGCGATCAATGATCGCTTTCTGCTCGCGGCGATTGTTGCCTTCGGAAAGCGACCGAACAGACTCTTGCAATCCCAAATCTTGGGCGCTGACCGTGGCGCTATAAGTGTCGCGCACCTTGATGCCAAAGAGCTTCGGTAAGAATCCTTTTGACGCCAGCACTGCCTTGATTGTCAGCCGTGGGGATTTTGATGACGACTCGCCGCCTGCGACCGAGAGCTTCACGTCGCCGACCGTGCCGCCAAAGATCAGCTTCGAGAAGGTGACTTCATAGCGCAGCGTTTCGCCGGCCTTGAACGGCAACGGTTGATTGACCTTCGGCGATTCGGCGGGCTGGCTCGGCTGCGCAGTGGCGAGCGCGGCGCATAACCCGACGAGCGCGAAGCATCGAAAAAGCATTCTCTTCATAACTCCCTTGTACCTGCAAAGCGAATTCACCGGTTAGGTGCGCCCTGTCACTGTACAGTTGTCCGAATGCGTCAGTGAGTGAAAAGGAAGGTCTTGGCCGCAAGCAGAACCAGGGCGACGACTACGCCGATGGCGGCGCGGTATTCGCGGTGCCTGCTGTATTGTGACCACGAGAATCGCCGCTCGCGGTCAACGCTGTCTGTTCTTGGCGACTGATAGGCAATGGCGCGCGGCACGAACAAAGGCACCTCGCGGCTGTAATCGGGATACTCGTCGGCGAAAAGCTGCTCCAGGGTTTCGGCTTCAGCTATCATCACCGGCACATAGATCAGCAGGTACAGAGTCACATAAACGACGGCGAACCACCACGCGCCGCTCGCCAGCGCAATGCCGCCGCCCATGATGAAGGTGCCGAGGTAAAGCGGATTGCGCGTGTAAGCGTATGGCCCGCTCGTCGTCAGCTCAATGTTCTTTCGCAGATAGCCCGATGCCCAGGCGCGAATCAACAAGCCAATGAAGGCGACCGCCGCGCCGATCAGTAACGTCCGCGGCGAGGGCTTTGCCGAGATGATGAGCAGCGGAGCCAGCACCAGCCCCGCCGGCACGCGTATGCGCTGGGCCAGATGCAGCAATCGCAGCCGATGGCTTCTTGTCGCTTCAATCATAAATCGCAAAATCCGAATCAGTAATCCTGACCACGTTCCATCGCGTCGCGGCGTGCAGTCTTTAATTTGACGAAAGCCGGCTCGGCTTGCCTCTCGCCCGCAAGCCGGATGGCGACCGCGCGGGCGACGACGCTGACGGGAATCTCCATACACTCCCAGTGCCAGCATGCGCGCCGGTGGCAAAACGGGCGGCACCAGAGGTCGCGGCCTACGGTAATGTCGCGCGGGTTGAATGGCCCGTTGCGCTCCGGCAAAGTCGGACCATAGATGCCGACGATGGGAGTGCCCGCTGCCGCCGCCAGATGCAGCGGCCCGGTGTCGCCGCCAACAAAAAGCGCCGCGCGTCGCGCCAGCGCGACAAACTGTTTGAGCGTTGAAGCGATCACCTGCGCCGCGCCGCTGCGCGTCTGGTGGACGATGGCTTGCGCCAGCGCTTCTTCGCCCGGCCCGAAGGTGACGTAAGAGAAAAGCCCGTGTTGCTCATACAACTCGTCAGCGAGCGCGCCAAACGCTGAGACGGGCCAGAGCTTCGTCGGCCAGCCGCCGCCGGGATTGAGAATCGCGAACCGCCCAGCGTGTCCGCTTGTCGCCGTTTCGACGTAGCGCTCGTCATCTGCCGATATGGCGATAGGGAACCGGTAGGCCGTTGGCTCGAATGCGGACTCTTCTATGTCGGCGAGAGGTGCGGCAGCAGCGCGCGCCAGCGCAAGATTCTTTTCGATGACATGGCGGTAGGACGACGTATCAACCTGCTCGGTGAGAAAGAGGCGGCTCAAGGGCTCGCGCAGCTCGGTGGTTGCAAAGCCGACGCGACGTTGGGCTCGCGTCGCTCGCATCACCATGCCGGATTTCAGCAAGCCCTGAAAGTCAATCGCCACTTCGATAGGATATTCGCTTCGCAATCCGGCCATGCGCCGGCGAATATCGGCCAGCGTCGCGCCGCTAAACATTTGCTTGCGCCAGGTGCGGGTGTCTAGCTCGATCAGCTCATCGATGATTGGCGAATCTTTCAGGATGGCGGCGGCGCGTTTCTCGACCACCCATGCGAGACGCGCAGCAGGCAGCGCCCGGCGCAACGCTGCAACCGCGGGCAGCGCATGCACAACGTCGCCGATGGCGCTCAGTTTGACGATGACGATTCGCATTCAGGAACGCAATCAGCGAATTGATTGCGAGCCAGCATTATAACACCCCGCGTCGCCGCGTCCCCTGCCGGCGGGCCGTCTTTGATATTACAGATTGGCGCGTGCTAGAATGCGGCTTCAATCAGGGCCTTATGAAAAGCATCAGCATTCTCGGATCAACCGGCTCAATCGGCCAGAGTACACTATCGGTCATTGACGCGCTCGGCGACCGCTTCGTCGTCGCAGGCATCGCCGCCGGGCGTGACATTGATCGCCTCGCCGAACAGGTAGCGCGCTACCGGCCACGGCTAGTTTCTGTGGCCAACGAAGCCGACCTGCCGGTGCTAAAAGAGAAGCTGCGCGCCGCCGGAGTTCGCGAGCTGCCTGAGCTTGCCTGCGGCGAAGATGGTCTGGTCGCCGTCGCGACGATGGATGGGGTTGATGTCGTCGTTTCGGCCACAGTTGGCGCGGTCGGGTTCATGCCGACCTACCGGGCGCTTGAGATGGGCCGGCGCGTCTGCCTGGCGAACAAAGAGACGCTGGTGATGGCCGGCGAATTGATGACGCGGGCGGCGCGTCAGTCGGGCGCTGAACTGCTGCCGGTAGATAGCGAGCATAACGCCTTGCATCAATGTCTGCGCGGTGAGCAGATCGGCGAAGTCAAGCGGTTGATTCTTACGGCTTCGGGCGGGCCGTTCCGGCAAGCGCCCCTCGAGCAGATGCGCGCCGCCACAGTCGAAGCGGCGCTGGCGCACCCGACCTGGCAGATGGGCGCCAAGATCACTATCGATTCAGCGACCTTGATGAACAAGGGGCTCGAAGTGATTGAAGCCGGCTGGCTCTTCGGCTTTAGCGCGGAGAAGATTTCCGTCGCCGTCCATCCGCAATCAATTGTTCATTCGATGATCGAGATGATTGACGGCTCGATCATCGCGCAGCTCGGCGTCACCGATATGCGTTTGATGATTCAGTACGCGCTGACCTATCCTGAACGCCTGCCCACGGAACTGCCGCCGCTCGGCCTGGAGAAACTGGCGCGGCTCGAATTCTTCGAGCCCGACTTCGAGCGCTTCTCCTGTCTGCGATTGGCCTACGAAGCGATGCGCGAAGGCGGCACGATGCCTGCGGCGATGAGCGCCGCAAACGAGATTGCCGTCGCCGCCTTTCTCGACCGGCGAATCAAATTCATGGACATTCCGCGCCTCATCGGTGAAACCATGTCGGCGCACGCCACTGAAGCCTGCTTAAGCATCGAAGCCGTGCTCGAAGCCGACCGCTGGGCGCGCGCGCGCGCCGAATCTATCGTCGCCGGTCATTAGTCTTTTGTCGCTCGCCAATCGCTTGCCGGCTACATTGTTATAAAAACCTAATGACTGATGGCAAAGGGCTGATGACCGGGGACAAGTGTAGACACTGCCACGGGGCTGCGATACACTTAAAAGGTAATGGCGGCGCGGCCATCCGATCATCGGTCGGCGCGCTGTGTGCCTGGGTTCGGAATCGTTGGGGGAGCTAAATTTGAGCACATTATTATTTCAAGGTGTCGTTTTTATTCTCGTCCTCGGGGCGATGATCGTCATCCACGAGTTCGGCCATTTCATCGTTGCCAAGTTATTCGGCATTCGCGTTAATGTCTTCAGCGTCGGTTTCGGCAAGCGGCTCACCGGGTTCAAGAAAGGTGACACGGATTATCGCATCAGCCTGATTCCGCTCGGCGGTTACGTCAAGATGGCGGGCGAGAATCTCGACGAAGAAGTGACCGGCGCGCCCGACGAGTTTCAATCGAAGCCGAAATGGCAGCGGCTCTGCGTCGCCGTCGCCGGCCCGGTGATGAACATCCTGACGGCGCTCTTCATCCCCGCCGTTCTGGCCATGTCGCATTACGAGATGCCGACCTTCGTCAATCAGCCGGCGGTCGTCAATTCGATTGTTCCCGACTCGCCCGCCGAAGTCGCCGGCATCCGCCGCGGCGACGTCATCGAAAAGATTGACGGCATCAGCAATCCCGCCTGGGGTCAGGTCAACGACGTGATCATGTTGAACCCCGGCCATGAGGTGCCGGTCGTGTTGCGGCGTGGGAAAGAAGCGATCAGTCTCAACCTCAACGTCGGTACGCAGGAATTCAACCGCGAAAAGATTGGCGAAGCCGGTCTGCAACCTTTCCTCGGGTCGAATTCCAAGATCATCGTCGCCGTCGTCGCTCCGGGCACGCCTGCCGATCAAGCCGGCCTGAAGGTTGACGATCAGATCATCGCCGTCAATGGCCGGGCGGTAGAAGCGGGCGCGGACCCGGCGACCATCTCTTCGGCAGACCCGAACAGCGGGGCGCTCTACAGCGAAGCCGACATTATCCGCATCATCCGCGCCAGCAAGGATCAACCGGTCACCCTGACGGTCAAGCGCGGCGGAGAAATGCTCAACATCGCGGCGACTCCGAAGGCCGAAGACGGCAACCCGCGGCTCGGCTTCAGCCCAGCCCACAAAGACGCCGACGTACTGGTAACCCGGCTCGGCCCCGTCGCGGCGTTCAAGTATTCGTGGGACGAAAACCTGCGGATTCTTTCGCTGACGAAGACGGCGCTGACGCAGGTTTTTGCCGGCAGGCGGTCGGCGGGCGACACCGTCAGCGGCCCGGTCGGCATTGCGCAGATCGTCGGTCAGGCGGCGCAGCGCGGCCCCACCGAAGTTATTCAACTGATGGGCCTGCTGTCGCTCAACCTTGGCATCTTCAACCTGCTGCCGATCCCCGTCCTCGATGGCGGCCTGATCTTCATGATACTGCTCGAAGCGGCGCTCGGAATTTTCGGTCTGCCGCTTACGATGCGCGTCAAAGAACGCATGATGCAGGTCGGGCTGGTGATGCTGATGCTGCTGATGGGCTTTGTGATCTTTAACGATATTTCCAAGCAGTTCGTCCGTCGCAGCAGCGCGCCGCAGACCGTCGAGCAGCCGAAGCCGGAAGGGAAATAAAGCGACGCGGTGACGCGGTGACACGGAGACGCGGTGATGGAGAGTGGGCTCTCTTTCGCCGCGTCTCCCCTTCACCGTGTCACCGCGTCGCCGCGTCGCTTTTTACTCTTGTCTCTCGCTAAGAACAAATTATCATAAGAACTGCCTCCCTCGGACTTTTGCCCCTGTGTGAAATCAAACAGTACCTGCATCGCTGAAAAGACAGGCAGGCACGACGCTGTTAACCGTTATGCGGAATCGCTGACTCTGCTTAGCGCGTCGTGTGGCTGTTAGTCGAACCAGGGGTATTATGAAAAAAGTTGTCGCTCTATCGCTCGCGCTTGCTTGCGTCACGCTTTTCTTTGCGCCGTCAAGGCGCGTCCTTTCGCAATCAACTAAAACGAATCCGCTCTACGTGCCGGGACAACTTCTCATTAAGCTCAAGGCCGGCGTCACGGACGCAGGCGAGGTGCCGGGATTAGCGGCGCGCATGCAAGGTGACATCGAGCCGCTGGTGAAATCCGAGGGCGGCGATTTGCTTCTCGTCAACATCGAAGGCGAATCGGTTGAAGAGGCCGCCGCGAGATTTGCACAAGACGCGCGCGTCGAATATGCCGAGCCGAATTATCTATGGCACGAAGCGGCGATGCCCAACGATGCGCTCTTCTATCAGCAGTGGGCTTTGATGAACAACGGCAGTTTTCTTGCCGGCAAGCCGGGCGCCGACATCGGCGCGACGGCGGCCTGGGACATCACCACCGGCAGCGACAACCTGGTGGTCGCAATCATAGATGCGGGCGTCGATCTGGGGCACACAGACCTTGCGCCGAACGCCTGGACGAACTCGCGCGAGGTGCCCAACAACGGCATTGACGACGACGGCAATGGCTACGTCGACGACCTGCATGGCTGGAACTATGTGACCAAAAGCCCGAATGTGTATGACAAGGCGAGCAATGATTGGCACGGCACACACGTTGCCGGCGCGGTTGGCGCGGCGGGAAATAATCAGACTGGCGTGAGCGGTGTCGCCTGGCACGTCAAGCTGATGGCGCTCAAGTTCCTCGGCGCGCAGACCGGCAGCACTGCCGACGCCGTTCAGGCGATCAATTACGTCATCGACCAAAAGCGGCGCGGCGTCAACGTTCGCGTCATCAACGCCAGTTGGGCCGGCAGCAGCGAATCGCAGTCGCTCAAGAACGCCATCAGCGATGCGGGTAACAATGGCGTTTTGTTTGTCTGCGCGGCAGGCAATGGCGAAAACGGCGGCGACGGCAGCGATCTGGATGTGAGCCCGCTCTACCCTGCGGCCTGGAGCGCCGATCTGCCGACAATGATTACGGTGGCGGCGGCGGACAACAACGACCGCTTCGCCTCATTCTCCTGTTACAGCCCGACTCGCGCACAGGTCGCCGCGCCAGGCGTCAACACCATGAGCACGATGCCTGAAGGCGGTTACGGGTTTGGCGCCGGGACTTCGATGGCATCGCCGATTGTCGCGGGCGTCGCCGCGCTGTTATTCGCACATGAACCGAGCCTGACGGCAGCACAGGCGCGCAATCGCATCGTCAAGACTGCGGACCCACAGCCGACGCTCGTCGGGCGCGTCAGCAGCTCGGGGCGCGTTAGCGCTTACAACGCGCTGGCCAACAGCATTCCGCACGCGCCTTCACGTCCGGCCATTGGCTCGGTCTGGGTGACGAAGAAGCTGGCCGTGGTTGATGGCGTCGGCTTTGGCATGGGCGGCGCGGTCATCGAAGTCAACGGCGTGGCGCTGGCCAAGTCGCGAGTCAACACCGATGTGATGCTCGCCGATGGCTCGTCAGCCGAGTTGTTGGCCAAGCTCGGCAAGCCGGGGATCAATGAGACCTTTCCTTCGGGTGTGTCGGTGACGGTAACGGTCTACAACCCGGCGACCGGTGAACGTTCCGAGCCGTACACCTACAGAAGAAAATAAACCAGCAGTCTGAGGAGTTTGCTTTACAGCGCGGCGTGCGGCGTTTAGACTCACATCGCCTGACGGTAAACGTGCAGGCCTTTGCCAATCTGGCCGATCAGGAGAGCTGTGAAGATGGACGCACCGCCGACCGCTGCTGATATGCTCATCCGCCTGTTGCGCGCTTCACTGACGCCCGACGGCACACCCTCGTTCAATCAGATTGTGCTTTATACGTCGTTCGGCGTCGTCCGTGGCCGCATCGGCTACAGCTTTGCCCAGGAATTGAATAATCCAGACCAGGCCGGCCCGCGACTCTCGGAGAGCTTGATTGAGCTAAACGCCGTGACGGTCGAGCATTTTTCCAATCATCTGGCCAGCGCTGCCTTTGACCGCCTTTATGTCCGCCTCGACGAAGTGAAAGGCTTCGCCTTCTCCCGCTAGCCCGCCTCATTTCACTTTCATCACCACCAGCGTTAAGTCATCGTACTGCGGTGTGTCGCCGCTCCAGTCGTGTACCCGGTTGACGATTCGCTCAGACAGCTCTTGCGCAGTGAGGTGCGCCGAGGCGCCGGCAATCTCGCGCAAACGCGCTTCGCCGAACTCTTCGCCCGCCGCGTTGAAGGCTTCGCTGAGGCCATCCGTATAGGCGATCAATATGTCGCCGCTCTGCAAGGCGATAGCTTCCTGCTCGTAACGGCAATCCTCAAAAGCGCCAATGACCGGACCGCCGCAAGTCAGCTCACTGATGCTGACGTGGCTCTGGTCGCCCTCGGCGGTATTCGCGGTCTTGTCAGACTTGCCGTTTCCCGCGACGCGACTAGCGCTAGCGCCGTGGGCTTTGGTAACGGTCGCGGCGCGCACCAACAGCGGCGGGTTGTGGCCGGCGTTTACATAGGTCAACAGTTGCCGCGCCGGGTCGTACTGCGCGTAAAAGAAGGTCGCGTAGCTGGCCGCATCGGTCGACATATGCAGCAGGTGGTTCATCGAAGCAACCAGCTCGGTCAGCCGACCGTTGACCTGCGGGGCCTGACTGCGCAAAGAGGCTTGCACCGTTGACATCAACAGCGCCGCCGAGATGCCTTTGCCGGCAACGTCGGCGACCGCGATGCCGACGCGGTCGTCGTCGAGCAGCAGGAAGTCGTAATAATCGCCGCCGACGCCGCGCGCCGGGTGGCAGACGCCCGCAAGGTCGAGCGAGCCAAGTTCGGGCGGCGCGGCAGGGAAGAGCCGCCGCTGCACGGCGGTGGCGATCTCCAGCTCGTGGCGCAGCCGTTCTTCTTCGGCGACCGCTTGCACCAGCTCGGCGTTCTGAATGGCGAAAGCGGATTGAAAGGCGATGGCCAGCAGCAACTGACGGTCGTCGCTTGAATAGGGCAAGTCGCCGAGCCGCTTGCCAAGCGACAGCATGCCGAGCAACTCGTCTTTGGTGGCGATGGGAATCAGCAACTCTGTGCCCATCTCGCGCAGCACCTCGCGCTCGCGGCGGCGCGATTCCAGCGCCTCAACATTGGCGGTGTGAAAGCCCTGCCCCCACGAACGGTCGAGATCAACCCCAAGCGTCAAAGCCGAGGTTCGCATCCGCAGCGCGGCATAGCCGTTGCCCGGCAGCACAAGCTGACGCTCGATGTCGACGGTGCGCGCGCCGTCTTCCTGCAAACGCGAGCGCAGCGCACAGCGGTAATCGCCGGTCGCCCGATCAATCAGAAAGGCGGTGACGTTTTCAATGTGCAGCGCGCCTTGAATCTTGTCGAGCGCCAGATCGATCACCTGGCGGACGTGCGTGACGCGGCGCATCTCTAATCCCAGGCCGCTCAACAACTGCTGCGCGTCATAGGCTTCGCGGAAAAACTTGCGATCAATGATCGGCAACACGCGCTGGTTGACGATGGTGAGAATGCCGATAGCCAGCGCCGTTGCCATCATCGTCGTTACGATATCGGCGCGCGGCCCGAAGCGGTCAATGTATTCGAGGCGCGCGCCCGTCAGCAGGAAGCTCAGCACCAGAAAAACCACCAGCGCCTGCACGATAATGAAGCCCCGCGACACCAGCAGGTAACGCACGCCGCGCCGCAGGATCACGCGCACAGGGATCACTTTGTGGCGGATGATGGCGTAGGCGAACGACAGCGGGAATAACGGGAAGCAGAAGATGGCGATGACCATCGCCAGTTGCAAATGCTGGGGCGGCGGGCTGAACAGCACGGCGGTAATGAACACCAGGAATAACGGCAGAAAGCCCGCGATGCTGCCGGCAACGACGACGCGCATCTTTCGGCGCGACGTGCGCCCCGCGCCGCGATAGTTCCACATCAGCGATAGCAATCCGCCGGCAATGTAGAGCGTCATCATCGCGAAGCTGAGCTGCTCGATGGCCGGGTAGCTTTCGCGGTATTCGTAAAATCGGCGCGGCGCAAACGCCGCCAGCAGGTTGAAAAGCCCGAAATAGGCGAAGAAAACAACCGCGTGCGGCACATAGAGTAGCCGTTCAAGCCGCGGGTGTTTGCGGATGAGCGCCGACGGCTCTGGAAAAATCTGGAAGAAATGCAGAAAGACCGGCGGCAAAAAGAGCGACGCCAGATTGACGATCAGCATCACCAGCACCAACCACATCGGGCGACCGGCGAAGCTCGGCACGATGGCCAGCATCAGGCCGGGGAACATCCCGAACATCAGCGCCAGCAGTTGCGCCTGCTTGTAGTTCGGCTTGAGCAGGAAGACCACCAGCCCTGTAAGCAGGAAGATGTTCGGAATGATGATCCGCAAAGCGACGCCGACAATCCATATGCGCGTCGGGATAGGTTGCGCCGCCAGCGTCAGGTCAGCCGTGCGCCCGGCGCGGCGGATTTTTATCGTGTAGCCGGTCGCCGGCTCAACGCGGCGAAAGGCTTCGGCGATGTCGAGGTCGGAAGCGACCGGCTGATTGTTAATGGCCAGGACTTCGTCGCCGGACCGCAAGAGCGCCGCCGCTTCAGCCGAGGTCGCGCGCCAAACAAGAATTTGCTCACCGATAGGAGAAGGAATCCAGCCCGGGTCGCTGCGACGGCTCAGCATCACCGTGCTCTGAATGAAGAGCGCGCCGGCATAGATCAACAGCAGGCCGAAAAAGGCGGCGGTCAAGATGAACTGATATCGCTTCATCATACGGGCTACTCAACGAGTCACTATAGCATAGCGCGCCGCGGGGCTCGAAATCAGCCGCTGTCGTGACTTTTCATCCGTCGTCGCATGTCGTAAGGTAAATTTATACGATGGGCGCTTGAGCTATGGAGGCTAACGAATGGCGAATCGCAGAGTCATCTTTATCTCGCGCCTGAAACCGGGCAGCGAGCAACAGCTCACGCACGACCTGCCGGTCGAATTCCCGGCCCAGGCACTGGAAAGAATTGACGGCATCAAAGAAGTGACCATCTGCCAGGGCAATGGCATGTTTGCCGCCATCATCGAATACGAAGGCGAGTTCGGGCAGATTTATAATCAGTATCTCGCCTCGTCGGCCATTCAGGCGTTTCATTACAAGATTGCCAAGTTCTTCGAGAGCCCGCCGCAAACAACTGAGCCTGCCGAGTTGCCACTGGTCGGCGATGTCTTCTACTGGGACGGCAAGGGGCTTCACCGCGCCGAGGGCTGAGGCGTAATGCCGGATTGGGATAAGCGGAAATAAACCGAGAGGCACGGAGACGTGGAGACACAGAGAGTGCTTTCTGGGTTATCTCGGTGTCTCTGTGCCTCGGTGTTTTTCTTGCAGACTTTTCAAAAGCCGGGCGCGTATGCTATTCTCGCCGCGCATTTCAATCAGTACCACTTCAAGTAGGAGGTCACGTTGATGGCCCATGCGGGAGTTGTGCTAAAACGCCGCCGCTTCGGCGAAACTCTCAGACGCGGCGCCTGGTGGGCGCAGCCGTTGTTGGTCTTTCTTGTCCTTTCCGCGTTCATCGTCTACGCCACGTGGGCGGCTTTCCAGGGCAATCACTACGAGTATGGGCCTTACCTGTCGCCCTTCTACTCGCCGCTGCTCTTCGGCAATTCGGCGCATGCGTGGTTCGGCGCAAATCCCGGCTGGTGGCCGCGGGCGTTGCCGTTTTCGGCGGCGCTGTTGATCCTCTGGGCACCGGGCGGCTTCCGTGTGACCTGTTATTACTATCGTGGCGCATACTACAAAGCTTTTTGGGCCGACCCACCGGCCTGCGCCGTCGGCGAGCCGCGCAATAGCTATCGCGGCGAGCGCCGCTTCCCGCTCATCATCCAGAACATTCACCGCTATTTCCTCTATCTGGCGTTGATCTTCCTGGTGATTCTGCTGCATGACGTCTATCTCGCCTTGTGGTTCCGCGACCCGGCGACGGGCCGGCAAGTCTTCGGCATCGGCGTCGGCACGCTGGTGCTGGCCTTGAACGTCACCATGCTTGGCGGCTACACCTTAGGCTGCCACTCCTTTCGTCACCTGATCGGCGGTTATCTCGACCGCTTGTCGCGGGCCCCTGTGCGCAAGAAAGCCTATGACTGTTCAAGCTGTCTGAACCGCAAGCATCGGCTGTGGGCGTGGATGAGCCTGTTTACGGTGGCCTTCGCCGATATCTATGTGCGGCTCTGTTCGATGGGCGTCTGGACGGATTGGAGGATTCTTTAATGGCCGAGCACCAGAAGCACGAATATGACGTGCTGGTAATAGGCGCGGGCGGGGCCGGGCTGCGCGCGGCAATCGGAGCGGCGGCCTCTGGGGTGACGGTCGGCGTCGTCTGCAAGTCGCTGCTCGGTAAAGCCCACACGGTGATGGCCGAAGGCGGCGTGGCGGCGGCTCTTGCGAATGTGGATGACCGCGACAATTGGCGCGTTCACTTCTCTGACACGATGCGAGGCGGCCAGTACGTCAACAACTGGCGCATGGCCGAACTTCATGCCCGCGAAGCGCCCGACCGCGTGCGCGAGCTTGAAGCCTGGGGGGCGCTCTTTGACCGCACCAAAGACGGGCGCATCCTGCAACGCAACTTCGGCGGCCACAAGTACCCGCGCCTGGCGCACGTCGGCGACCGCACTGGCCTTGAGATGATTCGCACGCTTCAGGATCACGGCATCCATCAAGGCATAGACTTTCACATGGAATGCACGATGCTCACCCTGCTCAAGGATGGCGAGCGGGTCGTCGGCGCGTTCGGTTATGACCGCGAGAAGGGCCGCTTCCGCTTGTTTCATGCCAAAGCCGTGGTGCTGGCGACCGGCGGCATCGGTCGCGCCTTCAGGATCAACAGCAATAGTTGGGAATACACCGGCGACGGTCACTCGCTGGCTTACCATGCCGGCGCCGAATTGATGGACATGGAGTTCGTGCAGTTTCACCCGACCGGCATGGTGTGGCCGCCGAGCGTGCGCGGCATCCTGGTCACTGAAGGGGTGCGCGGCGAAGGCGGCATCTTGCTGAACAGCATGAAGCGCCGCTTTATGTTCGACGATATCCCCGAAAACTATCGCGCACAGACCGCCGACACCGAAGAAGAAGGCTGGCGCTACACGCAGGGCGACAAGAACGCGCGGCGACCGCCTGAGCTGCTGACCCGCGATCACGTGGCGCGCTGCATCGTCCGCGAGGTCAAAGAGGGACGCGGCAGCCCGCACGGCGGCGTTTATCTTGATATTCGCTGGATCAAAGAACGGCTGCCGAATGCCGCCGAGCATATCAAGAAGAAGCTGCCGAGCATGTATCACCAGTTCAAGCAACTGGCTGATATTGACATCACCGAGCAGCCGATGGAAGTTGGGCCGACGACGCATTACATGATGGGCGGCGTGCGCGTCGACGGCGACACGCAGATGTCAACGGTGCCGGGGTTGTTTGCTGCCGGCGAGTGTGCTGCCGGGTTGCATGGCGCGAACCGTTTGGGCGGCAATTCGCTCTCCGATCTGCTGGTCTTTGGCAAGCGCGCCGGCGAGCATGCCGCAAGCTACGCCAAAGAGAACGCCGCGGGCGCTATCGCGAACGATCAAGTCGAAGCCGTCGCGCGGCGGGCGCTAGCGCCGTTTGAGCGCGCTGCCACCACAGGCGAAGGGCCTTACCAGATTCAGCACGAGTTGCAGGAGATGATGCAAGACCTCGTTGGCATCGTCCGCCGCGAAGACGAAATGCTGAAGGCGCTCGATGGCATCGGCACACTCAAGCAGCGCGCCGAAGAGGTCGGCGCTACGGGTAATCGAGAATACAATCCCGGCTGGCACACGGCGCTCGACCTGGAGAGTTTGCTGACGGTCTCGGAAGCCATCACGCGCGCCGCCATCGAGCGCAAGGAGAGCCGCGGGGCGCAGTTCCGCGACGATTACCCCGGCAAAGACGAGGAGTTCGGCAAGCTCAATATCATCATCCAGAAAGGCGGCGACGGCGAGATGCAAGTCATAAGACGCACGACCCCGGAGATGCCCGCGGAGCTTAAACAGATCATCGAGGAGATGAAGTAATGCCGACTGCGACCTTCAAAATCTGGCGCGGCGACGCCACCGGTGGCGAGTTCAAGGAGTACAGCACGGAAGTGGCGACCGGCATGGTGGTG
This sequence comes from Blastocatellia bacterium, assembly GCA_045807765.1. GTDB lineage: Bacteria > Acidobacteriota > Blastocatellia > UBA7656 > UBA7656 > DATENM01. The sequence goes on from JBJMGU010000087.1 coordinate 23,297, forward strand.
CTGGACGCGGTTCTGCAAATCCAGGCCGAGTCGGCTAACGATCTGGCGGCGCGTTGGAACTGCAAGGCCGGCAAGTGCGGGTCATGCTCGGCAGAAGTCAACGGCATGCCGCGCCTGATGTGCATGACGCGGATGAGCCAGTTGCCGGTTGATGAGCCGATCACCGTCGAGCCGATGCGCGCCTTCCCGCTGCTCAAAGACCTGGTGACCGACGTGACCTGGAATTACCGCGTCAAGCAAAAGATCAAGAAGTTCAAGCCGCGCGCGCCCGATGCCGAAGACGGCACATGGCGCATGGCGCAAGCTGACGCCGACCGTGTGCAGGAATTTCGCAAGTGTATTGAATGTTACTTGTGCCAGGATGTCTGTCACGTGTTGCGCGACCACCACAAGCACGAAGAGTTCATCGGGCCGCGCTTTCTGGTCTACGTCGCGGCGCTGGAGATGCATCCGCTCGATACCGAAGACCGCACAGAAGAGTTGCGGCAGGCCAACGGCATCGGCTACTGCAACATCACCAAGTGCTGCACGACGGTCTGCCCCGAAAGCATCACGATCACCGACAACGCCATCATCCCGCTCAAAGAGCGCGTCGTTGATCAGTTTTATGACCCGCTGAAGCGGCTCTTCCGCGTCTTCAAGCCGCGCTCGTAGGTATCCCATCGGCAGGGAGTGGAGGAAGTATGTTCGAGCTTAAAACCATCTCGCGTGAAGCCATTCCCCATTCGCTTGAAAAGGCCGAGCGTTACCGGCTGTTGAACGAGCCGGCAGAAGCCGAGAGCATCTGTCTCGACATCCTGCGAGTCGAGCCGGAGAATCAGCAAGCTTTAGTTATGCTGTTGCTGTCGCTCACCGACCAGTTCGACAGCCGCATGGCCGAAAGCCGCCCGCGTGAGCTGCTCAGCCGCCTCGAAGGCGAATACGAGCGCGCCTACTATGCCGGGATCATCTCGGAGCGCAAGGCGCGGGCGCAACTGCATCGCGGCTTGCGCGAAGCCGAGTACGCGGCTCATGACGGGCTGCGCGAAGCGATGAGCTGGTACGAAAAAGCCGAAGCCCTGCGCCCGCCCGGAAATGATGACGCGGCGCTGCGCTGGAACGCCTGCGCGCGCACGATTATGGATCATCGCCTCGTAGCGAAGACCGAAGACGACTTCCGCCCGCTGCTCGAGTAAGTTAAGTACAGATTGTTTTCTCAAAGCTCATCAGGCATAACTCCGTCCGTGATCGCATCGCTTTGCCTATTGACACCGAGGGACGCTGTAGCTAAAACTATTGCGCCACACGGCACTCTATCGAGCCGACAAGCGGTTCCGGCTGCTGGCTAAAATAAAAGACACTACACCCCTGACGCCAGCCTTGAAGTGCGGAATCAGCTTACGACCAGCGCTGCTTTGGACTTCCCCGCGACCGTTGACAAGGCGCGGCGTGGTAGCTAAAACTACCGTCGTCACTCCTTCATCACCGGGATTCCACGCGTTCAGTACCTCACGCGTGAATTGGGTCATCAAGCAACAGGCTTAGCGCCACAGGGACCGCAAGACCGCCATGAAGACGAGCGCGCCGAACAACACTGCGCCGCCGTCGCCGGATGATTCAGGCGTCGCCGCCGACTTGTCGCCGCTCACGCTGCCGAGTATATCGCTGCCTGCGCGATTGGCGTTCTGGCAGATGGGGGATTCACCCGGATCGCAGAAGCAGCCGATACAGCCGCAGGCGCATTCCTCGCCCCGGCCCCCCGGTACGGTATGCCCAGCGAGCACGCTACCTGAAAGACAAAGAATCATCACCGACATTGCAAGGCCCATTCTTACTTTCCTCAACATTTCAAACTCCTTTCGGGGTGAGATATTGGCCAGGCGGATGATCGCGATGGCCGAGGTTGCCTATTCCCAAAAATGCGACGAAGAACTTCAGGTTTTAGGCCAGCTATTACAATCAACCAAGCGGTATGAGTTCATCGGGGCTTACTATCGTGGACTCGCCACATTCAAATCAGGAGGTGGTGACTTAAGCTACGCGCAGCGGTTGCTTGAGCAGGCGTCGGAATTTGCCCCGGCACAATATCGAGCTAGAGCAATGCTATCGCTCAGCGCTGTAGGATGGTATCGAGGCGACATAGATGCACAGCTTCAGCATTGCCTACGCGCGTTGCGAATCGAGCAAGCCGATCATTACACCCGCATCGAAGCCAGCCGCGCTGTCGCGTTGATTCACTCTCTTGAAGGGGATCACCACCGCGCCGTCGAGCA
>JBJMGU010000088.1:0-25415 GCA_045807765.1 Blastocatellia bacterium
CGCGTTCGCCGAGTTGCACAATATCTATGGCTCCTTCGAGAACTACCTACACCAGGCGCTGGGGATCACTGATGAGCAACTCGCACAGATTCGCGAGAACTTAGTTAAAGGTTGAGGCGCATGGTGGAATTTGGAACGTGCGGTCCTGTCTCATTGTTCAACTGAGATCACAGTCACCGACTTGGGTTCCAGTTTCAGAGACAGCTTACTACCTTGAACCCTCGCTGAGATGGGCTTCGGCACCACCACATTCGGCGTCTCGAAGGTGTTAACGCTATCAACTTTAGGGGCGGTCAATGATTCTCCGGCTGCCGATTTAGGCGTGATACCGGCCAGACTTACCTCGATCTCAACCGGTTGATTGGGATCGAGGTTGGTAATTTCCAGCCACAGCTTGCCGGCCTTATCCCGGGCTGCGATGGCATCTACGCGTGGCAACGAGATGTTTCCATGCGTGTAAGTGCCGGCGTTGAACGTGACCGGCAGCAACGTGGCTTCCTGGAACGGCACGTACATTTTGAAGACGTAGTAGGTCGGGGTCAGCATCATCTTTTCTTTGTCCGTCAAGATCATCGCCTGCAACACGTTGATCATCTGGGCGATGTTGGCCATGCGCACGCGGTCGGCATGGCGGGCAAAGATATTGAGGTTAAGCGCAGCCAGAATGGCGTCGCGCTGGCTGTTCTGCTGGACCAGAAAACCCGGATTGCTGCCGGCCAGCGGCGCGTACCAGGCGCCCCATTCGTCAACGACAAGGGCGACCTTCTTTTGCGGGTCATACTTGTCCATGATGGCTGAATGCTTACTAATCAGACCTTCCATCTCCAGCGTGGATTTGAGAATCTGACTGTATTCGGTCTCGCCGAATCCGACGGACGTGAATGCGGGCGGCCACCGCACCACGGTGTAGTTGTGCATCGAGAGACCGTTGATGTCCCAACTCCATTGGTGATTCTGCCAGGCCTTCATAACGACTTCAGTCCAGTCGGTGAACCGCGGCTCGCCGCCGCCCGGGCCGACAGCGATCTTGAGCATCTGCTGCTTGTCCTGCTGTGCCGGATTGAAGTTCCTGACGAAGCGACTGTAAATCTTAAGCTGGCTCAGATAGTAATCGGGTGTCATGTTGCCGCCGCAGTCCCAGCTTTCGTTGCCGATGCCGAGGTAGCCGATCTTGTAGGGGCTAGGATGGCCGTTGGCGGCGCGTTCCTTTGCTAACGTCGTCGGCTGCGCTGTGGTCAAGTACTCCAGCCATTCGGCAGCTTCCTGCAAAGTACCGGAGCCAACGTTGACTGAGAGGTAGGCCTCCGCGCCGATCTGGTCAAGGAAGTCCATGACCTCGTGCGTTCCGAAAGTGTTCGGCTCGATCACGCCGCCCCAGTTGGGATTGAGCGTTACCACTCGCTGCGAGCCGATGCCCTTGCGCCAGTGGTACTCGTCCGCGAAGCAGCCGCCCGGCCAGCGAACATTCGGCACCTTTATCGCCTTAAGCGCGGCGACGACGTCGTTGCGGATGCCCCGTGTATTAGGGATGGAGGAATCCGGACCGACCCATATCCCCTCATAAACGCCGTGGCCGAGATGCTCAGCGAACTGGCCGAAGATATTGCGGTCGATTTTCGCCCCGGCCTTAGACACGTCTACAGACAATTCAATCTTTTGTGCGGCCACGGAGGGCGCAGTCAAGACCACACCTAACAGAGCGAAACTGATAAGCATTGCATGCACGAAGCGCGCATCGTTTCGGCTCGAACGATGAAGGCGAGGGCAAAACAAGGAGCGAAAAACGAGCATCGCATGGGCGTAGACTCTGCTCGCCCGGATATTGATTGATCTTTTCTTTTTAAACACGACAGGCTCCTCTGCTCAATTTTTAGACTTTTGTATTCTAAGGCCTAAGTTTGGAGTTATCACGCCAAGTTTTCGCCTTAACGGCCATAGATGCTCTGTTCTTCTAAGAACTTCGATTTGCTTATGCTGCTCTCCTCACCGGTAGTTTAGAGGGGAACTCTCTATTCTTCCGTGCCTCTTTTCGGGGGCTATATCAATTATCGAAGCCACCCGACTTTGACTTTATCCCTTCACGAGCATATAGTTGCGCCGATTCGCGCCCGCCCCGACGTAATCGCCCGCAGGAAACATCGATTTGCAAAAGCCCTAAGGCGGTGATGCTAATGGCACTCGAAGCACAAGAATATTTTACTCAGCCATCGATATCCGGAGCGGCACTCGCTCCGGCGCGCTTTGATGAGAAGCTGGCGCGACCCTTCTGCGACAAGTCGGTGTCGGAAGAGACGCGCCGCGCCTACCATCGCATCATCCGCGAGTTCTTTACCTTCGTGGCTTACCGCCACCCGCAGCAGGTGAGCGCGGCGGACGTCTTAGCTTGGCGCGACGATCTGCGCCGGCGCCGCAAGAAGCCGGCGACGGTGGCCATGAAGCTGGCCGTGGTGCGCAGCTTCTTTGAGTACCTCAGGGCAGCAGGTCTGGTCTCCTTAAATCCGGCTTCAACGAAGCTGGTGGCATCGCCGGTGGTCTCGCAGGATTGCGCCGGGCGGGCATTGAGCGCAAAGGAAGTGGCGCACCTGCTCGCCGGCCCTGACCGCAGCCAGGCAGCAGGGGCGCGCGATTATGCGGTGCTGCTGCTGATGCTGCGCACTTCATTGCGGGTCAGTGAGGTTTGCTCATTGAAGGTTTCATCGCTGAAGTGGAGCCATGGCCGATGGGTAGTACGGTTGCAGGTGAAAGGGGGAAGGGAACGGACGTTGCCTTTGCCTGGGGATGTCAAAAAAGCGATTGACGATTATCTGAAGCTCGATGACCACCGCCGAGCCACGCTACTCAGCGATGGCGAAGAAGCTTACCTCTTCCAGCCGGTGGTGAACTACCGCACGTTGGTCTTTGATAAGCCGCTATCGACAAGGATGGTGGGGAACATTGTGAGGCGGTGGGCAGATTATGGCGGGGTAGGGAAGCTTTCGCCGCACGACCTGAGGCGGACGGCGATCACGCGGGCGCTGGATCAGGGCTTGAGCTATCGGCAGGTGCAGATGATGAGCGGGCACAGAGATCCTAAGATGGTGATGCGCTATGATCACCACCGCGAAAATCTTGACCTGAATGCTGTGAATTTTCTCGACTATACGATGACAGTCGGGGCCGAGTGATTGGAAAGGAGTGACGGCGGGATGTTTCGAAGGGAAAACCGATTGCAGGTTTTCTTTGAAATTGGCGGGAACGTGAGAGCGGCTTGCCGCTGCATTCAGACTTGCGTCAGCGGGCCGGCAATTGGTGGCGATATGATATTGCAGCAGCCCACTGATGGATTGGCACGGCGAGGGGATCGCCGCGGATGGCAGTCAGGTTGGAACTGCCGGTGGATGGATTGGCGGCGTGGCAGGCTTGAACGCACTTCGCCCGGATGAGCCAAATGACATCGCGCAAGATGACCTGGTCAATTGTGCAATCGCGCGTGTCGCGAGATCAGAAACGGTAAACGGTAACGGCTACGGAGCTACCCAGCTTCTCGTTGGCGCTGCTGACAAACAGGCGACACAGGTGGAAGGGCCAAGCAGTTGCCCGTTACCACAACCGGAATTATCGAAGCAACGACCGTTGATCTGCTCACATACGGTGGGGCATGCGCCTACACCGTTAATCTTCTTCACACAGCTTTGACATGGGATAGGCACGGATGCGGATTGCGCGGCGGTTGGGGAAACCAGGGACATCACGACAGGGATAGCCAAGACCGCGCCAAAGCCCAGTTGCCGCACGGCGCTGCGCCGCGAGATGCCGGCTTTTGCCGCGGGCAGGATGACACGCTCCTTCAGCAGCTCGGCCTTGCTCAGCTTGTCCAGGGCGAGCCAGACCGCATCTTCGCTTACAGGGGTGTGCCACTCTGCCTCCATCAGTTTAGCGATCTCGCCGACGGTGGTCTCGCCATCGCAATGGTTCCAGACAAAAGCCGCCGTCTGATTCAAGCAGTGAGCCTTGTGCCGCGTGAGGTCGTACATCAGCACCTCGTCCGGTAACTCCTGAACGACCAGGCCCTGGCGACGGGCCTGGGCCAGTTGCTGATTTTCTGTTGTCTTTTTCATGATCATTTCCTCTCCAGGTGTAAAGCGTTCGTCGGCGTCGACGAATTGCAAAAAAAAATGGCGTAGCGCAGATGCCAGGGTTATCCGCAGCCGAGCACTTCAAAAGCCGGCAACAATCGGCAGTTGCGCTTTACGAATGCCGGCCAGCGCCAAAACGTGCCGTTCTCCAATGGCCAGGCTCGACGCAATTCTACCCGCGCCATCAATCAGAATCGCCGAGGGCGTACTGTTCGAGCCGAGCACCGGACCAATGTCAAATTCCGGATCGACCAGGATTAGCGACTTGAACTCTCGACCTTTCGCTCTAATATCACCTTCATCACCGGAAGCGATGATGACCAGGCTCGGTGCGCCTTTCGGCGGATGATCTTCCCATGCTCTGAGTTCCGGAGATAACGCCTGACAGAAATGACACCGCGGATCCCAGAACAGCATCAGCGTCTCTCTGCCAAGCAACTCTTCCGTGGAGATGACTCGGCCATCCAGGCTGGGCAGCGAAAATCTCGGGGCCGGTTCGCCGACCTTAAACAGCGAACTGCCGATTGTGATCTGCGGAATATATCCATTGGAAGCGGTCGCTGCTGTCAGGCTCGCGCTGGTCGTGATCGTGTGATTGACCAGCGCGCGTATCGCGTCATCTCCATAGACCATCTGGCTGGCGATCCTTCCCTCACGACTGATGAGGACGGCGGCGGGAGTCCAATTGGCCTGGTACGTCGCGCTGATCGTGTCGTCACCTTGGAGTAAAAGGTGGCGCGCACCATACTTCGCCACACGCTTCTCATTCTCCTCAATTGTCCCTTTACTGAGCAGGGCAATGGTCAGATGCTCGTCATAATCCCGCTCCCAGGCTCTGACCGCAGGCAATAGGACTTTGCAGGGATGACAGTTGGGACTGACAAACAGCAGCAGCACGGGTTTGCCGTATGCCAGCAGATCATCGAGCGTCGTCTGCTCGCCACTGAGGGAAGCCACCGAGAAGCCCGGCGCCGGTGCTCCGAGAGGCAATCCCTCAAGCGGTGGCGCGGCGTCCTCGCGTTCGACCGGCGCAGGTGCCGCGTAGTCTTCTTGAATTACTTTTTCCATCGCGGCGATTCGTTCCAGAACCGCTGTGTGCTGGCTTAGGAGACGACGCAGATAGATCACCGCAGTTGCCAGTAGGCCCATAGCCGCGAAGCTGACCGCGAGATTGACGAGCTCTCCGGCTTTCAAATCAGCCAACCAGTTAAAAGCGCTCAGGCCGGTTGCCTGCTTCTGCTGCAAGACGACGAGCGCAGCGACGGCGGCCAACACCAGATTGCGCGTAAAGACAGACCAGCTTAAAGGCGTGGAATGCAGTTGACCGAAGCAGTTGCAATCAGGCGTCTGCCCACGTCTGAGGTTGACGCCAATCCCTAGCGTAAAGATTAACAACAGCGTCAGCGCTGCGACGGCGCCCCACCAGGCGCTGACGAGCGGCAGCAATGCCATCGCAACGAGGATTTCGGCAAACCCTAAGCTCCAACCCAACGGCACCGCCAGCGGCGTCGGCACGCCGAATTCCATCAACGTCCGGCGCGTCGTCGCCGGGGCAGCCGCCTTCGCAAATCCCGCGACACCAAAGACCAGGGCTAAACAAATTCTCGCAAGCAAAAGAACCATTTCCATATTAACTCCGGCTTAAATCCCCGGATGAACTGGCTGCGGGGTTTTCGGACAGTTGCGCGACCAGCGCCGCCGTCCGCAAAAAGAGATGGCCCATCTGGAAAGGCCATCGCGGCAATTCATTGAATGAGCCTTTTACGGTCATCGTCGCTTCAATCGGATTTGGCCAGTGGTGCGGCAAGGCGCTGACCAATCCTGTAAGCTGACTCGCCGGCTGGCGCAGGTAGCTAGCGATTTGCCCCAGAGATTGAAACGGCGTTCCCCAGGCTTTCAACACTGCCGGCAGCAGCCAGCCCGGCAGCTTTTTGGCTCGATCCGCGACGGGTGTGCCTTCCAGCTCTGTGCCAAATAACTGGTGCGCCAGGCCAATCGCGCAGGCCACCCAATCTGACTGTTGACCGTAATGTCCAAGACATCGCTCCCAGTCGAAATCATTCGCCCGCGTCTCCAGCAGCAAGGCGATGTCGCACAACCACAGCGGCCGCACCGCGCCGTGCCGCAGCAGATGAAGACAGAGAAAGTGCAGATGATCTTCATCGCTCAGGACGCGCACTTCGAGATCATCGAGCCGCACCAGTTGTGAGCGGCTGACAAGATCAACGGCCTGCCGCTTGTCATACTTGCCGAAGCCAAGATGCAAATCGACATTGCCCGCCTGGCTCTCCAGGCTCGTGAGAGCGGCCCTGGCGGCGCGATACTGCTCCGGCAGAACGCACAGATCGAGATCGCTGAACGGGCGCATGCCAGGCTCAGGATATCGCCGGGCGATGGCCCATCCTTTCACCAACACCGGCTCGACCCCGAAGCTGCGCATGTGCGGAATCACCTGTTTCAAGTGACGCTGGTGGAGCGCCGCTTCGAGCGCCTGGAAGCGATAAGCTTGCTGGAGCTGCGGCAAAGCGTGCGAGAGGTGGCTCTTGGTTCGGCGTAGGCGACACCAGGCCAAACCGCCGGCTCCCATGCTGAGCAGCAAGGGCGTCAACTCTTCGATTTCCTGGGAGGTGATCGCCGAAATTGGCGGCGCTGTCTTCCACGAGCCGGCGAGCAATTGCGCCACCCGCCTGCCTCGCGAGTCGCGCAACTTCGTCCCTGCTCCCGAATTGAGTAGCGCGGATAAACGATTCATCGAAGCCTTCCGTGTACCAGACTCAGGTCCTTGAACAAAAAAAGCGCCTGCTGGATTGGTGCAGGCGCGAAGATAATCAACAAGCTCTTGTACGCTGGCTCAGGGCTGTAAGGGGCTGAGAACCGGCACTCCTACAGGACCCTCCGAGCCCTCGAAGAGAAAAGGAATGGCGAGCGCCGGCAGAGCGAATAAAGCGACAAAGTGGCTTTCATCACAATAGACTTTGAAGACCGCGTCGCCTGTCGAAGACACGACCTCGGTCGCGTCGTCGAAATCGCGGTGGTCGCCGGCTTTGAGCGTGCGTTCTTTGCCCTGCCCATATTTGACGATCACTTCGCCATGATAGACCTTCACATCAACGTCGCGATGCTCGGAGATGACGCCGACGTCGCTGATATGGACGATCTTAACCAGCCCCTGAATGCCGGCTGGCAGATTCAGCGTCACGCCTTGACCGCACTTGTTCAAGCTCGCCTGTACGGAGCGGTCGCCATAGGTGAGCAGGATCGCCGTGATGGGATCGAGATCAACTCGACCGAGCGGCCCGGCTTCGATCATTGCATGAGCGCCCGTGTCTGTTTGCACGACGCTGCCGTTGACCACCGTCACGCCGGTTCTTACATATTCGCCGTTCAGCAAGACGTGGCCTTTCACGGTCAGTGTGCCAGTCGTCTCTTCAAATGCCGGAAGGCTGTTGACGGCCACTGCTTCAGGCGCTTCGCTCGCCCCAAGTACGGCAAAGCTGTTGAAGCAGAAGACGACTAATACCACCAGCAGAAGCAGGATATTGATGGGGGCTTTCAGACCATGGTTTCTCATAGATCCTCCTGATGAAACGCCGAACAGCCGGTTGATGAGGCAAAGCCGCTATCAATTATGAAGGACTTCCTCGTTCGGGTGGCTCTCAGCGTATGTAACAACGCGGCGAAAGTCAATTCGAATTTCGCCTTATTTTTCAATAGATTCCCCACTTGGGGAGGCTCTTCCCAGATCGCCGTGGCAAGCTCATTCGATGCGAATGCTCATCTTTTTCAAACTGATGCCCATGTGGCGAATATAGTTCAATTTACTTTCGGGAACCTTGGTGCTTGAGATGAGGACTTCATTCACGCCATGCGTGCGCACAAGATCGTTGAGTTCATGACTACCGAAAATGCGGACGCCGTGCATCAGCCTGCCGGCCTTAGTGTCGTCGTCGTCAATGAAGCCGACCGGCGAATAGGCATGATCGGTATTGTTGAGCAGTTCACGAACGAGGACTTCGCCGCCGTCGCCTGCGCCATAAATCAAGATCGGCTTGGCGTCGAGCCGAGGTACGGAACTGCCGACCAGCCACAGCCTGAACAAACGGAACGACAAACGGCTGGCGCTCACCAGCAGAACCAGTAAGAAAATGTCTAACAGGAAGATCGCCCGCGATGGCCCGTGAAAGCGGTACATAGCGAAAACGAAAATGGCGCTCAGCGCGCCGCCGCCGAGAATCGCTCGGGCGATCACCAGCAAATCGCCAATGCCCAGGTAACGCCACAATCCGCGATAGACACCGCCCGCGAGCAAACCGACGATTTGCACAATGATGACCAGCGGCAAGGTTTTCACGAAGATTGCCAGTTGTTCATCGGGCAATCGGCCATCCCATCGCAGCACGTAAGCGCCGTAGTAAGCCAGCGTAATCAACACGACATCGAGTAACACTTCGACAATGCGGCGATTATAGTGCGATTCGGTGATGGCATTCAGGAGACGCGGCCCGGCAAACGACCCGGTGGTTTCAGTAATACGCACCTTGCCGAGATAGAGGCCCAGCCCCAGCGTCAGCAGCGCGAAGGCCGGCACCAGCGCCAACACGACGGTCGTCTCCAACAATCGCACCAGCAGAGCCAGGGCTCCCGACACCGTTGCGAACAGGTAAAGCATTAGCACCGCGCGCCGCTCGGTGACGCCCAGAGCAACGAGCCTGTGCGATGTGTGGTCACGTCCCCCTTGTGAGATAGGGCGACCTGATAGCTTGCGGGTGATCGTCACCATGCAAGTGTCGAAGATGGGGATCAGGAGAATGAGCATCGGCATCAGCAGCACAGATGTCAGGCTGCGGAAGCGTGCGGTGTTACTCAACAAGGCGGTGCCGCTCAACATAAACCCTAAAAACATCGAGCCGCAATCGCCCATGAAAATCGTCGCCGGGCTGAAGTTGAAGATCAGGAAACCAAGCGCAGCCCCGCCTAACAGCGCCGGCATCACGGCTTCCGTGGTCTGGCCGTTCATCAAAAACGTCAGCGCCAAAAACGCACACGAAATCACTGCAACGCCTGCCGCCAGGCCGTCCATGTTGTCGAGCAGGTTGATGGCGTTGGTAATCCCGACCAGCCAGAATATCGTCAGGAAGTCGTTCACCCATTCATAGTTCACCCACGGCAGATGCAAGCCGGAATAGACAACAATCGCCGCGGCGATCAGTTGCAACACCAGCTTCGCATAGGGCTTGATCTGATGACGGTCGTCAACCAGGCCGGTGATAAACAGCAGTGTGCCACCGGCAAGCACCGGCAAGGTCACGCGGAGGTTTGGCACGAAGATTACATAGCCTGCGGCGAACGCCAGGTAGATCGCAACCCCGCCCATAAGCGCGGTTGGCTTCTGATGCCAGCGGTCTTTTCTTGGCGCGGCCACGAAACCGAAACGATTGGCGGCGTGCCGCGCCAACAGAGTGAGAAACAGACCGAGCGTGAAAGTGCATAGAACAGCGAAGGTCGGGGGCATAAACAGTTCCAATCAAGCTCACGGTCAGGGGGATGACCGTTGGGTTACGTGAGTTGAAAGGCCAGCGAACTTGCAGGGACGCCGACGTCATTCAGTATTCTAAGGCGATGGTAGTCAATGACGCTTGCCAGGATGCTATCGAGATCCGTAGTCGGTTTATAGTTGATCAGTTCGCGTATCTTTGAAACGTCCGGCACGCGACGCATCATGTCTTCAAATCCTTCTTCGTAAGCTTCATCATATGGCTTGAAGACGATGCGCGATTCCGAGCCGGTCAGCTTTTTAATCTTGCGGGCCAGTTCCAGAATGGACACTTCATGTTCGCTGCCGATGTTGTAAACCTCGCCGACGGCGCGCGGATGCTCGGCGACTTTAATCAGCGAGGTGACCACATCGTTGACGTGCGTAAAGCAACGCGTTTGCGAGCCATCGCCATGAACGGTAATGTCCTGCTCGGCGAGCGCCTGCCGCACAAAGTTCGGAATCACCATGCCATAGCGACCGGTTTGGCGCGGCCCGACGGTGTTGAACAGCCGCACAATGACTGTCGGGACACGCTTCTCTTTCCAGTAGGCGATGGCCAAGAATTCATCAATGGCCTTCGAGCAGGCATAGCTCCAACGGCCCTTGCTGGTCGGCCCCATCACCAGATCATCATCTTCTCGGAAAGGCACGTTACTGCGCTTGCCATAAACTTCTGAGGTTGAAGTGATGACGACGCGCTTCCGTTTCTTCGCGGCCAGACTCAGGATGATATCGGTGCCGCGAATGTTGGTTTCAATGGTGCTGACCGGGCTTTCAACAATCAAGCGCACTCCGACCGCGGCGGCCAGGTGATAGACGATATCGCACATATCCACCAGTTCAGCGGTCGCGCGATAGTTGCGAACGCTGTCGAGGTGATAGGTAAACTGCGGATGATTCTTGATCGCCGCAATGTTTTCAATGGCGCCAGTCGACAGGTCGTCAATGATGCAGACCTCGTCGCCTCGTTCAAGAAGACGTTCGGCCAGGTGTGAGCCAATGAATCCGGCTCCACCGGTGATTAGAATTTTCATAGTTGCTCCTACTGGGACTGGGCAGGGATTTGCGTCACAGATACAGAGGGCGCGGCGGCGGCGATGCCGGCCAGCTCGCGGTAGACATCTTTGATGTCATTAATCAACCGTTCTTTCGAAAGCCTGGAGCGAACAAAGTCGCGGCCCGCCACACCCATGCGGCGGCGCAATTCGGGACGCTCAATCAAGAATTGCAGGGCGCGCGCCAGGCCTGCGGCATCGCGGCTGGCGACCGTAATACCATGATCCCAAACCGTGAAGCCGTTTTCTGACAGGCGATGCTCACCCATCAAGTCCACGACGCCGCCGACTTCCGTAGCGACAATAGCGCGTCCGCAGGCCATCGCTTCAATCAACGTCAGCGGCGTGCCTTCGTTGAGAGAGGTCAACGCGACGATATCAAATTCGCCATAAAGCGCCATCGCATTGCGGCGGAAGCCCGTAAAACTGACCTGCGCTGCAATGCCCAGTTTTCGCGATAAATCTTCGAGATCACCGCGCAGATGGCCGTCACCGACGATGACGTAGCGGACGCGAGATGTTGGACCTGTCTTGACCACCAGCTGTGCGGCTTCGAGCAAAAGCTGGTGGTGTTTAACCTCACATAGCCGCCCAACGATGCCAACGGCGACCTCTTCGTCGGCGATACCAAGCTCTTGTCGCAACCTGACGCGCCGCTCTTTCATTTCGTCGAGGTCGAGGCCGAGTCGGACAATGCGAAACTGCGCGGGATGCCCGACGCCGAAGCGCTCACAGATTTCCTGCTGCTGTTGCTCGCTGATAACGACGATGCGATCGGTGCAAAGCCGCGCCAGGGCGCGCTCGATGGCAATGAACATGCGGGTCTTTGCGGCACCGTAATAACTGTGAAATATGTGGCCGTGATAAGTGTGAACGATCTTGCAGGCGCGCGGCTGCAACCAGAGCGCCGAGGGCGTCAGCCACTTGTAGATCATCGCGGCAACGCGGCCGGCGGCGCCGGCTTTCGCTTTATGTGTGTGGACGATCTGCGGCTTTAGTTTGAACAACTGGCGAACCAGTTTGGCAATCACCAGGAGGTCGCGCGGGCTAAGTTCCCGGCTCATCTCCTCGATGATCAGCGGCGTGACATCGGCATCGTGGGCGAAGTAACTCATGTCACCTTCGCCGGGCGGCACGGTTCCGGTGATGAGGGTTGTCGCAAACTCCTGGTCGCGCAGGCCAGCCGCCAGCCAAGTCACGTGTTTGGCTGGCCCGCCGATGTTCAGCCGGTCGATGATGCGGACGATGTGCAGCGGTGCAGGAGACAAAGAGCGGCCCACGTTCTTAGTAAATGACGAACGCCGCGAATCTTTCTGAGCCATGCGCGGAGAGCGTGAGGGGCGATCCATTCTAATCAATGAATTCTCTGTGCCAGAGTTCCAGCATCAGCAAACTCCATAGCTGATGCGCATAATCCTGCTTGCCCGCGGTGTGCTGGGCGATCAACTGACGCACGGCTACGGGATTGAAATAGCCGCGATTTAGGGCGTGCTCGGAGAGCAAGGTTTCGCCAAGAAAGCCCTTCAGCTCGCCGCGAAACCAATGCGCCAGCGGCACGCCGAAACCCATCTTGCGGCGCGTCAGGTTCTCTGCGGGCAGCCTGCCGCGCAGCGCTCTCTTCAGTAGATGTTTAGTCGTCAAGCCGCGCAGCTTGTAGCGTGCCGGCAAGCTGGCGGCAAATTCCATCAGGTGGTGATCGAGAAAAGGCGAGCGCGCTTCGAGCGACGCGGCCATGCTCGCGATATCAACTTTGACCAGCAGATCGTTCGGCAGGTAGTTGGCCGTATCGGCCATCAAGGCGCGATCCACTACATCGATTTCGCCATTGCCGGCAAACCACGGTGCGACGTGGCGCAAGGCTCCCCTGGATTGCGCCAGAAAGTCGCGGGTGCATAACTCCAGCTTCAATTCGTCGTTGATAACGCTCGTCCATCTGAGATAGCGGTCCGCTGCCGGACGCCCCATCACGGCGGCGAAGCGCCGCGCCTTGCCGAGTTGCGAGCGTCTTGCGCCTGCCGCAGGAATGGCTCTCAGAGCTGGTTCGACGATGTGGTTGCGAACGAATCGCGGCAGGCGCTGATAACCATAGGCGATGCGCATGGCCGCGTAGCGCTCGTAACCGGCAAAGCATTCATCGCCGCCGTCGCCGTTCAGTGCCACCGTCACATGCTGGCGCGTCATTTTCGATAGGTAGTAGGTGGGAATTGCCGATGAGTCGGCATAAGGCTCGCCGTAATGACGCACGAGCGCCGGCAACACTTCGATGGCGTCGGGACGGACAATGAATTCGTGATGCTCTGTGTCAAAGCGTTTGGCAACGCGCCGCGCGTGATCAATTTCGCTGAAATCTTTTTCGTCAAAGCCGATTGAAAATGTTTTCACACGAGTCGACGACAGCTCGCTCATCAACGCGACCACCGCGCTTGAATCAATCCCGCCCGACAGAAAAGCGCCGAGCGGCACGTCTGCCATCAGGCGGACGCGCACGGCGTCGCGCAGCAACGCGATGGCGCGTTCACCGGCTTCGGCTTCAGTAATGTCAATCTTGGTCTTGAAATCAAGCGACCAGTAACGCTCGATCTTCACTTCGCCGCGCTGCCAGACCAGCGTATGACCGGGTTCAAGCTTGCGGATGGCGCGAAAGGCGGTCTGCGGCGCAGGCACACACAGGAACGACAGATAATCCGAAATCGCTTCGGGGTTGATTTCGCGCGACACACGCGGGTGGCAGAGCAGGGCTTGAAATTCGGAGGCAAAGACCAGCTCGCTGCCAATGGTTGCGTAGAGCAGCGGCTTTTTACCGACGCGGTCGCGGGCGAGCAAGAGCCGTTCATGGCGCGCATCCCACAAGGCAAAGGCAAACATGCCGCGCAGGTGCTTAGGCACGTCGCTGCCATACTCCTCATACGCATGCACAATCGCTTCCGTGTCGGTCTGTGTATAGAAGCGATGGCCACGCGCTTCAAGCTCGGTGCGCAGCTCTCTGTAGTTATAAATCTCGCCGTTGAGAACCACCTGGATGCTCTCGTCTTCGTTATGAATCGGTTGTTGGCCGCTCACCAGATCGATGATGGCCAGCCGCCGCATCCCTAATCCGACTGAAGCGCTGCCTTGAAAGCGGCTGTGGGAGCCGTTTTCTTCCGCTTCATTAAAGTAGTATCCCTCATCATCCGGGCCGCGATGGGTGATGGCGGCGCACATCCGGCGTACGGTTTCGGGGGCGACCGATTGAGGTTTGGCGCTCACCGCGCCGACGATTCCACACATGGTAAAAACAGAAAACGGCGGTTAGGGAACTCGCGAAGAGAGTAGATTGCTTGGCAACGGTGGCGGGGCGCCGTTGCCGCTAAACGTGTAAAAAGCCGGCTGCATCACAAGTCCCTGTTTGCGCTTTTTAGCAGCGCGATGCAGTTCCAGGCCAATGCTGATGAAGATGAAGAAGAAAATATAGAGCTGTGCTCGGTGCCGATAGGCGGTGCCGACATTCGATTGATAAAGCGCGTACACCAGCGTCAAGCTGATGGTAAAGATACCGATGGCAAAGGTCTCCTTCAGGCGATGCCGCAGGCCATACCAGTAACCCCGTATGAGCATCGGCATCAATGCCCACCAGGCAATCAATTCAGGCAGGGTGATGAGCTGCCGCAGATTGGTGATCATCCAGGGAAACGGCGCGAACAAGACATAAAGCAATCCCAGCGGCAGATAACTGATG
Organism: Blastocatellia bacterium; assembly: GCA_045807765.1. Classification (GTDB taxonomy): domain Bacteria; phylum Acidobacteriota; class Blastocatellia; order UBA7656; family UBA7656; genus DATENM01. The sequence continues at coordinate 14,422 of JBJMGU010000088.1, forward strand.
GCCGCCGCCGGGTCAGTAATATCAACATCACCGCCAAAGCCTGAATTGGCAACTTTCGCTGACCATACGCGGCTTGCTTGAATGTGTTTGAGGTCAAAGCTCTCCTGCGGCACGCTGCTCGCCCCAAAGTAGGCGAGCGTAATTCCTAACACAATAACCAGAACCGCGCCTTGCGCGATACGCAGTGGCGTCATCCGCTTTGGCGTCAGCACCAAGGCGCTGGCGACGGCAACGAACATGATGTAAAAGGCATAGTGCCGCAGGGACAACAGACAGAATAAGGAGAGGATCAACAGAAACAGACTCTTGATTTGAAACTGGTTGCGCAGCTTAAGCGTGTAGAGCGCACACAGGCACAGGCTCAAGACAATGGGGGCATCTTTCAACATCTGCGATGACCAGAGAATCATTGACGGTGCAAAGGCCGTCAGCAGGGCGGCCAGGCGCGCCGGTCGCGTCTCAGGATAGATCAACAGTGCGATTCTATAGACTGCGATACAGGCCGCCGCGCCGAGCGCACAGTTAATCAGTTGCACGGCAAGTTGATTCTGCCCGACGGCATAATAGACTGCGCCAACGTAATAAAACATGCCCCAGCCCGACCGGCTTAGCCCTAAGTAGCCTTTCATATAAGCCGTGTCGACGCTGCCTATTCCGTGCCACGCCTGGCTGACTGCTCGGCCTACAATATCGAAGGTTTCAGCATCACCGCCGAAGAAGGCTTGCTGATGCTTGGAATAGATCAAAAACGCCACGACCCAGCGCAGCGCCAGAGCGATGAGAAACAGACGTAAGAGAAACTTGCGGTCAGTGTTGCCGCGAATAATGATCCACATGCACACAACCGCCGGAACCAAGCCAACCAGAATCGTCAGTCCGGCTTCCGGGTCGTCGATGATCCACAGGCCGAGATAGATCGAACCCGCAATCAAGCCAATCGTTGATAAGAGCACAGTGAGTGTATGGCGCATCCAGTTATCCGTGAACGGAGATGACGTCTGCCGTTCGTGTTTTCATAGCAGCGGCAAATAATATCTCGCTGAGTTGCACTGCCTGCGCAGGCAGGTAATAACGCGACAACGCGAAGCGACGACCGGCGTGGCCCATTGATTGGCGTAACGCCGCATCGCCGAGCAGACAATCGAGCGCCGCAAGCCATTCTTGATGGCTGCAGGCCACCAGGGCGCCGCCGCTTTCGCTGGCCATCTCGCCGGCGACGCCGACCGGCGAGGCGATAAACGGTACGCCGCAACTGAGATACTGAACCGCCTTGAATCCCGATTTGCCGCGCGACCATTCATCATCGGCGAGCGGATAGAGACCGATGTCGAGGGAGCGGAAATCTTCGACTTCGCGGTCGAGCGACCAGCTCAGTTCCTCAACCTCGACGCCGCGCAGGTTGAGCGCGTGGCCACCACCGACCACTTTCAGTTTGAAGCGATATCGCATCGCCAGTTCTTCAAGCGCCGGGGCAATCGCTTCGAGATAAGGCAACGTCGTGTGCGTACCAATCCAGCCAATCGTCGGCGGCGCGTCCGGATGCGCGTTGGGTTTGGGTGAAAACTTTTCCGTATCGACAATCGTTGGCAATACGGTGGCCCGCCCGCCCGCTGCCGTGACGTGCTCGGCGATCAAAGAATTTCCGCAGACCACATGCGCGGCGCGGCGAATCAATTCGCTCGTCTTATTGAGGCAACGAATGTGCGAGGCCAGGCGACCGTAAACCGGGCTGGTGTATTGCACCCACAGCGGATCGTCGAGATCAAGCACGATGGGCTTATTGAACCAGCCGCTAATCAGGCGCTCGAACAGCGGCGGGCCGACGAGCGCCGCCTCGCGTTGCACGAAGACCACATCCCACCGACCAACCGATAGCAGATCGATGCAGCGCGCCGCCACCGCACGGCTAAGCCCAATCGCGTTGCGCCCCAGGCGATCCTTGCGGTAGAGCTGTTTGAATAGCGCTGTATTGATGAACGGCTTCAGCTCGCACTTAATCCCCTGCTCGTCGAGCAACGGGATGAACTGCGCAATACGAAAGCGCGTCGAAGCCGCGTCTTCGGGATAGGGCGCGAGCGCCAGAACCTTGAGATGACTCATACGTCAGTCACGACGCGGTTGTCGCTCGCCCGGCATATCGGGCAGCGTTCCTGCAACTTGCGGGCGGTATCCGTTGAGTCGCCGGTAACGAAGCGCTCGGCAGGCCGATTCTTTGGTGGTGTAGCGTCGAGCGATTGGTAGAGCGCGACGTAGCGTGGCCCGCCGACTTCAGCTAACGAATAGCAGCGGCGCGCGACTTTGCGGCAACGCTCAGACGCATCGCCCTGATCGTCGCTTAGTAATGCGAATAACTGTTCAGCAGCACGCTCGAAAGCGGTTCGGTCAAGCTCGCGGACGACAACGCCGGCATGATTTGATTGCAGAATGCTATCCATATCGCCACCGGCGTTGCTGACGACCGGCAATCCGGCGGCGAGATATTCGCCAATCTTCGTCGGCGACATAGCGTTAGCGGCAGGGCTCTGCCGGATGAAACTGATGGCAATGTCTGCGGTGCAGAGCAGCGCCGGCATTTCGGCAGGCGTGGCGCTGATGATCGAATACGAACCGTCAGCAACGCCGCTCTCAACAAAAGCTCGCTCCACCTGCGCACGGCTGGCGCGCGTCAGCAGGAGAAAACGCGAGCCGGGGCGCTTATCACGCAGCACCTTGAAGAAATCGATCATCTCGGGGAGCAGATAACGCTCGCCAACCGAGCCCGCATAGACCAGCGTGAGCGCGCCTGTGGATTTCTTTTCGCACGCTGAACCGTCATAACCCGAAAGATCGGTACAGCAGGGAATTACCGTAATTTTTTGCGCCAGGGCTCCGGCAGCAGAGCTTTCAACCAGTAGATCGCGGAGCTTTTCAGTCAGCACGACGATGCGATCCGCCCGCCGCAGTAGCGCGCGTTCAGCGGCTTTTACCAGGCGAAATGGCGTGCTGCCCTCTGACCAGACGCCGTTATCAACATACTCTTCCGCCATCAGGCCACGCAGATCAAAGATGAGCTTGCGCCGCCGCACGCCTTGTAACACCAGACCCATCACTCCCGGCACATGGGCGCGCGCATGAACGACGCTCAGCCGGTAACGCAACATCAACCACATGCCGTAGAGAATCCCGATCAGCATGTCATAAGCCGTCGCCGGCAGCGAAGGCCGCTTGTGATACTTCAAGGCGTGCCAGTGGATGCCCTCGTTAGCCAACTGCCGCTTGAGTTCGCGCCGTCGCTTCGGCTCGCCGTCATGCCATCGCCCCTTCTTTTCGTAAGTCAGCAGATGCACACTAACTCCAGCGCCGGCGACGGCGCGCAGATAAGGCAGCACCTGCGTATGGACGAGTGGCTCTTCCGTGTTGAAGTAACAGATGTAAAGTGATCGCATTGAGCTTTGTAATATCGCTCGCAATCGCCGCGCGTTGCCGGGAAGCAGCCCGGCGATAATCAATATGCCTGCGGGGCTGCGCGGTGCAGCGCTTTACCCTCTACGTGCGCCGGCATCGCCAGTTCATCGAGCAAGCGGGCGAGCTGGCCCGCCTGCGCCTCGCGCTCATAACGCGACAGGTCGGCATCGTTCGGCGCGGCCTCGTCACCCGCCTGGAAAGCGGCGTATGAATCCAACAGGCCCTGCTCGATGCCGTCAATGTCTGTTGATTCAATGACGATGCCAGCGCGGGCTTCGTTGATCAGGCGCGCGGCCTCGAATCCTCGAGGCACCAGCGCTAGAATCCGCCGCCGGGCTCCGAAGTATTCGTAGAGCTTACCCGGCACGAGCCCGGCGTTCGCCTGCCCGCGGTGAAGAATCAGCAACAACAGTGACGAATTGACCTGCTGCGCCAGCGATTCAGAGTGCGATACGAAGCCTGTGAAATTGGTAATGTCAGCCACACCGAAGCGCGCTACCCTCTCCTGAACGTAAGGATCGGGCTCGCCGACAATGTTGAAGCGCACGGCTGTGCGCGCCACTTGGCCGCTGTCGATGACGCGCCGCAGCGCTTCGAGGAATGCCGACGGGTCTTGCTTCGCGCCATAGAACTGGCCAACATAAGTAACCGTCCACTTGTCGGGCCGACGGCTGTCAATCGCCGCAAACTCGTTGGCGTCAAAGCCATTGCGAATGACTTCGACGCGCTGCCTGCCGCCGGTCAGATGGCGCAGTGTCTCGGCCCATTCTTCGGATACGGTGGTGATGATGTCGGCCTGCGCCAACAACCGCGCTTCGATCTTCTGATCGATGCGCTTACGCAGCCGGCTCGAATAATCTGCGTAATGATTTTCGGTCCACAGATCGCGGAAGTCAGCGATCCAGGGCTTGCCGGTGATTTGCTTCAGGCGCGCAGCCAGCAGATGTGCCGTCACCGGAAAGGAGCTGGAAAAGATGGCTTCGACGCCCCCCTGAGCCATCGCCCGCCGGGCAGCGCGCATCGCGTATGGGAACCAGCCGATCTGTCCGTCGGGAATGTAGCCCCAGGTGCGCAAGCTGCGCTTGAGAAACCCGACCAGCCTGCTGTCTACGCTGGGTTGCAAAGAAGCTGGCTGGCGGCTGGCGGCGCCGGCATTCGCCCGTTTCATCACGGTTTGATTAAGCATCGAGCTGATATTGATTGCGCCGGTGCGAATCACTTCGGCGCCGCTCGCGGTGCCATCGTCAAGCGACGGATCGAGAAAATAAGCCCCTTGATGCGGTGTGATGACAACCGGCTGCCAGCCCTCGGCGCTGAGATAGCGCACGAACTTCTGCGAGCGCTGGCTACCGATGCCGCCAAGGGGCGGATAGTAATAACAGAACATCAATACGCGACGCATGGTTTATCTACTGAGCAAATGGCAGCGCCGATTATTTGATTGACCGCCAGTACGAAAGTCATTGGCCGGCGGCCTCGACCTTGTAAGATTTCATGTTAATTTCTCAAGGCCGCGAGATAGAATTCCCCTAATCGCTGGCGAAAGCGCTCGCGGCTGAAACGCGCAATGAAGCGTTCGCGCCCGCGCCGGCCCATCGCTTCACGCAAATCGCGGCTCTCGGCCAGGCGGTTCATCGCCGCAAATAAAGCCTCGGCGTCGCCTGCATCGATGAGCAGGCCGCCGCCGCCGTCTTCGACGATCTCTGGAATCGCGCCGATGCGCGTGCTGATCACCGGCAGCGCAAACGACATAGCTTCAGCATTGGTGAATCCCCAGCCTTCCGCTTCGCTCGGCATGACGAACACATCCGCCGCCGGATAGATTTCGTCGTACAATCGCTGGCGCGGCATAAACGGCAAGACGTTGACGCCGGCGTTGGCGCGAATACTTTCTGTATGACTGGTCACAATCGTCAGCGAGACTTGCGGATGGCGCTCTTTAAGTCGTGCGAATGCCGCAAGCACCAGCGGCCCGCCTTTGCGCGCGAACTCGCGTCCGATGAAGAGAAAATTGATTGACTCATGGTCGCGGCGTGACGACATCAGAGCCGGCACATCGAAGCCCGGATAGATCACTTCAACCTTTCCCGCCGGCAAGCCGCGTTCAAGGTATAGCTGCCGCGCCCAATTCGAGAATGTATAGATGCGCGCCACGTTGGCGGCATTGAGCAATTCATCATGAATGCCGAGCGGCTGATAAATAGTCCGCGCCAGACGATAGCGGCGGCGTATCTTGCGCTCGCTCCACTTTTCATAATCGCGCACGTTGATGTAATGGCTTGATCCGGCGCTCATCACGACCGGCACGCGCCGCCTGGCATGGATGCGCGTCGGATGCGAGTGAACGTGAACCAGATCAACATCGCTGTTGACGGTCAAGGCGCGGAAGCCGAACGTATAGCGTAAGAACGGGTGCACCAGGCGGTTGAGCAAGACCTCTTCTGTGACATTACAGCGCGCCCGCTCATTGCCTGTGTGATACTGCTGACTGACGTAATAATTGACGCCGTCGGGGGGATGCTCAAAGACATCGCGGACGTAAACGCCTTCGCCGCCTTGTTGTGGTGGGCCGACCAGCACGCAATTAATCATCAGCTTTTCTGGCGACGATGCGATACTGAAAAGTGAAAAAGTCGCGCCCGACATACGGCGCAACGAAGCGACAGAATAAACGGCTGGCCAGCGCCCCTATGCGTCCAATGCGACTCTGGTCTTCAAACAGGCGATAGGTGCGCTCGATCTTTTCAATGCGCAGACCGGCGCGGGCGAACAGATCGCGAATCGTTGGCAGCGTGAAGAAGCGGAGGTGCGTGCTGTCGAGGATGCCGCTCTCGCGATAGTTCCAGCGATTGAAAATCAGCCGCGCAATGATCGCATAAAAGCGTATGTTCGGGATGCTGGCGATGATGCGGCCATCAGCTTGAAGATAACCATTGAACGAAGCCAGCGCCGCCCACGGCTCAACCAGATGTTCGAGCACATCGGCAAAGATGATGTAATCGAAGCTCGACTGCATCAGCGGCCATTGCGTCGTTTCGGCGTTGCCGACCAGCACGCCATCGAGTTTCTCTTGCGCCAGCGCCGCCGCTTCTATCGAAGATTCGATACCGATGACTTCGCGAGCGCCCGCCTGTTTCAGAGCAAAGCCGAGTTCTCCCGCTGCACAGCCTACGTCAAGGATGCGCTTACCGGGCGCCGCAATGAGCGCCTGAATATCGGGCCGTGACTCAGAGTAATATTCAATGCTTTTACTCTCAGAGCCGCTCGCCGCCGGTTTGCCTTCGGCGTTCATCTGCGCCAGGGGTTGGTTGTTTGTCAGGCTTTGCATCTTCAGGGCTATTCGATGGCCAGTCTGCGTCCCGCGAGGGCACGCAGATGATAGCGCAATGAGCGGCTGTAGAATTTCGCCTGCGAGCTGAAGTAATCGCTCATCCTGCTTTTGCGCTTCGCCCGCAACCCGAAGTAAGCGACGCGCAAGAGCGCGCCGACGGTTTTAATCAGCATCAACGCTGCCATGGCCAGAACGCCGGCGCGCTGCCGATAGATCTCATAAGCGCGCTTGTGACAGAGGTCGATGCGCTCGTCGCCGTATCGCTTCTCGGCGCTCTTATGGTTTAGATGGACGATGGCGCACGCATTGGTGAAGGCGATGCGCCAGCCGCAATCGCGCACCCGCATACACCATTCAAGGTCTTCGCCGTACATGAAAATGCGCTCGTCAAAGCCGCCCGTCTGCTCGAAGACTTCGCGACGCACCAGCATGACCGCGCCCCATACGACCTCGACGTCGCGAGCATGGTCATGCGGCCAATAACCACCCAACAGCAACTCGCCCCGCAATCGGCGCGGCAGGAATTTGTAGAGCATTAATTCTTCAAGCAACGCCATGCGAATAGACGGAAAGCGCGAGCAGGAGGATTGCAGGCTGCGATCTTCGAACACCAGCTTACAGCCGGCGATGCCGATGGCCGCGTCCGTGGCGACAAATTGGACGAGCTGTTGAATGGCGTCGTCAAAGACCACGGTATCGCTATTAAGGAGGAGGAAATAATCGCCACACGCCATGCGCATCGCCTGATTGTTGGCGCGACCAAAGCCGAGATTGATGTCGTTGGCAATCAGGCGCACTTGAGGAAAGTCTGCGCGAATCATGTCGGCGCTGCCATCGGCTGAAGCGTTATCAACGACGATCACCTCGTACGATATGCCGCTGAGGTGAGCGTCGATAGAGTGCAGGCAGTCGCGCGTGATATCGCGTGTGTTCCAGTTGACAATGATAATTGAAAGGGTCACGTCGCTCATCAGATTTAAGAGTGCGGTCTCTGTCCGTTATACCATCGCTGCCATCGGCGCCGTCGGCGTATAGGCCGAGCGCTGATCGATGAATATGCGGTGCCAGATTTCAAACGTCAGCAACATCAATATCCATTGCGAGCGATTGGAGCGACCGGCGAAATGCTCGTCGAGCATCGCCGTCACCTGCGCTGAATCGAAGTACCCGCGCCGCCGAATGGTTTCCGCTGCCAGGTGATCGCGCACGAACGATTGACTGGCCGGCGTCAGCCAGTTGTTGATCGGTACGTTGAAGCCGCTCTTTGGCCGGGCCGAGATTTGGCGCGGCAACAGGCGTTCGGCAAGTTTGCGAATCGCATACTTTGTTATGAGCCCGCGCATCTTCATTCGCATGGGCATGCGCGCCGCCAGGTTGACGATGCGATAATCCAGAAACGGCGTCCGAACTTCGAGCGAATGTGCCATGCTCATGGAATCCGTCGCCCGCAACAGCTCGTTGGTCAAATAGGTCTTTTGATCAACGTAGAGCACGCGGTTGCGAAAGTCGCGGGTGCGGGCGGCGGCGAAGCGTTCAAGCAAATAGTCGGTAGCCGCGTCCAGATTCGCCGTCGCGCGCATCTCCGGTGAAAGGATCAGCGAACGATCCTGCGCATCCGTCGCATGCAGATAACGCCCGGCGAACCGTTCGGTCGGCGACATCAGTGCCGAATCAAAGAAACGTTTGAACCGCGCCGCGCCGTGACCCTTTGTATTGGCGGCCACAAACCGCGCCGCCTGCCAGAAGCGGCGCGGCAGCTTGTCCAGGTAATGAAAGCGCTGCGCCGCAACGTGGCTGGGATAGCCGGTGAACAGTTCATCGCCGCCAAGCCCAGACAGCACGACGGTGACGCGCTCGCGGGCGGCTTTCGAAACGAAGTAGCTTTGAATAAGCGACTGCGAAGGCTCGTCGTGATGCCAGATCATGCGCGGCAGCGCCCGCCACGCTTCGTCGCGCGTGAAGCTCTGTTCTTCGTGATGCGTGTGAAACCGCTCGGCGACAAGCCGCGCATAATGTGTTTCGCTGTAACCGGGTTGGAATTCAATCGAGCTGGTTTTGATCTCACCGCCGGCGCGCGCCATCATCGCTACCAGCAAGCTCGAATCGATCCCGCCTGAAAGAAAAGCGCCAAGCGGCACTTCACTGATCAAGCGGATGCGAACAGCATCTTCGAGCAAGGCTTCGAGCTCTTCGAGCCAGGCGCGCTCGCTACGGGATTCATCATCGCGGAAATCGATCTCCCAATATTTCTTGAGTCGTGCGGTGCCGTCTTGAAAGATTAACAAGTGACCTGCCGGCAGGCGTTGAACCTTCGTGAACAGCGAATGCGGCTCAGGCACAGCGAAGAACGAAAGATAGCTGACCAGTGCCTCGGCGTTCAGGTCGCGTGCAATCAGCGGGTCTTCGAGCAACGATTTGATTTCCGAGGCGAACAACAGCCGGCGTCCCTGTTGTACGTAGACCAGCGGCTTGACGCCCATGCGGTCACGTCCGAGCAACAGTCGCTTGCGGCGGTCGTCCCAGAGCGCAAACGCGAACATGCCGTTGAAGCGCGCCACACATTCATCGCCCCATGCCTCATAGGCATGGACCAGAACCTCTGTGTCGCAGCGTGTGCGAAAATCATGGCCGAGCGCTTGAAGCTCGTTGCGCAATTCATTGAAGTTATAAATCTCGCCGTTGTAGGCAGCCCAGATGGTTTCATCTTCATTGCTGAGTGGCTGATGTCCGGCGGCGACATCTATGATCGCCAGCCGGCGCGCCGCCAAGCCAACCCGCGCGCCGTCAAACTGGCTCTGGGAGCCAGCTTGCTCGTCAGGGGACGCATCATTAAAGTAAAAGCCTTCGCCGTCCGGGCCGCGGTGCTCGATGACATCGGCCATGCGTCTGAGCATCCGGCGGTCAACCGGCTGGCCATCAAAATTAACCACTCCACAGATTCCACACATAATTTATAGCGATCTTTTTATTTATGACTCGACAAGGCTACACAGGATTCTCAGAAGCCCTGGAAGCGACGTTCTCGTTCTTTGCGTGGCGCAGGGAATTGCTTGACCCCGGCCTCAGGGCTCGAAAATAGAACCCCGCCATACATCCATAAAGTGATCGCTGATAGCGATAGTAATCATTCTGCTTGAATGCGATCAGTAACTGATAGACGCCGAAGCGCACTGTCGTGCCAACAAGTCTCGCCAGGTGAAACAGCAATCCAAGCAAACGACCATTGGTCTTGGAATAAACCCAGAGGCCGCCCAGGTGGCACAACCTCAGCCATTCGTTGTGATCCCACTTTTTGGCCGAGCTAACCCCGCCGATGTGATAAACCACACTGAGAGGGTTATAAAATATCCTTCCGCCAGCTTTCTTAATGCGAGTACACCATTCATTATCATCGCCGTGGAAGAATATTTCTTCAGACAGGCCGCCGAACTCTTCGAATACCTCTCGGCGCAGCATCATGAAAGGCCCGGCAATCCAATCGACTTCCTTTTCCGTGTCGTGCGCCCAGTAGCCTCCCAGCAAGAGATCCTCGCGATTTGAATCGGAGACGAATTTATAAAGCCAGAGGTCTTCAAAAAGGCTGCGCCATATACTGAGCGAGCGATTGGCCGTATGCTGGAGCCTTCCATCCGGATAGCGTAATTGACAGCCTGCCATTGATATCTCAGGTCGCGATAGAAGGTATTGCGCCATTTTGGCGATCACGTCATCCCCAACAAAAGTATCGCTGCCTAACAAGAGCAGCAGCCGGCCTCGCGCACGCCGCATCCCGTTATTACAGGCGCGCGATGTGCCGACGTTCGAATCATTGATCACGACCTGAACTTGCGGAAACTCGTGCTTGACCATTTCTACAGAGCCGTCAATCGAGGCGTTATCAATTACGATGACCTCGAAATCTAGCCCCTGAGTGTATTGAAAAACCGAAGCCAGACAATTGCGCAGAATATCGCGAGTATTCCAACTGATGATGACGATGGAGAGCAGGGGCGATTCCTGGCCGCTAAGCTCGCTTCGCTGAAGGTCGTTCATTGTATTTCTGTCGGTTTATCCGCGACTGCGCCACTCATCCTAATTCTTCGGCGACTTCTGTCGTCGCTTTAGGGGCTGGGCGGCGGGTTTGAATGAAACTATTGATCAAGCTGCGATCCCTCGTATCACAAGCAATCAGATAGGCGAGGACGAGATAAACAACGAGGGTGATGATCGAAGCGCCGGC
>JBJMGU010000089.1:0-5968 GCA_045807765.1 Blastocatellia bacterium
AAATCAGGCTCGACAGTAAAATGGCAATCGCGACAGCCCTGGTTATTCGGCTCATGAGATACTCTCCGGCATTTGAAATTGAATCGCGCGGCGCGATGACTGACCATCAGGGACGAATTCTGGCGGCGCGCGAAGCTGAAATCTTAGCACGCCGCCCGAGGCACTGAAAACCAACTGCTGCTTCTCAACTCACAGCAAACGCCTGAAGAGGTTAAAGCCGATGGCAAACTTGCTCGGCGGCAGCGCCAGGTTGCTTGAATTATACCGGCTCGTCGTCGTCGCTTGAGTGTTCGTGAAGGTCAGCGAGAACACATGGCGGCCAATGCGCTTTTCAACACCGAAACCGATTTCGGCCTCCGAGCGGTTCTTGAATCCCGTTAAAATGCCTGATTGCTCATTGAAGACCGGCTCGACCTGCCCAAGCTTGAAGCCGACGCGCGGCGTATACTCGAACAGCAGTGAAACGGTCGGACGGACGCGCCCATTGACGCCGAAGCCGAACGAACCGCCGTGCTGGCCGAGGCGGAAGCCTTCCACCAGCTCAGGCGGGAAGAAACCCGGTCGCGGGTTGAACCGCCCACTGCCGTTCGCATTGATATGGACGGCGGGCGAGAAAAAGACGTTGGCATAGCGAGTCACGCTGCGCGCCAGCATCGCTTGAATATTGTAGGTGTAGCGGTTGCTAAAATTCTCTTCACCTTCAACGCTGGCATAAGTCGAGAGCGCCACAGGCGAGCGGCCCGCTTCGCTGAGCCAGTGGTATCCGAGGCCAAGCTCAATCGTTTTACAGAGCCCCGGCTGGCAGATTGGCGAGCGGTAGACGTTGGCGTACAACCGGTCGGTGATGCCATAAGTGAGGCCGAATGATGAGACTGAAAAGCTGTCGAGTCCGAACAAATCCCTGCCGGTATCCTCAAGCGGGCGCACTGGCTCCGCAAAACGATGTGTGAAGTATAGATTCAGGCTATGGCGGCGCACCTGTTTAGGCGTCGGCACGTTGACCACGTGGTAATCATAAGGCTCAATCTCCTTGCCGCTCTCGCGTGGTTTGGCGACTACGACTGGCGGCTCGCCCTGTTGCTGAGCGGGCACAGGCGCTCTGGCCTCCACACGGGCAAAGGTTTTGCTGCGCGTGTCTATGCGCAGGCGCTCGCCGTTGACTTCAACGTAAGCGACGCCCTCTGCCTTATCATCAAAGCTGACGCGGACGTCGCTGGTCGGCTCACCGTCTGTGACGATCAGCTCGCCGGTCATCTCATCGTGACCATCGCCGCAATAGACCGAGCATGTGAAGCTAAACTTGCCTTCGCGGTTCGGTGTAAGCTCGATCACTTTAGTCTGCTTCGCCTTGATCGTCTCTTTGACGTTGAAGTCCTTCAGTGCGAAGCCGTGATCTACATCTTCGGATGTGACGACGAGGCGGACGGGCTCGCCCTTGTGAACGCTGATCGTCCTCGGTTGGAACTCGAACTTGCGTGCGGTGATCTTTATTTCGCGCGCCGAATCGATCGGGTTGTCAGCGTAAGCGGTGGTAAAAAGAAACAGCAGCGCCAGCGGCGCAAGCAGCGCGAGGTGTCGCGTAGTCGTTCTCATTCGAGTGAGCTCCTGTTTATTTGATTTATGGGAAGAGTTCAATTGCTGACTTGATCGTCGGTGAGTATAACGCATCCCTATCGGCTTTCCAAAATCCGGCGCCGACAATCATTTGTTGAACGTCCGCTGCGGCTCTGCTTGCATTGAGTCTGCGGCGGAATCGAGTATGATTGCACAGATAGAATCCATATCTCAGGTTTGACATGGCAAAGAAAACGACGACGAAAAACATGCCGACGACGAAGGAGCGAGGGCACACAATGAAGGTCGCAGTTATCGCGGTAGTGATTGTTGGCCTCGCGCTCGTTTATCTCCTGTTGTTGCGCCCCAACGCCTCGGCGCCGACGCACAACACCAACGCCAATCAATCGCAGGGCAACGCGCCGGCGAAGCGAGACAATTACGAGATCATCAATAGCTACCCGCATGACCCGCAGGCATTTCTACAGGGTTTGCTCTGGTACGACAACGGCTTTTATGAGAGCACGGGACTCGAAGGGCACTCAACCTTACGCCGTGTCGAATTCCCCTCAGGCAAAGTTGTTCAATCGATCAGCCTCGCGCCTGACCTGTTTGCCGAAGGGCTGGCGCTTGTCGGTGACCGCCTGGTACAGCTCACCTGGCAAACGCATCGCGGCTTTGTTTATGACCGCGCCTCGTTCAAGCTCTTGCGCGAGTTCCGCTATGACACCGAAGGCTGGGGCATCACTTATGATGGCAAACAGTTGGTGATGAGCGATGGCAGCAACACCTTGACCTATCTCGACCCCGAAACCTTTCAGCCGCTGCGTCGTCTCAATGTGACCTGGAATGGTCGCCCGCAAGATCAACTGAATGAACTGGAATACATCGAAGGCGAGATATGGGCCAACGTCTGGCAGCAGGACTGGATTCTGAGAATTGACCCGGAGACCGGGCGCGTCAAATCCTATCTCGACATGAAGAATCTCTTGCCGCCGCAACTGCGCACAGGCTCCGAGGATGTGCTCAACGGCATTGCCTACGACCCACAATCGAAACGCATTTTTGTGAGCGGCAAACTCTGGCCACGTCTATTCGAGATACGACTGAAATGAAGAGACGGCGCTAATCAGGATGATTCTTCAAGCCGTTCAGCCAGCTCCTGTGGCGTTGTCGCCGGAGCCAGGCAAGTGAAATTTCGACAAACGTAGACCGTAGCCTGCCCATCAACCTGTGGGCGATCCGCGAGCAGTCTAACGGCTGCAACGGCCTGCGCGTCGCCCGGCTGGCAGCCCGCGACGACCTTGTTGGGCAGAAAGCGCGAATAGATTTCTTCGATAAACAAGCGGACTTCGTGCGAATCGACGTCGCCGATGATGGCGATCTCTTTTGCTTCTGACAGGTAGAAATCGAGCGCCGTGAGCATGTAGCCGAAGGCCGAAGGATACTTCGTCATCACCTTCTGCATGGTGCGCAGGATCATTGTCGCGAACTTCTGATAATCGCCCTCACCGGTCAACAAGTGCAGCTTCAAGAAGGTCAGCGCCGCCACCGAATTGCCCGAAGGAATGGCGTTATCAAAATAGTCTTTGGTGCGCGCGATCAATTCTTCGTGATCCTCAGAGGTAAAGAAGAAGCCGCCCGACGCCGTGTCCCAGAACTGTGCGATCATCGTGTCGGCCAGCTCGCGCGCCGCAACAAAGTAATGAGTTTCAAAGGTCGCTTCATACAACGCCAGCAAACCTTCGACGACGTAGGCGTAGTCTTCGAGGTAGCCGTTAAGTTTTGCCTGCCCGTCCTTGTAGGTGCGCAACAAACGGCCATCGCGCATAAGCTGAGTCAGAATGAAGTCGGCATTCCGCATCGCCACTTGCCGATAATCGTCGCGGCTCAAGATATTGGCGGCTTCAGCAAAAGCCGTGAGCATCAGGCCGTTCCATGCGGCTAAACATTTGTCGTCGCGGCCCGGTCGTATGCGCGCCTCGCGGGCATGAAACAGACGGGTTGCGCCGGCCTTTAACTGCCGCCACGTCTTATCAACATCAAGCCCCCTGGCCGCAGCAAATGCTTCGAGGGTCTGCGGCGTGTTGAGAATCGATTGCCCATGCTCGAAGTTGCCGCCATCGGTCACGTCATAAAACTCGCAGAACAATCGCCCCTCTTCTTCGCCGAGAAGATTCATCACTTCTGCGGGCGTCCAGACATAAAACTTACCTTCTTCGCCTTCGCTGTCGGCGTCTTCCGATGAATAGAAGCCGCCGCTATGGTCGGTCATGTCGCGGATGATGTATTCGAACGTCTCTTCGGCGATGCGGCGATAATCCGCATTCCTGGTCCGCTGATAAGCATAGAGGTAGATGCGCGCCAGCAGGGCGTTGTCGTAGAGCATCTTCTCGAAGTGCGGCACCAGCCAGCGCGCATCCACAGAGTAACGCGCAAAGCCGCCGCCGAGGTGGTCGTACATGCCGCCGGCGGCCATACGCTGGAGCGTCGTTTCGACCATCGCGAGGGCCTCAGGCGAGCCAGTGCGCCGAGCATAGCGAGAGAGAAACATCAGGCTCATCGAAGGCGGGAACTTCGGCGCGCCGCCAAAGCCGCCCCACTTCTCATCGAAGTTGCGCGATAGGCCAAGAAAAGATTCCGTCAACAGATCATTGGTCAGCATTTCTTCGGAGGCGACGAAGCGATTGATCTTGTTAATCTCCGAAGTGATCGCCGTAGCGCTCGACAGAACATCGTCGCGGCGATTGCGATACGAATCGTTGATGGCGTGCAGCACTTGAGGAAACGACGGCATGCCGTGGCGCGGCGCCGGCGGATAATAGGTGCCGCCATAAAATGGCTTTAGATCGGGCGTCAGAAAGACGGTCATCGGCCAGCCACCGTGGCCGGTCATCATCTGCACGGCGTTCATGTAGATCGCATCGATGTCGGGACGTTCTTCGCGGTCAACCTTGATGCAAACAAAATGGTCGTTCATCAACTGGGCAATGGCTTCGTTTTCAAACGACTCGTGCTCCATGACGTGGCACCAGTGACAGGCCGCGTAGCCGACGCTCAAAAGTATCGGCTTATCTTCGGCGCGTGCTTTCGCCAGGGCTTCAGGCCCCCAGGGATACCAATCCACGGGATTGTGCGCGTGCTGGATGAGGTAGGGACTGGTCTCGTTGATTAAGCGATTCGTGTGCTTATGCTCTGACATCGCGCCCTCGACGCAAAGGAGTCGGCCACACGAAGACTATAATGGTTGGATTGTTGATGCGCTAGCCGCCGGCCTCTTCAATTGGGCGCGACATTGGCGCCAAAGCTGGCGCGACACGGCTTGCCGCTGCTGTCAGAGCCGATGCTTGTGCAGATGATTCGGCCTTGCCAGTCGGCAGGTGCACGTCCGGGCATCTCGACGCTAACAGTGAAGCTCAATGTGCCATCCGCGCCGAGGCGGTGAAAGAAGGGAATCTGCTGCTGCCGCATCGCGCCGCTGGTCGAGCGCGTGACGATGGCGAGCCGTTCCCATTGGGTGGCGTGGCCGGCCTGATCGGCCATGTGAAAGCTGAGGTCATAGCGATAGCCGCTGGCGGTGCGCGAGGCGCGGACACCTGCGAGGCGTGCCGTGACCAATCCGAAGGTGCCGCGCGGCAATACCAGCTCAGTCGCCGCAGGCTGGTGCCTCGTCGGCGTTTGGGCGCTGGCAGCCGATTGAGAACGTCGCGCCGGCGCTTCGATTTGCTCACGGGTTTCTGCCGGCGTGCGCGCGTCATTGGCTTTCTTCGCCAGTGGGCGCGCTTCGTCTATGTGGCGCGGCGTTCTCGCCTGTGGCTCATCAACGTTCGGCGCACGAGTCGAGCTGGAGTCGCTTGAAACATCATCTGGAGCGGGCTTCACAGACGCCTGGTTTTGATAGTCAGACGCGGTCTGCGGAGTTTGTATCGTAATACTCGGCTGCTGGGAAATATTCTTTGCGCTCGCTGGCTTCGCTGAAGAGGACGCGGGCTTGCGCGAAGCGTTCGAGACAACGGCATAGAGACCGAGCAGCGCCAACAGGACGAGCGCCGCCGCAATTCCAATCGCCATCAGGCGATGTTTTCGCCCCTCGTCATCGGGCACAGCGGCCAGCGGCAATTCTTCATTTGCGTCCGCTTCAATGGCAGACGGTTGGGCAAGATTTTCCAGCGTCTGCTCGTAGGCTTCCAGCCCGGAGCGCCGTGCGCGGGCTTCGTCTGAGACGAGATGAAGCCGGCGACCCGCGGGTGACTTTGCTGTCCGTGGTTCTTCAGCCGCCGACGCTTTGTCCTTCTCGGCTTCTTTGGTTCCCTCGACAAGCGACGGCATGCCATGCGCGGTCAGCGCTGTGTGATGCACGGGACATTCTGTGAAGGTCAGGGGGTACTCGGCGGCACAGGCAGGACAGTAGAGG
>JBJMGU010000090.1:0-18872 GCA_045807765.1 Blastocatellia bacterium
CGAGGACGAAAGGCTCGCCCATCCTTGAGCTGCCTTCGCGGCAACGCATCAAGCGCATCAAGGCTTACTGCGACAAGCTCGGCATCCGACTTGCGCTCAGTTAATACACCCCTCAATCTCCGCCTTCAACCGAAGCCAGACATCCGGCCTCCCCGTATAGGTGATCCGCGCCGATCACCTATACGGGGAGGCCGATGGCCGCCTTTGGAAGGTCAGCCGCATTATCACTTTGATTCAATTGCCGGAGGGGGGTTCTCATTTGACTCGGTGTGACCACTGCGACGATGTGGGCATTAGGTGTGGATCGCCCAGCCGTCTATAACACCGGCCAGATCACTGTGCCGGACAACCGGTCAAGGAGAACTACCAGATGACGCGCTTCTTAGCTTTCCCTGTCTTGCTGCTATCGCTTCTCATCCTGATTACCAGCGGCCCATCGCTAGTGACGCATGGCAAAGATAAACCCATATTCAGCAACATCCCGGCGCCCGCCAAGCCCGATAAGGATGTGAAGATCGATTCCACGCCGGGTGACATGTCGCCCCTGATGTGCAAAGGCAAAGTGGATAAGCAAATCAAAAAACATTAGCCCTTAAGCGCCGTCTGCCGCCATCGGCGTGCTCGGATTGACCTGTAACCGCTCAGATTCCAGGAGAGACCATTATGAAGAAGACCTTGCTCATCTTTGCCCTCGTCGCGGGGATGCTCATTGCTTATGTGCCGCAGCGCACGCGCACCCAGGCGGCGACGACCGCGAACCCCGTGCTGATCCTCTACGATTCGACCAACACCCAGTACGGCAAGCTGGGATTTATCTATGCCATTATGTTGAGCAACCTGCTCGGCCATTTTCAGATGAAAGCTGATCTCGTGCCGGTCGAAACCTACACCAGCGGTCAGATCAACGCTCACCAGGCGACTTTCTACCTGGGCGCGCTCTACGACAACCCGCTGCCGGTGAGCTTCCTGAGCGATGCAGCGCAGACCACCAAGCCGATGGTCTGGTTTAAGTATAATTTCTGGAAGCTGACCTGGGACCAAACCTATAACTTCCCGGCGACGCATGGCTTCACCTTCCTGTCGCTGCGCGGGCTCAATGGCACGCCGTCGGCCTCAACCCCGTCGCCTGGCTTCTTCGATACGATCACCTACAAGAACAAGGCGATGATGAAGTATTACGCCTACGACGCGGCGACGAACACGGTGAAGGCCGACCCGGATTTCGGCCTCGTGCAGATCACCGACGCGACGAAAGCGACTGCGACCGTGAGCGCCAAAAACAGCGGCACGCAGGAGATCGCGCCTTACGTCGTCCGTTCGGGCAACTTCTGGTACTTCGCCGACCTGCCGCTGTCGTTCATCGGCCCGCGCGACCGCTACCTCGCGTTGTGCGACTTGCTGCATGACATTCTCGGCGTCAACCATACGGAACAACACCGCGCGATGGTGCGCCTGGAAGACGTCGCCGCGACGGTTGACACCAATTCGATGACCCGGCTGAGCGATTTCCTGAAGAGTAAGAACATCAAGTTCTCAATCGCCGCGATCCCCTTCTACCGCGATCCGCTGGGCCGTTACAACTCCGGCGTGTCGATGGAGGTGCATCTGGCGCAAGCGACTGACCTGCTGAATTCCTTAAGGTACGCCAAGTCCCGCGGCGGCTCGGTGCTGATGCACGGCTACACGCACCAGTACAACAACGTGCCGAACCTGCACACCGCGGTCAGCGCCGATGATTTCGAGTTCTGGAATGCCACAGCCAACCGCCCTGTCGCCGAGGACTCATTCGCCTGGGCGGCTGATCGCTTGAGCGCCGGCATCGCTGAGTTGCAGGGCAGCGGTTATGAGGCAGACGTCTTTGAAGCGCCGCACTATCAGGCATCGCCGAAAGCCTATGCGGCCATCAACGGCCTGTTCCAGAATACCTATCAGCGCGTCGTCTACTACACGGCACAGACGCCGAACCTCGACCCGAACGTCACCAACCACGATTTCAGCGGCGGCATGTTCTACCCGTATGTCATCTCGTCGGATTATTACGGACAGCGCGTGCTTCCCGAAAACCTCGGCAATATCGAGTACGACATCTGTAACATTGACCCGACCTCGTGCTTCAACTACACCTGGCAGGACTTGTTGATCAACGCGCAATACGGCCTGGTGGTGCGCGACGGTTTCGGCTCGTTCTTCTTCCATCCCTTCTGGGTCGAACAAGACCTGGCGTACCTGAATGCTTATAATGACTTCGTCAATCTGGTCAATGGCATCACGCAGCTCGGCTACACCTGGGTCGGCATGCGCGACCTGATCCTCGGCGTGACGAAGATTACGCCGAACTCCGGCCCGAAGTCGGGCGGCACCAACGTGACCATTGATGGCACGGGATTCGAGGCCGGCGCGACGGTGCTGATCGGCGACACCCCGGCGACCAATGTTATCGTCGTCAATTCCTCAAAGATCACCTGCCGGACGCCTGCCGGCGCGAAGGGCGATGCGGATGTCAAGGTGACCAACACCGATGGACGCAACGCGATGCTGCCGGCGGGGTTCAAGTACAAGTAAGAGGCGATGCGATGAAACCCTGGTTGCTGATTGCACTGCTTATCACCACCCAGATGCTTTGCGGCAGCGGCGCAACGCCGCCGGGCGCGTTCTCAGTTGAGAACGCGCCGCCGGCGCTTGCGGCGACGATCCGCGAGAAGTTCGACCTGTGGCGCGGGCCGACCAGCTTGCGCGGCGCGAACATCTGGCAGCAACGCATCACTCGCGATGACGAGATGGGGTCGGGACCAGTCGGGCCGCCTTACTCGCAGCAGGACTTCAACACGCTGGCGGCGTGGGGCGCGAACTATGTCAATATCTCGCACCCCGGCGTCTTTACCGAAGATGCCGAGTACAGCTTTGACGAAGCGGTCTTTCAGAACCTTCAGCAGTTGATTGATCGCGCCGAACAGGCCGACCTCTTCGTCGTCGTTTCGTTCCGCACCGGCCCGGCGCGCCGGGAAGAGATATTCGACGAAGACGATCCGAAACCGTCGCGCCTCTGGAAGTCGAAGCCGGCGCAGGCCGCCTGGGTCGAAATGTGGCGCGAGACGGCGCGCCGTTTGAAAGACCGCGCCAACATCGTCGGCTATGACCTAATGGTCGAGCCCGAAACCACAAAGCACGGCGTCTGGAATCGTCTGGCGCGGCAGATCACTGAGGCTATCCGCGAAGTTGACGCGCGCACACCGATTCTTGTTGGCGCGGCGGATTGGAGCACAGTGGATTCGCTCGACGGGCTTGAGCCGACGGGCGACACGCGCACCGTCTACACGATTCACCAGTACGAGCCTTATGCCTACTCGCATCAGGAGAGCCGGCGGGCCGCCTATCAGGCGGCAGAGGTCGAGGCGCTCTACCGTCGCATCGCCGACTTCAAGAAGGAGAATGGGGTGCCGGTGGCGGTCAATGAATTCGGCGTCGAGCGCTTTGCAGGAAGCGCCAGCGATTATGTCGCCTTGCAGATGCGTTTGATCGAAGCGATGGGCGCAAATCATGCGCTGTGGCTGTGGGAGACGAGCTTCCCGCTCGATTACGACGAGTTCAATTTTCGCTTTGGCGCTGACGGTAAGAATCACCATGACGTGGCGACCAGCGCGCTCATCGAAGCGATCAAAGCCGACTGGGCCAACAATGCCGTACGTCCTTCGAGCGTCGGCCAGCGATTCTGAAAGCGGTTTTGTAAAGCAAGCGCGATGGGCTGGCCCGTTAAGGTAATTGACGCGGCGGTGGCCATGAATTATCTTCGCCGCAGGGTTACTGGCTCCCATCTTTTTCAAAGGAAATCGCGAAAAAGCTCGCAAAAAGCCGATAATTGCAGCATTCGCAATTTAGCTACATTGCTCCCACAAGAATAAGAATAGCGACCGTAGAGGATGCCGAATTGTCCAGGAGTGTATGTATGAACGCCAAAGTCTCTCGCCTCGTTCGCCTGCTGGCCACACTCACACTGATCGCCGCCGCCGCGCTCACCACGTCGGCGCAGTCGAACGCAGATCAATGCAAGCAATATCTCAATGAAGGCTACGGCCTGCTGCGCGAGATGAAGTACGAGCAAGCCGCGGTGAGTTTTCGCCGCGCCGTCGAAGCCGATCCGACCAACGCGCGCGCCCGCCTCGACCTCGCTTATGCTTTGCTGTCAAGCGGCAATGACAATGAAGCCATCCGCGCTTTTCAGCAGGCGATTCAGCTCGACCCCGAAAACGTGCAGGTGCGCTCGCAGCTCGGCTACCTCTACATCCACCAGGGCCAGACGCGCGAGGCGCTCGGCCAGTTCCTCGAAGTCGAAAAGCGCGACCCACACAACGATCAGGTGAAGACGCAGCTCGGCTACCTCTATGACAAGCTCGGCGATAAGCAACAGGCGCGTGAGCTGTTCGCCCAGGTGGCGAATTCGAGCAACGCCGACCTGCGCGCCAAAGCGCAGACCGCTTTGCGTAATCTACAGCCTGCGGGCGGCGGGTATAAAGCAGGCACCTTCGTCAGCGAAGTCTACGCCGCGCCATTTTATCAACAGCGCTTCGGCAACTTTATCGCGCCGCTGGTGATTCGCAACGGCTTTGTGCTGGAATCAGCGCACGCGGTCGAAGCTTACGCCAGCCTGCGCCTGACTCGCGACTCGCGGTCGAGCGCCGGCAGCGCGCCGCAAATCTATTCGGATAATTTTCTGGTTGCCGGCGTCGGCCTGCGCGCCCGCCCATTCAAGAACAACCTGACGGTCTACGGCGAAGCCGGCATTGCCAAGAACCTGTTGAACAACTCGCTCTCGACGGTGCGTGCCCGCTCGGACTTTCGCGCCGGCGTCTACTATTCGCGCGAGTGGGATAGCGTAGCCGAAACCCCAGGGCCGGCAGCGCCGATGAAGCTGGTCAGCGACGTTTACTTTGACGCCAGCTACTACAGCCGTTTCCGCAACAACCTCATCGCCTTCGGGCAGGCGCGCGAAGGCTTGCGTTTCTTCCAGTGGAACAAGCTCTCGCTCGACCTCTACGGGCGCGGCAGCGTCGTGAAAGACAGCGGGCGCGACTTCTACAACAACGTCGCGGAAGCTGCCGGTGGGATACGCTTCACGCCCTGGCGACCGCTCGGTGTTTCGGTGAGCGGCGAATACGTGCAGGGATTCTATTTTGGCATCTCGCGCCCAGGCGAGCCGAACCCTTATGGCTCGCGCTATAACGATTTCCGCTTGATGCTGACAGTGGGTAAGTATTACGCGAAAGAATAGCGCCTTAACCGGCTGCGCCCCGAACAATCGTTGAATCGAGAACGACAAGGAAGATTATTGTGGATAGCCCTCACACTATCTCAATCGCCGAGATCGTCTTCGCCTTCCTGGCGCTGGGCAACATCATCAGCGGCCTCGACGATCTGTTTGTGGATGTCTACTACTGGGTCTCTTACCTGGCGCGCCGCATCAGCTACCCGCGCCGCAAGTACCCGCTGCTTTCCGATGCAGACCTCGATGCCGTGCCGCAGAAGCGCGCCGCCATCTTCGTCGCCGCCTGGCACGAAGAAGACGTCATCGAAGAGATGCTGGTCACCAACAGCAAGCTGATCGATTACCAGAACTACGACTTCTTCATCGCCTGCTACCCGAACGACCTGCCGACACAGGAGAAGATCGATGCGGCGGCGGCCCGGCTGCCGAACGTTCACAAGGCGGTCAACCCGCAGCCCGGCCCATCGAATAAAGCCGACAATTTGAACGCGGCGTTCGCGACGCTGCGCAAGCAGGAGCGTATCAGCGGTAAACCGTATGACTTCATCGTCATGCACGACCCCGAAGACGTGCTGCACTCGCTGGAGCTGAAGCTTTATAACTACCTGATGACCAAGCGGCGCGTGAACATGATTCAAACGCCGGTCTTCCCTATTGAAACGCCAGCCCAACAATTCACCGCCGGCAGCTACATGGACGAGTTCGCCGAGACCCACACCAAAGACATCTATGTGCGCGAGTGGGCGAACGGCTTCGTGCCGTCGGCGGGCGTCGGCACTTGCATCGCCCGCAGCGTCTTCAACAAGCTGTCGGAAGAGTATGGCGACAAGGTCTTCAACACCAACTCGCTGACGGAAGATTATGACTTCGGCTTGCGCTTGAAGATGAGCGGTCACAAAGCCATCTTCGTGCGCCAGGCGCTGGTGCGCAAACAGGCCGCCGCCGCAGGTAAAGAGACCACCGAGCTGATCGCCACGCGGGCGCACTTCCCGGCGACCTTCAAGACCGCCGTGCGCCAGCGGACGCGCTGGATGGTGGGGATCATTTTTCAGAACTGGAAGCACTTCGGTTGGACGGGCGGCCCACGCACCCGCTGGATGTTGTTCCACGACCGCAAAGGCGTGTGGGCCAATACGCTGGTGCTGCTCAATTATCTGTTCATGGTGTACAGCCTGATTCACCTGTCGTTGCAAAAGACTATCTGGCCAGACCTCGCGCCGCTGTTGCACGAACATGCCTGGGTGAACCTGGCGGTGGCGCTCTGCATGACGATGATGATCAATCGCATGCTGCAACGGGTGATCGCGACGACGCGCATCTACAATTTTAAACAGGGATTGTTGTCTATCCCGCGACTGGTCTGGGGCAACATCATCAACGTCACAGTGACCTTCCGCGCGACACGGCAATTCTTTACCGCCGAGATGCAGGGCAAGAAGATCGCCTGGGACAAGACGCAGCATTTCTTCCCGTCGCACGGCGAAGTCGTCGCCAATCAGCACGGCGTTGCCGAGGCGCTTGCGAGCGCGGGCCGCACGGCGGTAGCGCGCATTCAAGAGGTGCTGACGCCAAAGCCGTCGCCCGACTGGCGACTGGATGAAGCGCTGTTAGAGCTGCGGCAGATCATTGAGTCTGACATCGCCCGCGAGCGTGCCGCTCAAACGACAGCCTTCGTCGAGCGCGTGCGCCGCGATACGTCTTCGCTGCAAGCTGACGTAGCCACCGCCGCCCGCCGTCAACGCCGCACCACGCCGGCGCAGCCGGTGATGGTCGAGCCGCATCTGGAAGTCGAAGAGATGATCGTTGACGGGCGCGAGCCGTCGCTCAGCGACTTGCTGCTCGGACGCCGCAGGGTATCGCGCCAGCCGCTCAGCTTTGTGGTTGATCGGAATCTGAGTTATGGATTCAGCGAGTAAAGGATAAGCCATTATGAACCGACAACGTGTAGTCACCATCATGGGAACGCGACCAGAAGCCATCAAGATGATGCCGGTCGTGCGTGAATTGAACCGCCGCCACGACCTGTTCGACCATCTGCTGGTCGCCACCGGCCAGCACCGCGAGATGCTCGATCAGGTGCTTGCGGTCTTCGGCCAGCGGCCCGACATTGACCTTGATTTGATGCAGCACAATCAGAGCCTCGGCGGCTTTGCGGCGCGAGCGATGGCCGCGTTGTCCGAGCTGTTCACCGAGATCAAGCCCGACGCCGTGCTGGTGCAGGGCGACACGACGACCGTGACGATTGCGGCGCTCGCCGCCTTTTATCAAGGCATCCGTGTCGGTCACGTCGAAGCCGGGCTGCGCTCTTTCGACCTGCACAACCCATTCCCCGAAGAGATGAATCGCAAACTGGCCGGCAGTCTATCGGACATGCACTTCGCGCCGACCGAAGGCGCGCGCCGCAACCTTTTGCGCGAGGGCGTGCCAACGGAAAACATCTTTGTGACCGGCAACACGATTGTTGATGCGCTGCGCTCGATCCCGCTCGACGGGCCGTTTACGGATGCGCGCTTGAACGAAGTGGATTTTGATCGTCGCGTGTTGCTCGTTACGGCGCACCGCCGCGAAAATCATGGCCTGCCGATGCACGCGATCTGCGACGGCTTGCGGGCGATCATTGACCGCTTCGCTGATGTCGAGATCGTCTATCCCGTTCACCTGAACCCCAACGTGCGCCAGGTGGTGATGCAACAGCTCGGCGGCCTGCCGCGCTTTCATCTGGTCGAGCCTGTCGGCTACACAGACCTTTTGCGGCTGATGCGCCGCAGTCACTTTATCCTTTCCGATTCAGGCGGCATACAGGAAGAAGCGCCGTCTTTCCACAAGCCTGTGCTGGTGCTGCGCGACACCACCGAGCGTCCCGAAGTCATCGAATGCGGCGCGGGCCGCCTGGTGGGCACCGACGCCGAGCGCATCTTTGAAGAGGCCGCCTTGCTGCTGTCCAATGTCAAGGCGTACGAGCAAATGAGCCGCACCGAGAACCCCTTCGGCGATGGCCGTGCCGCCGAGCGCATCGTTGAAGTGCTGGCGCAACGCATATGCGGCCTCTATGAGCCGTCGCTTATAGAGCTGATGTTTGACGCCGAGGCGAAGGCCGCCGGCGATTGATGAAAATCGCCGTGATGATTTTTGTTTTTGACTTTCTCAACCGACCTGCGTAAGATTCCTGCATCACAGTTTGTCTGCCGAAGTTGCTCGCGGCGCTAGAAGCGTGAGAAGGGCAACGCGGGGGAACCAAGGCCGCGTCGTGGACGTGGCAGGGGCGTATCGAGTCTGACGCACTCGTAGGACACTTCCAGTCCAAGCCCGTCAGCTAACCTCGCAGGCTAAAAGGAAGGGCAATACGCCGCGACGAGATTCGGGCGCGGAGCGTACGGCTCCGCGCCCTTTCCTTTCTCTTGAGCTTCCGGCGAATTCCCTTGCTCCAACTTTATGAAGCATGAGCGGCTCGACGAGCGTGTCTCCGAGCGCCACTAGAGGATGACTGTTTATGCAAAGAAAAAGCGCGAAACGTACTTCCGGCTGGCCGGCTGCCGTCGTGGGCCTTTTGCTGTTGATGCTTATGGTGTCGCTCGAAGGCTGCGGCGGCAGATCAAGTAAGAGCGGCAACCGCGTGACGCTGATCCTCGGCGGTTACACGACGCCACGCGAAGCCTATGGCAAAGCCATCATCCCGGCCTTTCAAAAATACTGGAAAGAGAAGACCGGACAGGATGTCGAGTTTCAGGAGTCTTATCAGGGCAGCGGCGCACAGTCGCGCGCTATCACCGGCGGCTTTGAAGCAGACATCGCGGCACTATCGCTCGAAGGTGACATTGACAAGATCAGCGAGGCCGGGTTGATCACCCACGACTGGAAGGCAAATGCGAACAAGGGCATGATCAGCACCTCGATTGTCGTCATCGCCGTGCGCGCCGGCAATCCCAAAGGCATTAAAGACTGGGCCGACCTCGCGCCGCCTGGACTGAACATCTTGACCCCTGACCCCAAGACTTCGGGCGGCGCGCAGTGGAACATCAACGCGATGTATGGCGCGGCGCTGCGCGGCTATGCCGGCGTTGCCAAAGACGATCCGGCGGCGGCGCAGGAGTTTCTCAAGAGCGTCTTTCACAACGTCTCGATCATGGATAAAGGGGCGCGCGAATCGATCACCAACTTTGAAAAGGGTGTCGGCGACGTGGCGATCACTTACGAAAATGAGGTGCTGGTTGCCAAGCAAAGCGGGCAGAATTACGACTATGTCATCCCGCACTCGACGATTTTAATCGAGAACCCGGCGGCGCTGGTGGACAAATACGTGGATAAGCACGGCGTCCGCGAAGTCGCCGAAGCCTTCCTCGCCTTCCTCTGGTCGCCCGAAGCGCAACGCGCCTTCGCCAAGTACGGATTGCGTCCTGTGGATCAAGCGGTCGCTCAGGAAGTCAAATTACAGTATCCGGTGGTTGCGGATTTGTGGAAGATGGATTACCTTGGCGGCTGGAAGAAAGTCGCCGACAACATCTACGGCCCGCAGGGTGCCTATACCCGCGCCAGCGAAGAATTGCAGAAAGGGCGCTGAGTTTTTGCGCCGGAAGGGATGGGATGAAACTCGCATCCGCACCGATTGATGTGTCACCGCCGAGCCTCACCTTGCCGTGGGGTCGTTGGGGGCTGCGCGTTACGGCGACGCTCTATCTCGGCGTGATGATCGCGCTGCCGCTGGCGGCGATTCTAGCCAACGGCCTGCGCGATGGCCTGCGCGCTTTCTGGTCAGACCTCGCCAGCCCTGCGGCGTTTGCGGCGCTCAAGCTAACCATCCTCATGGCGGTCATCGTTACCTTGATCAACGCGGTGATGGGCACGCTGACGGCTTATGTGATCGTGCGCTATCGCTTTTATGGGCGCGGCCTGCTGAATGGCTTGATCGATATGCCTTTTGCGATCCCGACGCTGGTGACCGGCGTGATGCTGGTCGCGCTTTACGGGCCGCAGCGCACGCTTGGCGCATGGCTGGGAGCGCACGGCATCCAGGTCATCTTCGCCACGCCGGGCATCGTGCTGGCGCTGCTGGTGATTACTTATCCCTTCGTCATTCGCTCCGTGCAGCCGGTGTTGATCGAAGCCGAGCGCAGCGAAGAAGAAGCCGCGTATACGATTGGCGCATCCCGTTGGACGACCTTTCTACGCATCGTTTTCCCGACGATTGCGCCGGCGGTGATTAGCGGCTCGCTGTTATGTTTTGCGCGGGCGCTCGGCGAATTCGGCTCGATTGTCGTCGTCGCCGGCAACATCCCTGGACGCACGCTGACCGCGCCGGTCTACGTCTACGGGCAGATCGAATCGCACAACGAGCGCGCCGCCAGCGCCATGTCTCTGGTCTTGCTGGCGCTGTCGTTTGCGCTCATCGTCGCCGTCGAATGGCTACAGAGCCGCAATCGGAGGGGCCATGTCGCAAGCGATAATCAATGAGCCGCTGACGACCTCGCGCGCGCCCTCACGCAAGCCGGCAGTGCGCGCACGGCTCGTTGAATGGGCGCTGATTGGCGTCGTCTTGCTCTACGCCGCGGGCCTACTGGTTGCGCCGATGGTGGCCATCGTTTATGGCGCTCTCTCGGAAGGCGGCGGCGCGTTTATGCGTCAGGTCACCTCTGCCGATGCCTTGAGCGCGCTCAAGCTGACGCTGGTGATGGCGGTCGGCGCGACGGTGATTAATACGCTATTCGGCCTCTGCATCGCGTGGGTGCTGGCGCGCGATGATTTCTGGGGCAAGCACCTGCTCAACGGTCTGGTGGACATGCCGTTTGCGGTGTCGCCGGTAATCGCCGGCTTCATGCTCATCCTGCTGTTCGGCAGAAACGGCTGGCTGACGGGGGTAACGGACGCGCTCGGCATCAAAGTCGTCTTCGCGCTGCCGGGCATTCTGATCGCGACGATCTTTATCTCGCTCCCCTTCGTCATTCGCGAAGTGGTTCCGGTCTTAAGTCACGCGAGCCGCGACCAGGAGAACGCCGCGCGCACTATGGGCGCCAGCCCTTTGCAGATATTCCGCCATGTCACCCTGCCGGCGATCCGTTGGGGCTTGCTGTATGGAGTCTCGCTTACATTTGCCCGCGCCGTCGGCGAGATCGGGGCGGTGCTGGTCGTCAGCGGCGGCGTCAGCCGTTTGACCGAGACGGCAACGCTATTCATCTTTCGGTCGCTTGATGATCGCAACGCGGTCGGCGCCAATGCCATGGCGGTGGTGCTTGCGATCATCTCGTTCGTGATTCTGATGGTCATCGAATTCTTCAAGAGGCGGGCCGAAAAGAATTCCGGCCCCGCGGCCGCCGCCTCTACTCTTGAGTGAATGCAAAAGCGGGAGAGATATGAGGCCAGTTGAAAAGCGGTGGGCCGTCTTCATTTCAAGCTATAAGTCCTGCGCCGTGCTGATCGTCGGTTTGATTCTGCTTGCCGGATGTCGCCAGCAACCGGCGCTCGATCAGCAGAACGCGCCGGAAATCACGGTGGCCGCCGCCGCAAACCTCACCGAGGCGTTCGCAGAAGTCGCCCGTCAATTCACGGCCAAGTCCGGCGCGCGCGTCGTCTACAGCTTCGGCAGCACGGCTGATCTGACTAAGCAGATCGAGAACGGCGGCCCCTTTGACCTATTCGCGTCGGCTGACGTAGAGCACGTCGATGAGCTGAGTCAGAAGGGTCTGATCGTGTCGGACTCGCGCGCCATCTATGCGCGTGGCCGGCTGGTCGCCTGGACGCCGCCGCAGGGTCGGGTCAAGATCAATCGCCTGGAAGATGTCACGAGCGCGGACGTGAAGATGATTGCCGTCGCCAAGCCCGACCTCGCGCCCTATGGGCGGGCGACCGTAGAGGCGCTCCAGGCGCTAAACGTCTGGTCGGTGGTCGAGTCTAAGGTCGTCTACGGCACGAACGTTTCTAACACCAAACAGTACGTGGCGTCGGGCAACGCAGACGTCGCCTTCATCCCGCTCGCCCTGGTGAAGCCGGGCGAAGGGCAATACGTCGAGGTTGACGAGCGACTGCACCAGCCCATAGACCAGGCGCTGGCGATCATCAAAGCGTCCGGCAAACAAGACCTGGCGCGGCGCTTCGTAGACTTTGTTCTCGGCGACGAGGGCCAGGCGATTCTGCGGCGCTACGGTTACAGCAATCCTTCAACAAAATAGGGATTCATATTCTTCAAGAGGCGAGCTGAAAAAACTAAGGGTCAAGGAAGGAATACAAATGGAGTCACAAAAAACCATGTCCCGGTTTCGTCTTTTCTGTGGATTAATTGTTATGCTGATCGCTGTCGCGCCGGCGCATGCGCAATCGTCCAGCGCGCCGGCAGATGCCGATAAAAAGCCGGCAGGCGAAGCCGGCGAGATCAAAGAGCTAAAGACGCAAGTCGAAAAACTGCAACAGCTCATCGAGCAGCAGCAGCGGTCGATGGCCGAGATGCAGAAGCGCGTAGACGAGCTCGGCAGCGCGCGCCCCGCACCGGTCGTTGCGACGCGGCCTGATGGGACCCAGGTTGTGTCGTCTGACTTGCGCGCGGTCTCGCTTGAAACCAAACAAACGAACCAGGCCACGCCGGCTGCGGCCAAGCCGCAGGATAAGCCTGTCATCGTCGCGGGCTGGGATCAGAATCACGCCTTCCTGCGCAGCAGTGATGGCCGCTTCGAAACGCAAATTAGCGGCTACGGCCAGTTTGACTATCGCGGCTACGGGAATGGCAATCACCCGCCGAACACCTTCCTGGTGCGCCGCGCCCGATTGTCGGCTGAAGGGCGAGTGGCCGGTTATTTCGACTTCAAAGTCGAAGGCGATTTCGCCGATACTACCAGCACCCTGCTGCGCGACTTTTATGTCAACGTCCATCGCATCGATGAATTGCAATTGCGCTTGGGGCAGTTCAAAGAGCCGTTCAGCCAGGAAGAGCTGCGCTCGGACATCTACCAGGACTTCGTCGAGCGCTCGCTGGTCAACAACCTGGCGCCGAGCCGCAGCCCTGGCCTGATGGTTTCGGGCGTCATCTCGAAAGGCGTCTTCGAATATCAGCTCGGCTCATTCAATGGCAAAGGCTTGCTGGCCGCGAACAATAACAACACGCCGGAGTCTGTGCTGCGATTGCGCTTTGCGCCCTGGAAAAATCACGACTCGTTCTGGAGCAAGGGGCTGGCCTTCGGCGGCGCCTACGCGCAGGGCCGCAGCTTCGGCGGCACGAGCGTGCGCGGGCTGACCGAGAGCCGCAGCTTTACCTACTTCACACCTGATACGGTCAACGGCAAGATCATCCGCGCCAATGGCGAGATGACCTGGACGCTTGGCCCGGCGACGGTGCGCGCCGAATATGATCAGACGAATCAGGCGCGCGACAATCTTGGCGCTCGCGGCGCGAACCTGCCGGGTGTGGTGGCGAAGGGCTATACGACGCAGGTGACCTATCTGCTAACCGGTGAGTCGAAGCCGGACGCCGGGCCGGTGACGCCCAGGCATGATCTATTCGGCGACACGACGACAAAGACGGGCTGGGGTGCCTGGGAGTTAAAGTTCCGCTTTTCCGACCTGCAAATCGCCGATGGCACGCCGAAGTCGAATCGCGCTCAGACGATTTACTTCGGGCCGAACTGGTATTTGAATCGCTATGTGAAATACCTGCTCGACATCGGCTTCGAGCGCTTCAAAGACCCGCTGCGCTCGCCGAATCCGAGTGACCGAAACTACTTTGTCCTGCTCAGCCGCGTTCAGGTTGTGTTTTAGGGGATTCGCAAAAGCCTGCGATGCGCTCTGCTCGCGTCGTAGGCTTTTGCTCATTCGCAGAAGATCAGCGGACGCGCGTCGTCGATCAGCCCGCATTCATGGGCCAGCTCATAATAGAGCTTTAGCCCGCTCAGGCTTTCGTCATCCAGATCATAGTGGATATTTTTGGTGAGGTAACTGACCAGCTCGCTTTTTGCCATGCCGAGTTGCTCGGAGTAGAGCGCTGCCAGTTCTTCGGCGTGCGCCACGCCTTCGCGTCGAGCGCCGCGAAAGTCAACGCGGCGCTCGACACCCGGCGCAAACATTTCGGCAGCGTCGCGCCGCATCGCCCAGAAGGCGAAGACGAACGGCAGTCCCGTATGCTTGCGCCATTCTTCGGCGAGGTCGTAGACGTGCAGGCCGCGGCGATCAATCATCATCGCCGGGTCGCCAATGATCAGCGCCGCGTCCGAGGTTTCGAGCATCTCTTGAATGCGCGGCGGCGCCGTTCGGTATTCCGGCGTGAGATTGTAGAACCGGCTGAAGATGATCTCGACGAGCGCCGCCGAGGTGCGCGAAGTGGTGTCGAGCGTCACCGAGCGCACTTCGGCCAGCGGCACCCGTGACGCCAGCACGACGCTGTACACCTGCGTCTTTGAAGCGACGCAAGCGCCCGGCGCAATCAGCAGATCGGCCTGGCGCTGATAC
Source organism: Blastocatellia bacterium (assembly GCA_045807765.1). Classification (GTDB taxonomy): domain Bacteria; phylum Acidobacteriota; class Blastocatellia; order UBA7656; family UBA7656; genus DATENM01. The sequence continues at coordinate 14,684 of JBJMGU010000090.1, forward strand.
TCGATAACCGGAATCAGCGCCGCTTCGGCGCGGCGTTCGGCAAGCAACTGCGCACAACGAACCGGCGCGACATCCGACACCAGCGTGCAGCGACTCTTCTGCTCGCCGTAGAGGAAGCTGTACCAGAGTGGCGCGGCATTCAAGTAACTCGACGCCGCAATGAATGGCTTATTCATAGGTGTTGGGTGTCAGGTGTTGGGTGTTGGGCCATATCGCTGTCGGTGGCCTCTCAGCCGCCACCTGACACCCAACACCTAATACCTACAGCAATGGCATTTTCACGCCGCACTCAGGGCAGAACTTCGGCCCGCCTTCCGGCTGGTGGCCGCAGCCCGGACAGGTCAGCTTCACGTTGATCGGGTTGCCGCATTCCGGGCAGAACTTGCTGCCGGTGGTCTTGGCGCCGCACGACGGGCAAGAGAGTGAGGCTTGCGGTACGCTCGCGCCGGCTCGCATATCAACGCCCGATGCGTAGTCGGTCTGCTGCGCCTTTTGATGGAGCTGATCGCGCGCCGCATCTGACATCGCCTGGGCGCGGTTGGCGGCGAAATGCTCTTCAAAATCCGGGGCGCATTCTTCGCAGAGTCCCGCCTTGGCGTTCCAGCAGACCTCTGGACAGACCCACTTGCCGCAGCGCGAACATTGCTTGAAATAGCCCTTGGCTTCTTCGACCGCTTTTTCGAGCGCGCTGTCGTGGGCCTTGCCGCCGGTAGCGCGCTGAATCTCGTAAGCACTGTTGCCGGCGTTCGAAAAGACCCCGCCGAACAGATCGCCGGCGGCGCGCAGCAGTCCGCCCGCCGTTCCCGTCAGCGATGGCTGAAAACGCGACATATAACCGTTGCCGCATTTGTCACAGTGAAACTTGAACTGATAGCCGCGATCTGTCGACAGATCATCATAATTTGCCGTGAACTTAATCATTGTCCTTCCACTCCTGTTGATTTCGAGTGCCGGCCAAATTTGGGGAGAGAAACCTGAATGCCCGGCGCTCTGACCCTTTTCCCTACGGTTCGCTTGAGCGGGAGAAGTTATCCACAAGCTTCTGTGGAAAAGCCTGTGGAAAACCTCTCTCTTTGACTCGCAAATTTTTGAATTCTACGGACTTTTAGCACTTTGCACAGATTTTGTTCAAATTCTGTCAACGGTATAAGTTTAATTATTTCTGTATTTAGAGCCGGAACATCGCAATTTACGTGGATTTTCAAGGCTTTTTAGGGGACTCGTCAATTTGTGCTGCAAACCTGTGCAAAACTTTTTCGGATTCATCGAAAAAATCGCTGCGAATCGGGGCGGCGTGGCACGCCGTTTTAATCCACTCCCTCTTCGAGAATCTGCCCGAGGCGCTCGCGGAAGTCATAAGCCGCTTGCAGCACCTTGCGCGGTTTTGACGCGCCTTCAGACGGACCGATGAAGCCGCGCCGCTCCATCATATCCAGAATCTTCGCCGCGCGCCCATAGCCAATTGATAGCCGCCTTTGCAACACCGAAGTCGAAGCTCGCCCCATGTCGGTGACGATTTCCAGCGCCTGAGCGAACATCTCGTCTTCCGGTCCTTCATTCTCGTCGCTGCCCGACGAATCCTGATCGCTCAAGGTCACCGCTTCGTTGTAATCCGGCTCGGCCTGCTGGCGCGTGTGGTCGGCAATCTGCTTGACCTCGACCTCGTTGACAAACGAACCATGCACGCGGATGAGCCGCGCCGTGCCCGGCGGCAAAAACAGCATATCGCCCTGACCGAGCAGGGCCTCTGCGCCATTCGAGTCAATGATCGTCCGCGAGTCTACTTTCGACGAAACGCGGAAGGCGATGCGCGACGGGATGTTGGCTTTGATGATGCCGGTGATGACGTCAACCGAAGGGCGCTGCGTCGCCACGACCAGGTGGATGCCGACGGCGCGCGCCATCTGCGCGAGGCGCGCGATGCTGGTTTCGACATCGCCGCGCGCCACCATCATCAGGTCGGCCAATTCGTCTATCGCCACGACGATGTAAGGCAGCGGCTTGCGCGATTCGGGATTGTCGGCGGCGACTGTCGGCACGGTCATCTGCTGAATCTGGTGGTTGTATTGATCGATGTTGCGCACGCCAAGCTCCGCCAGTTGCCGGTAGCGATTCTCCATCTCGTTGACCGCCCACTTCAGGGCATTGGCGGCGCGCTTCGGGTCGGTGACGATGGGCGTCAGCAAATGTGGGATGCCTTCGTACAACCCCAGCTCGACGCGCTTCGGGTCAACCATGATGAACTTCACTGCTTCAGGCGACGCCTTGTAGAGCATCGAGCAGATGATCGAGTTGAGCGTCACAGACTTGCCGGCTCCCGTAGCGCCGGCAATCAACAGGTGCGGCATCTTCGTCAGGTCGGCAATGTACTCTTCGCCGTTGATGGTCTTGCCCAGAGCAAGCGTCAGCTTCGAGGGCGAGTTCTGGAACTTCGCCGATTCGATGATCTCGCGCAGGCAGATCTTTTCCCGCGTCTGGTTCGGGACTTCGATGCCGACGGTTGACTTGCCGGGGATGCGATCTATGCGGATCGATTCGGCCTGCAAGGCGAGACAGAGGTCGTCGGCGAGACCGACGACGCGGCTGTACTTAATGCCAGGGTCGGGTTTGAACTCGAAGGTGGTGACGACCGGGCCAGGATTGATCTTATGAATGTGGCCGATGACGCCGAACTCTTTGCACTTTTCCGCAAGGATGGTGGCGCGCTTTTTCAGCTCCTCTTCAGCCTCTTCGTGATGACCAATAGGAATTTCCAACAGCTCAAGCGACGGCATCTTGTAGGTCACGCCGCTCGAAGTCTCAACCGTCGTCTTGCGCTTTGAAGTCAGATCGCGCTTGTCGGCTTTTTCTGTGGGCGCGGTGCGGACGATGGAAGCGGTGGCAACCATCTCGGCGACTTCCGGGTCCATCACCTCTTCGTCTTCGATGTTATGGGCGGCGCGTGCACGCTCCTGCCGCGCCGTGCGCATACGCAGAATTTCGGCGGCGCGCTGGCGATGCGGCGACAAGGTTGGGCCGTTGCTGGCCGCTTCGTCTTCAATGTCGTCAATGTCGGGCTCAATCACCGCGGCGCCGAGCCCCGGCGCGCCGGTTGCCGCGACCGCCGCCTGCGACAGAACCGGCTCAGGGCTTATGGCGCGTGAAGACCTGACGAGGATGGGTGATTCTTCTTTTAACCGCTTGGCCTCTTCGGCGCGGCGGCGGCGCTCTTCTTCTTGCTGACGGCGCAGATCATCGCGCCGCACTTTCTCTTCCTGCTCGCGCTGGCGACGCATTTCATCGTCGCGACGGCGAGCTTCGGCCAGTTCGACGGCACGCTGCTTGGCCAGCTCGCGCCGCTGGTCTGCACGCACCGTGCGCCACACCTGAAAACGCGCGAACAGCTTATTCGTTGCTCTGCCGACGTAAGCGAACGCCGCGCCGAGCGCCGCCAGCGAGATGTTCATCGTCAGCATCAGCGTCAGGACCGCGGCGACCGTCAGCACGATAGCCGCGCCGGCGGTGTTGAGCGCGCCCGCAAGCGCGCTTTCAAGGATATACCCGACGCCGCCGCCGTTGCTGCGCGAGTGGCCGAGGATGACAAAGCCGACTTTCGGAAACAGTGCCAGGACGCCCGACAGTGCGATCAGCAACAGCACCGCGCCGAAGGATTTGCGCACAGGGAATTCTGACTCGTCGGAAAAGAAGGCGCGTGTCGCCACGGCGATCAGCACCAGCAGGATAGGGATGGCCAGCGCCGCCAGCCCGAACAGGTTCAAGAACAGCTCGCCGATATTGGCGCCGACGACGCCGATCAGGTTGCGCGGCGGCTGTGGCGGCGCGACCGAATTCAAGCTGGCGTCCGTAGGGTTAAACGTGATGAGGCTCAGAAACAAGAGGACGGCGGCGGCCACCAGCAGGACGGCCAACACCTCGCTGACGTGAGACTTTTTGCCAGCATGCTTTGTCCGAGACTTCTTTGCCATCGCAGATGCTAAAACCTTACCAGAAACTCAGAAAATCGCCAGCGCAAAAATGCAGGGGCTAGGGGCTAGGGACTAGGGACTAGGGAAAAGTGCATCGTAGCTTGCTACTCTTGACCCTACTTCCTAACCCTAGCCCCTAGCCCCTGCCGCGTCCTACTTCGTTGGCGCGGCTTTCGATTTGGCGAAGTCGCCGGCCTTGACGATGGTGATCTTCGCCGGGTCAA
>JBJMGU010000091.1:0-12598 GCA_045807765.1 Blastocatellia bacterium
ACCGCTTCTCTTTCCCCGCGTCGCCGCGTCGCCGTGTCACCGCGTCTCCCTTCCTCGCGGCGCGATGGGATTTGCTGCTATTCGCCACGGTGCTGGTCGGCTTCCTGCTGGTTGCCACAGTGCGGATCAGTGACGTGCCGGTTTATGAAACCGACGAGTCGTACAGCTTACAGGTGCCTTACGAGATGCTGACGCGCGGGCATCTGGCGCTGCCGATGTACCGCTTCCTCGGCGGCAACATTACTCAGGTCTGGCATTCGCTGACGCCGCTCTTCTTTCTTCTGCTGAGCGGCTTCCTCAAGCTCTTCGGCTTCGGCGTCCTTCAAGGGCGCATCTTCAATCTCATCACCGTGTCGCTCGTTCTGATGATGGTTTATCTGATTGGCCGACGGCTCTTCGATTGGCGCGCGGGGCTTGTGGCCATCGTGCTGATGGCGTCTGATCAAACCGTGCTAGAGCGGGCGCGGCTGCTGCGCAATGACTACGCCGCAGAGTTCTTTGCCCTGCTTGCCTTCTGGCTCTACGACGTGGCCGAGCGGCGCGGGCAGGCGCGGTTTTATATCGGCGCGGGCCTCGCCGCAGGCTGTGGCGTCATGTGCCACTCCAGCATTCTTTACCTGATTGCGGCAGTATTGCTGCTGATGCTGATGAGCGAGGGCTGGGGGTTGTTCAAACAGTCAAAGCTCTATCTCTTTTTGGCCAGCGCCTTCGCGGTGATGGCTTACGAAGTCGTCTATATTCTCCTCGACTGGCGGAATGCCCAGGCGCAGTATCGCAGCGATGATTTGCACTTCGGCATGTTTTCGCTGTCAGGGCTGTGGGCGAATCTGCTGGATGAGCCGCGACGTTATGTGCGCTGGTATAACGCCTACGACGTTTACTTCCCGAACGTGCCGCGCACATTGCTGCACCTGTTTCAACTGCTGATCGCCGTGGCCATCGCTTACCTGCTGGTGCGGCTGGCGCTCGCCATCAAACGGCGCGTCGTCGCGACAGAGCCGCGCGTTCGCTTGCTGGTGGTTGCGCTCATCTCGGCCTTCTTCTTTGCCGTCATCACGCACAAGGCCGGTTATTATAACGTCCACTTGATTACCTGGTATGCGCTTGCGGTCGGCGTAATGCTCAGCGATGGATTGAGCTATGTGCGCGACACGCTGCGCGACCGCTGGCCGCATGGGCTCGCCGCGCGAGCGATAGCCGTTGCGGCGCTCGCCCTTGCTCTGCTCGCTTACGGCGCGTTGTGGGCGCGGCAGAGCGTGCGCTATCTCCGCGAAGTCCGCAACCCTGAGCTGGCGCGCTTTGACGAGATGAAGGCGGCGCTGCGCCGGATCATTCCCGACGAGCTTTGCCCGGCAGCCGTCAAAGCGCCGGTGATGTGGCTGGCGTTCGTTGAAAAAGACGATTGCTTTGCGACCATTGAGCGCCGCATGGCCGACGCCGTAGACATTGACGGCAAAGATTACGCCTTGATTGTGCGGCCCAAGAACCCCGATTACTGGGCGCGCGTGCTGGATGATGAGGGCCACCTGCTTGGCGAGTTGAGCAATACGCCTTACGGAAATTTCCGCGTCTACTACACCGGCAACGATCCGCGCTTTCTGACCCGAACGCCTGAGCATTACACCTTCTTTCGCCGCTGGCGCGGCCACGCGACCGACGCGCAGATTGCCGCCGCGCGCACGGTCTGGAATAAGCATTATGCGGTGGCGGGCGAGCTGGGATTGATGATCACGCCGCCGGAGAAGAACGCTGCGGCTGACAGCGCGCAGATGATTGACACTGTCGCGCTTAAGCCGAAGACGATCTATCAACTGCAACTCGAAGCCACCTCCGGCTCGGATTGGCAACTGGTGATTGTTGATGGCCAGAGCAACGTTGAGCTGGAACAGATTGAAGTTGGCGGTGGAGCTATCGAAGCGCCGATTCAACAGGTCTTCAGAACCTTCAATGAGCGCATCCGCCTGCTGGCGCGTCCGCTCAAGGCGAAGCGTGCCGAGCCGTTGCGCCTGATTCGCGTGACGATCAACGAAGTCGCGCCGGTCGAAGAGTGAAGCCTGTCTGACGACGATTATTCAATGAAAGAATCTCTCAACAAAGCGGACGTGACAGCGGCGACCGATCAAGCGCAAGGCTCGGCAACCGAGAGAGGCTCCGTGTGGTGGCACGCCTTGCGGGCGCGCGCCGACTTTGGGCCGCTGCTGTTGCTGATTGGTGGTTTCGTCTTCGTCGCGGCGCAGCGACTCGGCACGATTCCCGTGCCGGAGGGTGACGAGGCCATGATTCTGCAACTGCCCTACGAGGTCATGTACCGCGGGAAGTTCGCGTGGCCGATGTTCCGATTGCTGGGCGGCAACATCGAGAACGTCTGGCATTCGCTCAGGCCGGTTTACTTCTGGATGATCACCGGCGTGTGCGAGCTGTTCGGCCTGGGGCTCGAACAGGGGCGCATCTTCAACCTGATTACCGCCGTCACGACGCTGCTGATGGTTTACCTGATCAGCCGCCGCCTCTTCGACTGGCGGGCGGGCATGTTTGCCGTGTTGATGCTGGTCGGCGACCAGACATTCCTCGAACGCAGCCGCCTGATCCGCAACGACTATGCGCCAGCGACCTTCGCGCTGCTGGCGTTTTACCTTTACGAAATCGCCCGCGAGCGCAAGCGGCCCGGCTATTACATCGCTTCGGGACTGGCGGTTGGCGCCGGCGTGATGAGTCACACCAATATTCTCTACATGGTCATCGTCATTGGTTGTCTGATTCTGTTGCGCGATGGCTGGCGCGCGCTCAAAGAGCGCCCGGTCTATTTGTTCGGCCTGTCGGCGCTCGCCGTGATGGCCTACGAGATCATTTACGACATTGTCGATTACCAAAACCTCGTGCAGCAATACCGCACCGACGACCTGCACTTTCGCGCGCTGTCGCCGGCGGGCATCTGGCAGAACCTGCTCGAAGAGCGCCTGCGTTACGGCAAGTGGCTTGCCGGCAGCGCCATGTTTGACAACTTCCCGCAGGCGACGCTGCGCATCTTTCAACTGCTCACCGTCGCCGCAGTGATCTATCTCACATTCGTCCTGATACGCCAGTGGCGGCGCGGGCGGCTCACTGAAGAGCCGCGCGTCCGCATCCTCATCGCCATCGTGACGGTGGTGCTGTTTCACGCCCTCATCGTTAGCCACAAGCGCATCTATTATCTGGCGCATCTTGCGCCGTGGTTCGCCATCGGCGTTGGCATTCTCTTGCGTGACGCGACGGCACGCATCTCGGCATGGCGCACGATGAACTGGCCGCGCGCCCGGCTGGCGCATCGCTTCGGAGTTGTGCTGGTTGCCCTTGCGGTTATCGCTTATGGCGGGCTGCTGATTCGTCAATCGACGCGATTCGTTCAGGAGATTCGCAACCCGGAACTCGCGACGTTTGATGAATTCGCCGCGACGCTCAAAGAGATCATCCCCGAAGGTCTGTGCCCGGTAGCGGTGAAGAATCCGAGCGTCTGGCTCGCCTTTCCCGAAAGCGACCGCTGTTTTGCGACGATTGAAAATCGCATGAAAGAGGCGCTCGATCTGGACGGCAAAGATTACGCGCTCATCACGCGGCCCAACGTCGTGGCGCGCGGCGACGAGCGCGCGGGCTCGCTTGAGATGGCGGCTGGAAAATATCACCTGTTGGGCGAGATGCAAGAGACGGCTTACGGGACGTTGTTGATCTATTACACCGGCCACGACCCGCGCATTCTGGCGCTTGCGCCAAAGCGCTTTCAGTTTTACGGCCTGCGGCGCGGGCGTCTGCAATTGAGCGAAACCGAAACGAGCCGTTAACCGCCTCGCCTCTATTTATAGCGGTTTGCAAATGCATTGAGACTTAGCCACAAAGGCACCAAGACACAAAGGATCACGATCTCTTTTGTGTTTCTTCGTGTCTTCGTGTCTTGGTGGCAAATCCTCTCGCTAAGCTCACCTGAAAACCGCTCTACGCCATTGCCTCTGCGAGCAGAAACCAGTAAAAGCCATAGGGCGCGAGGGCGAGCTGATATAGCTGGCCGGTGATAGGCGGGAACGGCGTGCGATCAATCATTTCAATAGGCACGTGCCCTTCGTAGGCTTGCAGGTCGAGGCTGACCGGCTGCGCCGAGCGCGCCAGGTTGTAGACACAGAGAACCGTCTCGCCTTCGTAGGATAGCGTGAAGGCGAACACCTTGCGGTTTTCGGGCTTGATGAATTCCATCTTGCCGCAGCCGAATACCGGATGTTGCTTGCGGACGTGAATAATATGCTTCATCCAATTGAGCAGCGACGACTCGTAACGCTGCTGCGATTCGACGTTCACCGACTGGTAGCCATAAACCGGGTCCATAATCACCGGAAAGTATAACTGCGCGAAGTCTGCACGCGAGAATCCGGCGTTGCGGTCTATGGACCATTGCATCGGCGTGCGCACGCCGTCGCGGTCGCCGAGATAGATGTTGTCGCCCATGCCGATCTCGTCGCCGTAGTAAAGGAACGGGCTGCCCGGCATTCCCAATAATAGGCCATGCATCAGCTCGATGCGCCGCCGCCCATTGTCGAGCAAAGGCGCCAGCCGCCGCCGTATGCCGAGGTTCAAACGCATCTTCGCCGACTTGGCATATTCGCTGTAGAGGTAATCGCGCTCTTCGTCGGTGACCATCTCTAAAGTCAGCTCGTCGTGATTGCGCAGGAACATGCCCCACTGGCAGTTCGGCGGAATGGCCGGCGTGCGTTCAAGAATTTCGACAATAGGCCGGCGATCCTCCTGGCGGATGGCCATAAACAGGCGCGGCATGATGGGAAAGTGATAGCACATCTGGAATTCGTCGCCGTCGCCGAAATAGGCAACCACGTCTTCCGGCCACTGGTTGGCTTCGGCAAGCAGCAATGCTTCAGGGTAATGCTTCTCGACAAAGGCGCGCAGGTGTTTCAAGAAGACGTGGGTTTCGGGCAGGTTCTCGCAATTCGTCCCTTCGCGCTCGTAGAGGTAAGGCACGGCATCAACGCGAAAGCCATCAATGCCGAAGTCGAGCCAGAACTTGACGACATTGAGGATGGCTTGCTGGACTTCCGGGTTGTCATAGTTGAGGTCGGGCTGGTGGCTAAAGAAGCGATGCCAGTAGAACGCCCCGGCCTGCTCGTCCCACGTCCAGTTCGAGCGCTCGGTGTCTGTAAAGATGATGCGCGCCTGTGGGTAACGGCTGTCGGTGTCGCTCCAGACGTACCAGTTGCGCTTCGGCGCATGCGGCGACAGCCGCGCCTCTTGAAACCACGGGTGCTGGTCGGAAGTGTGATTGACCACCAGGTCGATGATGACTCGCAGGCCGCGCGCATGCGCCGCATCGAGGAACGTCTTGAATTCGTCGAGCGTGCCGTATTCAGGCAGCAACGCGTAAAAGTCGGCGATGTCATAGCCGCCGTCGCGCAGCGGAGAAGCGTACATCGGCAGCAGCCAGATGCAATCAACGCCGAGGTCGCGAATGTAATCGAGCTTCGCGGTCAGGCCGGGAAAATCGCCAATGCCATCAGCGTTCGAATCATAAAAGCCGCGCACATAAACTTCGTAAAAGACTGCATGCTTGTACCAGAGGGAGTCATTGACGTGGGGTTTCGTCACCGTTCCAACCTTCCAGCAAGAGAGTGACAGCAGCTCACAGTGTCCTTAGGTTAAGTGTCTCTGCCGGCGGCGCGCATGTCAAACGAGCATGAGTAGCGATTTCCGCTTGCGCCGGACAGGGCGGCGGCTTAGAGTGTGCTTCTTGCCAATCGTGAACATCAATTCGAGGGAGAGACTATGCAGATGCTCAAATCGAGATGGTTGAAGATCAGCGCGCTGATGGCGTTTACGTCGCTCGCAATCATGATCATTTCCAGCATTGTGGGGTCAAGTCAAGCCATGCAAGAACTGAAGCCTTTCGATCCGCCCAAAACCGAACCGCCTATCGTCACGCCGGGCCGCACGCCGAGCGACCCGCCATCGGATGCCATCGTCCTGTTCGATGGCCGTGACCTGTCCGCCTGGCGCAGCGCCGCAGGCAGCGGCGATGCGAAGTGGAATGTCCGTGAAGGCTACATGGAAGTCGCCGCGCGCACCGGCGACATCACCACCAAACAGGAATTCGGCGACTGCCAGTTGCACATCGAGTGGGCGACGCCCGCTGAAGTCAAAGGCACCAGCCAGGAGCGCGGCAACAGCGGCGTCTTTCTGATGGAGCGCTACGAAGTGCAGGTGCTCGATTCTTACGACAACAAGACCTACTTTCACGGCCAGGCCGGGGCCATCTATAAGCAGTACGCGCCGCAGGTGAACGCCTGTCGCAAGCCCGGCGAATGGCAGACCTACGACATCATCTTCAAAGCGCCGAAGTTCGACGAGCAAGGCAAAGTCACCGAGCGCGCCCGCATCACCGTCTTGCAGAATGGCGTGCTGATCCAGAACAACGTCGAGATTTACGGCAACACCTGGCACGACAAACCGGCGCTCTACATCGCCCACGGGCCAAAGGCGTCGTTGAAGCTACAGGATCACGGCAACCCTGTACGTTATCGCAATATCTGGATCAGGCCGCTGTAAAAGCGAGAAGACAACTGACGAGTGACGTGCGCTTTCGCTTGCGGGGCGCGCTTAGTCGCTGGCTTCAAGCTGGCGCACGACGCGGCGCAGGTCGTCGAGCAGAATTTCCATGTCGCGAAGGGTCGTGCGGTAATTCATCACACAGCCGCGCAGACTGAAGCGTCCACCCAGGCGCGCGTTCGACAGGTACGAGCTGCCGTCGCGCTGTAGCTCGACCAGCAGCCGTTCGTTCAAGTCGTCGAGCTGCTGATCGAGCGCTTCGCGTTCGTCTCCTTCGACGCCTTCGAGCGCGCGCTTCAGCCGCGCCGGCAGGTAACGAAAACAGAAGATCGATAGCTCGACCGGCGCGAGCATCTCGAAGTCGTCGCTCGCCTGCACCATCTGTTCAAGATAATGGGCGCAGGCGATGTTCGCTTCAACGGCTTCGCCAAGCTGGCGGACGCCGACGCTTTTCAGCATCATCCACACTTTCAAGGCGCGAAACCGCCGCGACAGCTCCGGCCCGTAATCCCAAAAAGCGAAGGCTTCGTCCGCCTCCTGTTCCATGACGCGCGTGTACTCGGCATCGTGCGCGAACGTCGCGCGCGCCGCATCAGCATCACGGTACAGCACGCAGCCGCAATCGAGCGGCAGGTAGAGCCATTTGTGCGGGTCGAGAGCGATGGAGTCCGCCTCATTGATTGCCGCAAACCAGGGCCGCGCCGATTCGGCCAGCGCCGCAAAGCCGCCATAGCTTGCATCGACGTGCAGCCACAGATTGAACCGTCGAGCGATGCGACTCACTTCGGCAAGCGGATCGAAAGCGCCGGTCGCCACCGTCCCGGCATTCGCCACGACGCAGAATGGCAGGTGCCCGTCACGCAGGTCTTCGGTAATCTTCGCTACCAGATCGTCGAGGTTGATTTTGAAGCGCTCGTCCACCTTGACGACGCGCACGTTGTCGCGCCCCAGCCCGAGTAGCGCCGCCGCCTTGGCGATGGAATGATGGGTTTCTTCAGAAACGTAAAGGCGCATCGCTTGCGGCAAGCCACGGGCGCCTTCGCGCATCACATCAGCCGGAGCTTTCGCGTGGCGGGCGGCGGCCAACGCCGCAAAATTCGCCATCGAGCCGCCGCTGACCAACAACCCGGCGGCGCGCGCTTCAACGCCGAGAATCTGCTTGATCCAATCAATCGTCAGCCGCTCGATCTCCGTCGCCGCAGGCGCCGAGCGCCACGCCGTCAGGTTAGCGTTGAGCGTTGAAGCCAGCAGGTCGGCAAGGGCCGCAATAGCGGTGCCGGGTGATTGCACGTAGCCGAACATGCGTGGGTGGCCGTTATGCCGGCTCATCGGCACGATCACCTCGCGGAAAGCGTCGAGCAGTTGCTCGAAATCGACGCCTTCTTCGGGCAAGGCGGCGTCTAATCGCTCGCGAATCTGTTGGGCTGTGGTGTTCGGGTAGACTTGCCGCTCGCTGACCGTGTCGAGATAGTCGACTAAGACTTCGACGGCGGCGTTGCCCCAGCGGCGCAGCGTTTCGGCTGACGGATCGAGCGCGGCTAAGGGTTGGTCATCCGGCTTCAGATTATCGCTCATCACTTTTTCAAGAAGCGGGCGACGCCGCGCTTGCAGTCTTCGGTCATGCGGGTGATGGCGTTAAGCTGAGCGCCGGCTTCAAGTGCCGTTTCCATCGTCATACCGTCCATGTGGTAGAGCAGGCTCTTGGCCAGCATCACCGCCGATGCGCTCTTGCCCGCGAGTTCGTTGACCGTCGCTTCAACGCCGGCGTCGAACAGGTCATCGGCAAAGGTGGCGTTGATCAAGCCAATCTCTGCGGCCAGCGGCGCGGCAATGATCTTGCCAAGTGTAATCAGCTCGAAGGCGCGTTTCTCTGACACAGAGCGCCGCAGGATGGCCATGACCATCGCCGGGATGAAACCGATATTGACTTCCGGGTAACCGAACTGCGCCGACTCGGCGGCTAGCACCAGGTCGCAGGCGGTCGCCAGACCGCAGCCGCCCGCCAGCGCCCGCCCGCGCACGGCGGCGACAATGGGGCGCGGATGGCGGCGCATTTCGATGAAGAGGTCGGCCAGGTGGCGGGCGTCAGCGAGGTTTTCAGACACTGTCGCCTCACTGATGCGTTGCAGGGCGGTGAGGTCTGCGCCGGAGCAGAAATCCTTGCCGGCGCCCGTCAGCAAGACGACGCGCGCGTTTGCATCGCGCGCCGCTTCGCCGAGGGCGTGGCGGATTTCCGCGACGATCTCCGCATCCAGCGCGTTACGCTTATCGGGCCGGTTCAGCGTGACCCGCGCCACGCCGTCGCCGACCGCGTAGAGAATCTTCTGATAATCACTCATAGCGTCCCACGCCGATGCAAAGGCCGGCGGGTTATTCGATGCGCCGTTCTTGCATCAGGCGGCGCATGCGCAAAATCGTCGAAGTGTTCGGACGGCTCTTGCCGTTCAGCCAGCGGTCAACGGTCGAGCGGTGCAGGCCGATGGCGCGCGCCAGTTGTTCGCGGTTGTTGTTGAATTCCGCCATCAGTTTCGGCACCAGCTCGCGCCAGTCTTGATCCGAAACGTCAGGCTTCGCTTGCGATTGGGTTCGCGCATCCTTGTCGGTTTGCGTGTTTGTGCCGCCGGTGATTCCAGCCGAATGGGCAACCCCTTCGCTCTGATCGCCGGTCGGTTGCGGCGTCGCCGCTGCCGTTGTCTGCGCGCTTTGCGGATTGCCGGACTGCTGCGCGGTGAAAGATAGACTGCCTTCGGCCTCGTTCTGCGCGCCGGTGGTGCGTTCAGGCTCGGCCTGCGACTGGCTGACGGCTTCAGCCGCACCGCCCGCAGGCGGCTGCGAAGTTGCGGATTGCGCGCCTTGCGCGTTTTCGATAATGTCGGCTGTCTGGGTTTGCTCGGGTTCCCTCTCGCGGGCGGGGGTGGCGGCGTCGCCTTGATTATTGCTCATCGTTTCCTCGAATGCTTAAAGATTACTCGACAAGCGCCACAACTCGATACACTCAGATTAGCAAACCACGCGCGCGCGCGGCAAGCAATCAGAACTTGCCGAACAGGATCAGCACGCCGATGACAATAAAAGCGACAGCGGCGGCGCGCTTGATCCATTCGAGCGGCAGGTAATGGCTGAGCGTCGCGCCGACGACGACGCCGAGCGCCGACACGCAGGCCAGCGCTAGCGACGCGCCGATGAAGACCGCCAGCGGCGCTTTGGTCTTTGCCGCCATCGTCATCGCCGCGAGCTGCGTCTTGTCGCCCATCTCTGCCAGAAAGATCATGCCGAATGTCGTCAGTACAATTTTCCAATCCATCGCGAATGGCCTCCTCAGAAAAAGAAAAAAGACGCGAGGCGCACAGACCTACGCTGCGCGCCCTCTGCGTCCTGTGTTCAAGCGTTTCTAGCTATCGGCTTAGCTGGCGGTGCCGCCGTTCAGCTCGCGCGCCAGTTGATCGTCCACCTCAATCTCCATCCTGAGCAGCGCCGTGCTGTAGGTCTTGCCCTGCGCGTCCGTCTTCAGCGACAGCGTGCCGCCGCCGTCAAGCGAATGATGCAGCAGAAAATTCAACGCGCCGAGATTAGGCAATTCATAGCGCTCGACCTCGCCGTGGCAGATGCCCGCGAAATGCGCTTTGACACGCGCCGCCGTCACCTGCTCGGCAAGCAGCGGATAATACTCCGGCTGGTAAGCGATCAAGCCGACGTTAGCCGTGTCGCCTTTGTCGCCCGAGCGCGCGTGCGCCAGCTTCACCAGTTGCACTTTTGCCATAATCGTCTATGCCCTCATCACGGAAATCTGCGGCTCGACTTCATCTTTAGGGATGAGCGCCGGCCAGTAAGCGATGATCTCTTCGACCTTCGGGCGCCCGCCGGCGAACCCGGTTACGGTCGGCGGGCCATTCAAAACCAGCGGCGCAATCTCGCGCGTGAAGCGCTCGACGGCGCGCTTATCCTGCGAGCGCACGCCGATGCGGAAGGTCACTTCGGCGAGGTTGGTCGGCGAATCGCCTGACAAAGGACCGTGGCACGCATCTACGCCGACGAATTCCGTGAGAATCGAATCGAACTGTAATCCCATGCGCTCCAGCCGCTCGCGCAGGACGCGATCCGCGGCCTGGGCTTTCGAGTAAGCGTCGGGCCATGCATAGACCAGCGAGCCGACGGCTTTCCAGCCTGCCGAATAGCTGATGCTGACTTTGTAAGAATCGGTCGCCGTCCAGCCCTTGATTCCCGAAAAGCGCACGCGGTCACTGCCCGCCTGTTCGAGCTGTATCGTCGTGAAGTCGGCGACGCAATCGGGTGTGATGTAAGCGTGCGGGTCGCCCATCTCGTAAAGCAGTTGCTCTTTAATCGAAGGAACGCTGATGCGCCCGCCGGTGCCTTCGTGCTTGGTGATGACGAAGGTGCCGTCTTCATGCGCTTCGATGATGGGATAACCGATGTCGGCCAGGTTGGGAATCGTCTGCCAGTCAATCAGGCAGTTGCCGCCGGTGCATTGCGCGCCGCATTCGATTGTGTGCCCGGCAATCGTCCCTGCGGCCAGCAAGTCCCAGGCGTCGGCGGGCCACTGGAATTCGTGAATCATCGGCCCAAGCGATAAGCCTGTGTCGGTGACGCGCCCGCAGATGACGATCTGCCCGCCTTGATCCAGGCACTCGGCGACGGGCCGCCCGCCGAAATAAACATTGGCGCTAGCGACCTGCGGGCGAATCTGCGCGAGCGGCTCGCCGGTATCGAGATTCTTCAGCTCGACGCCGCGAGCGATGAAATCATCAAGGCGGTCAAGGATATCGTCGCCGGCAACGATGCCGACCGCGACGCGCCCGCCGAAGCCTTTGCGGCGCGCAACTTCGATGACGGCGTCGCGACAGGCTTCGGGGTTGACGCCGCCGGCGTTGGCGACAACTTTGATATGGCGCTCAACCAGATCGGGCAAGACCTCTTCGACCATCGCCACGAAGTCGCGCGCGTAGCCCTGGCGCGGGTCGCGGGCGCGCTGCTTCTGCATGATCGACATGGTGACCTCGGCGAGATAATCGAGGGTCAGGTAATCAATCGGGCCGCGCCGCACTTGTTCAATCGGCGCGTCGAGCGAATCGCCCCAGAAGCCCTGGCCATTGGCAATGCGAGTCGTTTTCATGAAGCCTCTTAGTGGGTGTTGGGGGTTGGGTGCTGGGTGTTGGTTTTAGCAAAGCTGTTGCCGCACATCTGGCTGACCTCTTTGAGCGCCGCAGCCGAACACCCAACACCTGACACCCAACACCCATTCAGGGTTTCGGCGCCGGCGGCGGCAAGTCGCGCGCTTCGACGGCGGATTGAAAACCGCTGCGCGCATGGCTGCCGTCGCAGAATGGCTTGTTGGCCGATTGGCCGCAGCGGCAGAGCGAAACAATCTTGCGCCCGCCGAGTCCGAAGGTGTTGCCGGCGGCGTCTTTGAGAATGATGTTGTCGCCCATCACGCGCAGCGGCCCATTGTTATTGCAGATGATTACTTGATCGTTCTCGTCGCTCATTGATCGTCTCCTTGAAGGATGTGGTTTGCAGCCATCGTCTGACCGGCCATTGTAGCGCACGCGCCGCCCGCTCAGAAAGCGCATTCCGCACAGTCAGGCGGATAAAAGGAACCACAGATGAACACTGATGAACACCGATAAAAAAGAGGACGCTTGATAGGCTTTCCTTTGATCTGTGTTCGTCGGTGTTCATCTGTGGTTGCTTCTTTCCCTCGATTGCTGGTATTACTGCGTGACTCTGCTTGAGTGAGAAACGCATGGCGCAACCGACACAGGAAGGGCTGGTGCGCGGCATCAGCCGCTGGAGCTTGATCGCCGTCGCCATCAACGGCATCATCGGCGCCGGCATCTTCGGCATCCCCTCAAGAGTCTTTGCGCAGACCGGCGCCTATTCCTTGCTCGCCTTTGTCGCCTGTGCCCTGGTAGTCGTCCTGATCATTCTCTGCTTTGCCGAAGTCGGCAGCCGTTTCAGCGCCACAGGCGGCCCGTACCTCTACGCTCGCGAAGCCTTTGGCGCG
>JBJMGU010000092.1:0-4217 GCA_045807765.1 Blastocatellia bacterium
CCTGTTCGGTGTCGCCTTTGCGGAGGAATTCGCCGCCCGCCATGATGAACGACTCGTGCGCCTGATCGGTGAAGCCTTCGCGCAAGTAAATCTCGCCGAGCTTCATGCGCACGGAGGTATTCGCGGGGTCGAGGTCGGCAATCTTCTGGTAGGCCTCAAGCGCCTTGCGGGTCTCGCCTTTGCGCGCGTAAGCGTCGGCGACTTGCAGATACTGTTGCCGGGCTTCGACCAGCAGCCCCTGCTGCGAGTAAAGGTTCGCCAGCTTCATCGCCGTTTCGATATTGGTCGGGTCGAGCTTAGAGATCTTCTTCAGCATCGCGATGGCCTTCAAGGTGAAGCCGCCTTCGCGGTAGCTATCGGCGATGCGCGAGAAATTGGTAATGGCGTCTTGGATGCGACCGGCGCGCACATAGAGGTCGCCGAGCGTGTTGATGGTCGTGAGGTCTGCGGGATCGGCGTCAACGACTTTGCGGTACTCGTCTATGGCCGCGGGAATCTTGCCCTGCAAGACATATTTTTCGGCGCTGCGCAGAACCTTCGACTTGTTTAACGACATAAACCCCTCCCAAGGCAAACGCCTCACGGACTCTTCAAAACTCAAAGCGAGGGCGGCGGGGTGCGCTTAATCATTCGGTGGAAGCGACGGTAGGGGCGTCTCTTCTGCTTGCAGGTCCAGGGCGGCTTGACGGGTGAGCACGCCGTGGAAGCTCAGGCGGTGAATCGCCGACGGGCCGAGCTGGCTTAGAGCTTGCTGGTGCGCGCGTGTGTTGTAGCCGACGTGCTGCGCAAACCCGTAGCCGGGGAACTGCTGATCCGCTTCGCGCATCCAGGCGTCGCGCGTCACCTTGGCCAGAATAGACGCTGCCGCGATGGATACGGATAGGCCATCACCTTTGATAATCGCCGATTGGGGGCAGGCTAGTTGGGGGACGTCAAATTTCCCGTCTATTAAAACATAGTCAGGAATCGGATTCAATGCTTTTACTGCCTCACACATTGCACGCAGCGAGGCGCGATGAATGTTGATGCGATCAATCTCGTCATGCTCGATGCGGGCGATGGCAAAACCGAGCGCGCTCTGGCTGATTTCTTCAAACAAATGCTCGCGCTGCCGCCGTGTGAGTTGCTTGGAATCGTTGATGCCCGCGGGCAAACAGAAGGGATTAAGGATGACCGCGGCAGCCACCACCGGGCCGGCAATCGCGCCGCGCCCGACCTCGTCGGCGCCGGCAATCAGCCGATGCCCGGCGGCAAACAGTCCGCTCTCGATACTCGTGTCACACGCCATAACCGGAAATGATGAACGATAAATGATGAATGATGAACTGCCGGACACCTGGCTCCAAATTCATCATTCATCGTTCATCATTCATCATTTATTTCGAGACGCCTTCGAGGGGGCTCGAAGCGGTCGCGTAGAGTTTTCGGGGGATGCGCCCGGCTTTATGTGCCAGTCGTCCGGCGCGTACGGCGTAGCTCATCGCCTCGGCCATGGCCACGGGGTCGTCGGCGCCGGCGATGCCGGTGTTCATCAGGATGCCGTCAACCCCAAGCTCCATCGCCAGCGTCGCATCGGAAGCTGTGCCGACACCCGCATCAACGATCAGCGGCACCTCTGTGATCATCTCGCGCAGGATGCGCAGGTTGGTGAAGTTCTGTATGCCGAGACCTGACCCGATGGGCGCCGCCAGCGGCATGACGGCTGACGCCCCTGCATCGATCAAACGGCGCGCGACGATCAAATCGTCATTGAAGTACGGCAGCACGATGAAGCCTTCCTTGACCAGCGCGCGAGTCGCTTCGAGCAACCCGGCGTTGTCGGGGAACAGCGTCCGCTCGTCGCCGATGACTTCGAGCTTGATCCAGTTGTTGTCCAGCACTTCGCGCGCCAGCATAGCGGTGCGAATGGCTTCGTCCGCCGAATAACAGCCGGCGGTGTTCGGCAGGATGTGGTACTTCTTCAGGTCAATATGATCGAGCAGCGACTCTTTCGACTTGTCGGTGAGATTCACGCGGCGCACGGCGACCGTCACCATGTCGGCGCCCGCTGCCGTAAGCGACCGCTCCATGAGATCGTTGCTTGCATACTTGCCGCTGCCGAGAATCAGGCGTGAGTGAAACTCGCGCCCGGCGATGATGAATGCGTCTGTCATAATTGATTACCTGTCATGAAACTTAATCCAAGCCTGCGGGCCGCTGGGCTTCAGATTTAACCTGATGCTTTGGCTCGCCTCACCGTTATGTTACCGGTCGCGTATGCAAAGGACAACGGCATTTGAAGGGGTGCGGGAATGCAGAGGGCTTGGAACTCCGCAGTGTTGTTCTGCGTGGTGTTGGTTGACTGGTCGACGCCGTGATGTGCGGCAATCTTTCTGAGATGGGATAAGCGGGCGGGTCTCGCCGCTTAAGCCGCGCCGCCGCCGACGAAATGGACGACTTCGACTTTGTCACCTTCGGCGAGCGTCGTCGCAGGCCAGTCGGCGCGGCGAATGATGCGGCGGTTGACTTCGATGGCAAGGCGCTCAGAAGGCAGGCCGAGCGTTTCGATCAATTCGGTGACAGTCAGGCTGGCTGGTATCTCTTTGGGCTCCCCGTTCAAAACGATGGTCATAGTTGATGAGCCTTACGCTCTGCGGATCAGATGCTTCAGCTCGCCGCGCCCGCGGTTTGATTGCGCTTCGATGACGATGGCGGCGGTGCCGGCTGAGAATGACGGCAGCGATAGGCTGAAGTTGGCAATGCCATCGCGGCCCGCGCGGCCAATGTGGACCTGCGGCTTGAATGCCGTGCCAATGATCTTGATCGTCACCACCGCTTCCGGCTCAGCGATGGCGTTGCAAAGTACCTGCACGCGCAGGGCGGCTGTCTTGCCGGAAATGAAAGCGCTCGGCGTAATCACTCGCAGGTCGAGCTTGCCCTGCTCGTTGTTGCGCTTCAGGTACTCGTTAATTACTTGATCGAGGTCGAGCGTGCCAGTCGCGCGCCGTGGCGTCGTGCTGGTGGGACGGGCGTCGAGCGTCACCTGCGCGGGCATCGGCGCAGCGGGCTTGGCAGGTATCGGCTCGGGTCGGCGCGGCGAGCCAAGCATCGAAGTCGTGCGCATGGTTGGGGGTCTGGCCTGCGGCGGGCTCTGCACGCGTGGAGGTGGTTGCCCATGCAACGACGGAAGGCTGCCGCTCGCACGCTTCGGATGAGTGCCGCTCGGGCGTTTCGGCCTCGCCGCCCTTAGCTCTGTGGCTTCGTCCAGGCTGGGTGCAGGCGGCAGGGCTTCGCTCAAAGACGATTGACTGGCATAGCGCGCGATCAACTCGCGCACGCGCCCGGTTTTGATCGCGGCAATGATGACCTGATGCTGGCGCTTCAACAATCCGGCGATCAACGTCTCGTCAGCGCCCTGGCTCAACTGCTCGGCGTACGGCGTCATCTTCTTGGCGATGATAGTTCCGCCGATGTAGACCAGCGATTCGAGCACGGGGTTGTTATGGCCGCGGTCTTCAGTCTGGACGTGATAGACCTTCCCTTCGTGCTGAACGTCTGTGTTAAAGCCTGTGATCATCCGTCTGCAAAGTAGCATAGGGGTCTGACACAGTCAATAATTCAGTCTGAAACGCATCAGGGATGCGATTTAGCGGCGGCGGCAGCGAGTGTTATACTTTCAGACATGGATCATGACGAGATTGAAGACATCACCGAATTGCCGCTCTTTCCGCTCGCTACGGTGCTTTTTCCTGGTGCCCTGCTGCCCTTGCATATCTTTGAGGAACGATACAAAGCGATGATGCGTTTTGCGGTGGATAACGGCGGGATGTTCGGACTGTCGTACCGCTCGGATGCGCAGATCGGGCGTGAAACGCCGCCCGCCGTTGGCAGCGTCGGCTGCATCGCCAAGATCAACGCCGTGATGCCGCTCGAACAGGGGCGCATGAATGTGCTATCAACCGGGTTGATTCGCTATCGCGTGACTGCCTTGCGGCAGGCTGAGCCCTATTTGATTGCGGCGGTCGAAACGTTTGGCGACGAGCTGGAGCCGGGGGCCGACCTGATCCGCATGGTCGAAGACATTCAAGAGATGGCGAACGAGTTTCTCGAAGCCGCTCAGTCGCTTGACGAACCGGGCATCCCCACGGTTCAAGAACTGCCCGATGACCCCGAAACGTTTTCGTTGTTGCTTGCCGGCCTGCTGCCGATTGAAAACGATGTCAAGCAGACGTTGTTAG
>JBJMGU010000093.1:0-6294 GCA_045807765.1 Blastocatellia bacterium
CGCCCGGCGAATGGCCCAGCCAATCATAAAGGCGTTTGCCTTGCGAGTGTACTCGCCTTCGAATTCACCGGTGAGAAAGCCGCAGCCGCGCACGCGGTCGACTTCATAGAGTATGGCGAGTTGCTCTTCGATGACCCGCTTGCTAGAGAACTTGCGCACGAGTTTTGAATTGCTCTTGCGCATACCGCACATCAGGCATTCCGAGTCGCAGGAGTTCGTCGTGAAGATGGGAACGAAGGTCTCCTTTTGTCGCCCGCGAGCGGCAAGGATAGCCTGTTGTGCAGCGGCAAAGATTTCCTCGGTGGAAATCTCCGGATTGGTAAAGGTTGACAATGCAGCAGCGGCTTTCGCGGCGCCCTTTTGGGCGGCAAAAAAGCTCGACAGGCCGCCTGCTGATTCCGGGGCCGCCTCTGCCATATGTCTGTTATAATCAATTAAGGAAAACTGTTGACTCATCTCTTTCTCCTTTCAGCGTTGCTGGCAAGAACTGGCCTGCAATCCCTCATAAGCAGCCTCCAATTCTTTGATCTTTTGTTGAATCCGGTACTTTTGCTCAACCACTCGCCGACCGAGGGTGCCCATGCGCCGGCGCATGTCCGGGTTTTCTATCAGTGTGAGGATGGCGCTCGCAATTGCCTGTTCATCGCGCGGCTGCACCAGTAAGCCTGTCTTGCCATCAATGACCACATCGCGGCAACCACTAATATCGCTCGCCACAACGGGTTTGCCCATCGCCATTGCCTCAAGCATCACATAAGGCAATCCTTCCCACAGCGAAGTGAGCACAAACACATCTATCAAGGCGTAGTAAGGCCAGGTGTCGGTTTCACCGCTGATGATTTTCATGCGCTCTTGAAGATGTGAGGAAACGATCAATTCATTCAGTTGCTGATGCAGAGAGCCGTGGCCGACAATCACAAACTTAACGTCTTGGCGTTTGCTAAGGACGCGCCGGGCAGCATTGATGAAATAATGCAGGCCCTTCTGCGGCCTGAGATTCGCAACCGTTCCGACGACAATTTCCTCTTCGCTACAGCCAGCAATGACGCGCGCTTCCGCCACACGGCGCGAAGCGCCGTCGGCGCGTTCAAGGTCGATGCTGTTGTGAATCACAAGCGCGTTTGCGGCCGCCACGACCCGGCTGCGAATGGCGATGCCGCGTTCTCCTTCGGAAACGCAGATCAAAGCCGTTGTCCATTGTCGTGCCAGGCGCTCGGCCAGCAAAAACAGGCTGCCGGCCAGCCGGTTTGACTTATCTTGAAAGGCAAAGGCATGCGGGGTATGAAGGATCGTCGGAATGCCTGCCAGCCGCGCGGCGAAACGACCCAGGATGCCCGCCTTCGAACTGTGTGTATGAACGACATGAAAGGCGCACTTGCGAAAGTAGCAATACAATCGCCACAAGCTGACCATATCCTGAACCGGATGGATGTTGCGCACCATCTCGATGATTTGCACGGTGATGCCTTCGTCCTGATAGCGGCGCAAGGCTACGGCGAACTGCGGATCTCGGCGGGTTGAGCAGACCAAAGTTACGGCGAATCTCGACCGGTCAATGTGTTGCAAGAGGAGTTCCATGTGCGTGCGAGTGCCGCCGGTGCTCGCCTCAAGAATCTCTGCGACTTTGATCTTGCTCATGCGGTTAGATTAATGGTCTTGCGGCACGGGCAGCGCTTCATCCTGCCGCGCCGGCCTGTGCTTCAAGCCAAGCAGAATTCTGAGCGTTTGTATCAGAATCCAGGCATCGAATTGCAGCGACCAGTTCTGTATGTAATATAAATCATATTGCAGATTGGTCTGGATCGGCTCATGCTTTGGCCCGGCGACTTGCCAGAAGCCGGTGATGCCGGGCACCACGCTCAAGCGGGCGCGCTGCTGCGCTGTGTAGGTCTCGACAATGAAAGGCATCTCAGGCCGAGGCCCGACCAAACTCATGTGGCCGACAAGAACACAGAATAGCTGTGGCAGCTCATCCAATCCTCGCCGCCGAAGGAACGATCCGACTCGCGTGATGCAGGGATCATCATCGCTGTCGGGCTTAGCGGCATAAGCCTGACTGCCTGCGTACATCGTTCGAAACTTCCATAGCGTAAAGGTCTTGCCATGCTTACCGACGCGCCTTTGCCTGAAGAAGACTGGGCCTTGGCTGTTGCATTTGATCAGAATGGCGAGTGCCACGAACAACGGCAGACAGAGAATGATACCGACAAAAGCAAGCGCTTTATCCATCAGCGTTTTGATGATTTCATACCTCGCCCCGTGGCGCGCGGCGACTGACCGGCGGCTGCGGAACAAGGCAGCGAAGCGCTCGTTTTGAACTTTGCTCATTACTATAAAAGCATGCCGGCGAGGGATTCAGCGGCTTGCCAGCAATCCTGCATTTCCGTGACATTCCGGCTGACATCGAATCTCATTCGCGCCTGGCGGCGGCCTTCTTCAGCCATTTGCCGTAGTGTCCCGCTGCCGGCAATCGCTGCGACAATCGTATCGGCAAGGCTGCATGGGTCTGCGGACGCGGCAAGCCAGCCTGTCCGTCCATGCTCAATGACTTCGCGCAACTGCGGCAGGTCCGTCGCGACGACAGGGACGCCACACGCGAACGCCTCGATGATGATATTCGGAATGCCATCTTGATCGCCGTCGTCGGCAATCAACGACGGCTGCACGAGCAGGTCGCATTCGCTCAAGTCGTCGGCGAGCGCCGCATGCGGCTTGAAGTCCTCCAGCGCCACTTGTTGATTCATCTCGTGTTCATCAACCTGAGCCGCTAATCGCTGCCGCTGGCTGCCGCCGCCAATGATGCGGCATTCGAATGCAACATGGCGCTGCTTGAGGAAGTGCAGCGCCTCGATCAGCACTTGAAAGCCCTTCTTTTCGACGAACCGGCCCACGGCTAACAACCGAACCGGCCTTCCATCACCATGACCGGACTGCGCTATGCGGCGCCGGCGCTCATAGACGGCGTCCCAAAGCGGCTCATTGAAATCGAGTCCATGATGGATGACGTGAATAGTCAAAGCGCCCGATAGCTGTGCCAGCAGGCTGGCGGCCTGCTGATTACAAGCAAATACGACATCGGCAAAACGGCACTTCATCACCAAGCCCGCCGGACGGCTGAAGACATCGCGCGCGTGCGTCGAGAAACTCACGCGACAGTCGCTCAACTTGCCGATGAAGATCGCCACATCCGTCGGCATGTCGGCGAAATGCGCATGAATACGATCAACCCCATTGCCCTCGACCCAATCGAGCATCGGCATGGCGTACAGCAGATTGCGCAGAACCTTGAGCGCATAAACCGGCTGCCGCCAATAGATCAGCATGGCGCTGAGGGCGCGAAGCGTTGCCCCTGGCCGCCTGAAGATGCGCCCCAGAGATGCGCCTGCTACGCGCTGCCAAGTCCATTCATGCCTGTAGAAGATGGGCAGGTCAGCTAGCGCGCCGCGCCTGCCACGCAACGCATAGATGATGATTTCAGTGCGACAAGACAGGGCGCGAATCTCTCTGGCAATAAAGGTTTCGCTGCGGTTAGGGTACTGCGCCAGAATGTAGAGAATCCTTTGAGGTTTCAGCAAGCGCATCATCCGTCTTTTTAGGCGCTTTCCTGTCGCGCTCGGCCAGCAGCGTGCGCGCTCGCTCAAGCACCACCGGCCAAAGCTCTTTTTGGTAGCGCTCTACGCCTTCGCGGTTCAGGTGCGTGACATCGGTAGAGAAACATTCATTCGGCAGCGAGAATGGTCGCTCGATAATCGAGAGGTTCGGGTGTTGGAGTGCCAGTTCGTGCAGCGCCTCAAAATAGTTGGAGAAGTACCCTGACGCGAGCCGCGCCTGATATGCGGTCGGCGGCTCAGGCATCATGAAGATGATGACCTGCGCGCCATGCGTTTCGGCAAGCTGTAAAAACTTTGACAGATAGTTCATCGCCTGGGCAGAGGGCTGAAACTCCGAGCGAAATTGCGGCGCACTCTGTACTTCACCTTCCGTCGCCCGTGTGTCTTCAAGAATCAGCATCTGCCCGCTTTTGGCTTTGACCCTCTCAAACATCTTCTGATTGAAGGGAATGTCATAGCGGTCTTGAATGAAACGCAGCTTGAACTTCTCGGCGAGCAAATGCGTCAGCGCACCGGGATGCGAACGAATCTCGCCATCGCCAAGTAGTTCATGCAGTGTATAAAATTTCGCCGCGTAAAATTTGGTGAATTTGCTGCCATCGAAAATGTCCGGTTGCCTGGTCAGTAATGATGGCAGAAACGACAGCAGAATCATCTTCGGCGATTTCCCTGCATCCATATATTTTTTCAACGTCGAATATACGGGATACATCCCGCCCAGGTTGACCAGACCAAAGTTATAGATCGTCTGGCCTTGAAGCTGGTGCAGCGTCTCCGGGTCAGTTGGGTCTATGGCCATCGCGCAACTGTCGCCCATGATGATCACGTCATAGTTGATCGGCCCGCGCATCTGCGCCAGCTTATAGCTCTGTGTGGTGATGTATGTGCCATCGAATTTGCCGGAGACACTCAACAGGTAGGCGACCGCATATAGAGGAATCAGAGTGAGAGAAAAGATGGTTAGCCGGACGACGAAATGCCTCGCGTCGTGACGATTAGAACTGGAAGTAGATGAACTCATTTTTGCCTATGCTCCCTAGAATGATAATCGCAAAGATGGCCGCGTAAGTTATGCCCCATCGCCAGACCAGCGGTTTCGTGCTCCAATATCGGCCTATGCCTTGCTCTTTCACCTGGCTCTCAGCAACCAGCAGGAAAGCGATCAGCAGCCAATCGAACGCCAGCCCTTTATAACCGAATAGGTTGTTGATCAGGACGCCGGTTTGCACGCCCGCAATGTCACCAAAGCGCCAGAGGTTCGCCACTAGCTGCAAGGCGTCGCCGAGACTCGCGGCGCGAAAGAAGATCCACGCGAAGCAAACCATTAGGAATGTCATACTCATGCTGACAGCTTGGCCTGCCACACCTGCTCCGGCCCGATCAAGGAGGTCGCGCCATCCGGCTCGGCGGGCGGCGGTCGCGCGACCGATGATGTAATAGCTCCCGTGGAGCAATCCCCAGATGCAGAACGTCCAGTTCGCGCCATGCCAGATGCCGCTCAACAGAAAGACCACAAAGATGATCGCCGCCCATCTGATGGTCGAGACGCGATTGCCGCCGAGCGCCACATATACATAGTCCCTGAACCATGTGGAAAGCGAGATATGCCATCGCCGCCAGAACTCGCGTATGGATTGCGCGATGTACGGACGGTTGAAGTTGAGCGTCAGCCGGTATCCCATTACTTTAGCCACGCCGATGGCGATGTCAGAATAGCCCGAAAAGTCACAGTAGATCTGAAACGCAAAGAAGATGGTTGCCATCACCGTCGGCACAGCGCCGTAGCCCGATGGGTGGCCATACACGGAATCAACATAAAGGCTCAGGCGATCGGCGATGACGATCTTCTTGAAGAACCCCCACAGCATCAATCGCAGGCCGTCGACGACGCGCTCGTACTCGAAATCGAAATTTTGCCGAAACTGCGGCAGCAGCGACGTTGATCTTTCTATCGGTCCGGCGACGAGTTGCGGGAAGAACGAGACATATAGAGCGAATAAGCCAAGATGTTTTTCCGGCTCCCTGGTGCCGCGATACACATCTATCGAATAGCCGATGGTTTGCAGCGTGTGAAATGAGATTCCCAGAGGCAGCAGCACATTGAAGAAAGGCAGCTCGTAGGAAAGGTGCAGGGCATGACTGAGCGCCCGTAGCGTCTCACTGGCAAAGGCGGCATACTTGAACACGAATAGCAGGGAGAGGTTGCCGCCAATGCTTAACAACAGCCAGGGCCGGCGTTCATGGCGGCTCGGATTCCTGCCCATCCGCAGAGCGCAAAAATAATCGAGCAGCGTGATGCCAATCAGCCAGGACAAGTAGGCTGGTTTCCATGCCATGTAGAAGAGATAGCTGCCGACCAGCAGTATCTTCCAGCGATGCCTGTAGGGCGTCAGGAAATAGATCACCACAATAAGCATGAAGAAGAAGGGGAATTCCACTGAGTTGAATGACATGATGGTTGCCTTTTGTCGCTCGCTCATCAAGCGAGAATGCTTCTGACCCGCTTCAGAACCGGCAGCAGTGGTTGTATCAGACCATAACGCCGCGACCGATGTTCCAAAACCAGATAGGGCGCTTCTTCAGGATTGAATTTGCTCTTGAACGTTGTGATGCCCGGCGTGTAATGATTGGCACCGACGAAGTCAAACGTTTCTCCAGGTGGCAAGACCTTTTCAAGATACTC
>JBJMGU010000094.1:0-11182 GCA_045807765.1 Blastocatellia bacterium
ACGCAAGGGGCGGGTCTTCGGATCCGCCCCTTTTTTTAGGCGATGGGCTGGGCGAGGCGGAGTGGTATCGAGGCCGTCTGTGCGACCATCTCCGCCCAGGTCACGACTTTCTTGACCTCATCGCCGTAAGTTGCTCGCGCCGATAACAAAAATCAATTGCATACCGCAAGCTATCAAGAGCAATAGCTTGTCGCAGTCCAAAATATCCGTGCGAATAAGCAAGGGTAGCTAATCGATATGGAAAGGTCGGGGTGGACTGAAGTAATGAAACTTCGCTTGCTATCTCAGTATTATTTCCGGCGTGCTGCCAGCTATCAGCTAAACTTCTGTAGGCTGTATACGCTTTCTGATCAAGAGCCTTCTTTTCCTCTTCAAGCTCCTTAACAAATCTCCTTTTGAGAAAAGACAAGTTCCTGTTAAATGCTTTTAGAAGTTTGGATGTAGCTTGTTCCGCAGTAATGGGCAGTTCGGTTGAAGCAACAAGAGCCTTTGACACTAAGGCAGCATATTTTTGAATGTCATTACACCAAGTTTCCCGGCCAGCCGTTGCAAGAGCACCAGCAACAGAACACATACCGGCAAAGAGATCGAGGCAAGGGCCGCTTGGCAACTCCTTGATGACATCAGCGACAATAGGAGCTAAGCTATGCTTCGCTCCCATATAGCGTATATGAACGCTCATCAGCGTGAAATCTCCAAGTGACAATTTAAATTCATTTTTCGATCAGTTGCAGAGGCTGCTAACGTATTGCGCCAAGCCAAACAGTGTCTTCCGATGTTAAAACAAATCCTTCCTCATTCTTAGTCACGCGCCCAGTATACGGCCAAATTCATTACCACACAAAAGAAAAACCCGGTTGTACATCACGACCGATTGCTGACATCAACATCATCGGTCTGGCAGTCTAATAGGCGAACGTCAAAGATGTTTTCTACAAAGATCCAAGAGACCTCCTGCTTCAGCAGTAAGGACTATCACTGATGTGAACGTGTGCCAATCGGATCGCCCGGCGGCACAGGGAGCGGCGCGGTCTGCTTGCGCGGCGCGTCGGGGCGGCTAAGGAAGCGCTCGATGTCGTCGCGGGTCGCTCGCACATGCGCGGCATCGAGCGTGGCGGTGGCAGGCGACCCGAGCCAGGCGCTCAGGGCGCGCAGTTCTTCTGTTGCCACGGCACGCACCTGCGGCGCGGCGTCGTCATCTGCCGCAAGCTCCATCAATCGCGTGACGACCAGACTTTGCACGGCGCGGGCGACGGCGGCTTGAGGCGCGCTTAAAGGCGCCGCCTGTCGCCATGTCCGTGTGACCAGGGCGCGGGCGACTTCTCTGAAATCGGGGTTCGCCGCATTGCGCGCATGGAAATCGATGAGGCGCGCCGCGCGATGTTGTTCGAGCAGTCCCGATACGGCAAAGTCCGCCGCGATGGTCGCCGCCGCGACGGGATCAAATGCCGGGTCAGCGCGCTTGCTGAAGTATTCCGTCGGGCCGCCTTCGTAACCGAAAGCGCGCGGCGGGATCAGATCGAGGATGCGCTGCGGAATCGTCAGCTCTTCAACTTTGATCGTGTCGAGCACGGCGTCGAGCGCCTCGCGCTGGCGCGAGGCCGGCACGACTTCTAGCACCGGCGCGGGATTTGCGCCCGTCGCCGTCTTCACCGCGTAGGTGTAATAAAGCCCGCCCACGGATTTGACGGCGGCTTGCAGTTGATAACGGTGGTGCAGGTAGAGCGGCAGCAGCTTGGCTTCGAGCAATGACAGCGGCGTTCCCTGTCGGATGCTCTGCAAGCCGAAGTTTGCCAGCCCGATCTTTCGCACCTCCATCTCGTGACGCAGCATGGCGATGGGGTCGCTGCCATTGTCCCAGAGGCTGGCGAGCGGGTGCGCGGCGCCTGCCGGGCGCGCGTCGGCATCACTGATGAACAACATGCCGTGGGCGACGCCGTCTTCGACGATCTTCTCAAGCTCTGCGGCGTCGGCGTCATCGGCGCCGGGCGCAAACTGCGCGTAGGCATAGGTGATGGCGAACTTGTCATAAGCGCCGATGCCGACCGCATAAGCATTCGAGAGATCGAGCTTGCCGTTTTTGATCTCGACCATCGGTGCCGGATAATCCATCACCGAAGCGCGCCCGTAGGTGCTGGCTGCAAAGTTATGCGCCAGTCCGAGCGTGTGGCCGGTCTCGTGCGCCGCCAGTTGGCGAATGCGCGCCAGCGACATCGCCGCCGAATCCGTAGACGCATCGGCGGCGAACAAATAATCGGCATCGGGCAAGGCGGCGAACTGGCACTCGTCGCCTTCGCCTTGATTGCTCTGACCGGGCGGCACCAGACCTGTGCCGATCATGTAATCCTGGCGAATGCGGAGGCTGCCGAGCGTGACGTTGCCTTTGATGATCTCGCCGGTGCGCGGGTCGGTGACGCCGCCGCCATACGACCAGCCGCGCGTCGAGCGATGCACCCAGTTGATCATGTTGTAGCGCAGATCCATCGGGTCTGCGCCGTCGGGCAGCACGCGAACTTGAAAGGCGTTCTTGAAGCCGGCGGCCTCAAACGCCTGATTCCACCACGACGCGCCTTCGATCAAGGCGCTGCGAATCGGTTCGGGCGCGCCCGGATCAACGTAGTAGATGATCGGCTTCACAGGCTCGGAGACTGCCGCGGTCGGGTCTTTCTTCTGCAAGCGGTGGCGGCTGACCCAGCGCTTCTCGATGGGGTCGGTGAATGGCGAAGCATAATCGTAAAAAGTAATCCCGAATACACCGACGCGCGGGTCGAGCCGGCGCGGCTTGTAGCCTTCGTCGGGCAATTGGACGAACGAGTGATGCTGGCGGACGGTGATCGAATTGGCCGTAGGCGTCACGTCGCGCACCAGCGGCCCGGCGTCGCCTTCGGTGGCGAACGTCAGCATGGTTTCGACTTCGGTGTTCAGCAGAAAGACTTTGGTGCGCGGCAGGTAAAAGGCGCTGCGTGATTCGTCCAATCGGTACTGCCCTTGCCGCGTGCGCCGCAGCACG
Source organism: Blastocatellia bacterium (assembly GCA_045807765.1). Taxonomy (GTDB): domain Bacteria; phylum Acidobacteriota; class Blastocatellia; order UBA7656; family UBA7656; genus DATENM01. The sequence continues at coordinate 3,011 of JBJMGU010000094.1, forward strand.
TCAATGACGCCGTGCGCGTCGCGCAGGAAAAATGCCGTCGCATCAACCAGCACACGGTTCGCTTCACTGGCCTCGACTTTAAAGCCCCACAGCACCGAGCGCGCGAACGACTCTTCGACGGCGCGCTGCTCGTTGGCGTCCTGGCTCAAGGCGCGGTAGCGATAATTCGGCTCAACCATCAACACCTTCGGGCCGACGCGCTCGAAGGTGACGATGCGCGTCTGTCCCATCTGGCCGCGGTCCAGTCCGACAGGGTTTGATCCCACCCCTGCGGACAGCGAAACCTGATAGAGAAACTCCTGGTTGAAGCGCGAAATCTCCATCAGCATCTTGCCGGCAGCGGCGTCCCAGTAGAGCGGCACGTAGCCGTCCAGCTTTTGCAGCCCGCGTGTGCGCTCGGCGAGCGATTGCGCGGCGGGCCGGTCTTGCGCTGCAACCGGCAGCGTGATCAGAGCGATGAACAGGAGGATGAGTAAACGTCGCATGGATGACCTCGGATGAACGGGTATGGCGCAGTGATCGGGTCAATGCACAAGCAGAACCTTGCTCCACGGGCACGGGCTGAATGCTAGGGGCTGCGCCGTGGCAAGTCAAGTTTGGGCCACTGAAACCGCCTCGTTATAATCTTGCGTATCGTGGTACGCAGCCGTAGAAAGGAAACCCATGAGCAACAAATCTGAAAACCCCTCATCACAAACCGACCCCTCCACTAGCTATCCAGAAAAACCCGCGCCGGCGGATTATCCGCTCGATTCGGACATCAAGCGACGCTGGAGCCCGCGCCTCTTTGAAGAAGGCCGCGCCGTCGAGCGCGAAAAGATTCTGAGCTTGCTCGAAGCGGCGCGCTGGGCGCCGTCATGCTTCAACGAGCAGCCGTGGCGTTACCTGGTCTTTGACGGCAGCGATCAAGAAGCGCTAGCCAAAGCCCGCGCCTGTCTGGTCGAAGGCAACGCCTGGGCGCTTGAAGCGCCGCTGTTGATGATTTCGATTGCGCGCAACAACTTCACGTACAACGAGCAGCCGAACCGCACCGCTCAGCATGATGTCGGGCTGGGGAGCGAGAACCTCGTCCTCGAAGCCGTAGCGCTAGAACTGGCGGCGCATCAGATGGCCGGCTTCAACACCGAGCAGGCGCGCAGCGAGTTTCACATTCCCGAAGACTATACGGTGCTGGCGATGATCGCCATCGGCTATCCGTATCGCGGCAGCCTCGACGACCTGGACGAAAAAACTCGCGCCAAAGAACTGGCCGCGCGGCAGCGCAAGCCTCTCGGTGAAATCGCTTTCGCCGGAACCTGGGATGCGCCGTACGGCGCATGATTGCGCTAAGGTTTCGCGCTAGATTGCACGACCCGCGGCGCTCTCGTTATACTTGCCCTCCAACCTTCAGGAGGGAATTATGCGCCGTCACACGCTCAAGAAAATTACCGGCCTAGCGGTTTCTTTGCTCGTCATCGGGAACGGCCTGCTGCCCGCTGCTTTCGCGCAAGCGAATGGCAAGGCGCATGGCTTGCGCGGCTACACGGATCAGAGCGCCCGCGCCGAGATCGATTGGGAAACCAAAATGCGCCAGGTGCCGAAGCCTGAGTTGCTGCGCGAGTACATGAACCGGCTCGCCGCCGAACCGCACCACGTCGGCTCGGCTTACGACAAACAGAACGCCGAGTTTATCCGCGAGAAGTTTCAATCGTGGGGCTTCGACGCCCGCATCGAAGAGTTCGACGTGCTCTTTCCGACGCCCAAAGAACGTCTGCTCGAACTGGTCGCGCCGACCACTTACACGGCGAAGCTGAAAGAGCCAGTGGTCGCCGAAGACCCGGATTCAAGCGATCAAGGGCAACTGCCTTCTTATAACGCTTACTCGACCGATGGCGACGTGACAGGCCAACTGGTCTATGCCAACTACGGGTTGCCCGCCGATTACGATGAGCTGGCCAAGCTCGGCGTTGATGTGAAAGGCAAGATCGTCATCACTCGTTATGGCGCGAGCTGGCGCGGCATCAAGCCCAAGGTGGCTTATGAGCATGGCGCTATCGGCTGTCTGATCTATTCTGACCCACGTGATGACGGTTACTTTCAGGGCGATGTCTATCCGCAGGGGCCTTACCGACCCGAGCAGGGCGTACAGCGCGGCTCGGTCATGGACATGCCGATTCACCCCGGCGACCCGTTGACGCCGGGCATCGGCGCGGTCAAAGGCGCGAAGCGATTGCCGCGCGAAGAGGCCGAAGTCATCACTAAAATTCCTGTGCTGCCGATCTCGTATGGCGACGCGCTGCCGCTCTTGAAAGCGTTGACCGGGCCGGTGGCGCCCGAAGCGTGGCGCGGCGCGCTGCCGATCACTTATCACGTCGGCGCGGGGCCGGCGCGCGTGCATCTGAAAGTCGCCTTCGACTGGTCGCTGAAGACGCTCTATGATGTCATCGCTCGCATCGAAGGCGCGCAATACCCGGACGAGTGGGTGATCTATGGCAATCATCACGATGCCTGGGTGAACGGCGCGGACGATCCCATAAGCGGTATGGTGACAGTGATGGAAGCGGGCCGCGCCATGGGCGAGTTGTTGAAGCAGGGATGGAAGCCGAAGCGCACGATTATTCTCTGCGCATGGGACGGGGAAGAGCCGGCGCTGTTAGGCTCAACCGAATGGGTCGAAACTCATGCCGACGAGTTAAAGCAGAAAGCGGTTGCTTACCTGAACTCAGACAGCACGAGCAAAGGCTGGCTGGGGGCGGGCGGCACGCATTCGCTCGAACGCTTCTTTAATGAAGTGGCACGCGACATCGCGCAGCCGAAGAGCAACAAGAGCGCCTGGGAAGCCATGCGCGACCGCCGCCTGGAGCAGGCTAAGAGCGACGAAGACAAAAAAGAACTGCGCGAGCGCGCCGACCTGCGTATCAGCGCCCTGGGTTCGGGGTCGGATTACACGCCGTTCTTGCAGCATCTCGGCATTGCGGCAATGAATACGGGCTTCGGCGGTGATGGCGGCGGCGGCATCTATCATTCGGTTTATGATTCGATCTACTGGTACATGCATTTCTCGGACAGCACGTTTGAGTTTGGCCGGGCGCTCGCTCAGACTAACGGCACGATTGTCATGCGGCTGGCCGACGCCGATGTGCTACCGTTCGAGTTCACCAACCTCGCAGAGACCTTGCGCCGCTACATGGACGAAATCGATAAGCTGGCGAAAAAGGCGAGCCCGCCGAAAGAGATCAACCTGACCAAGCTGAGCGCAGCAGTGCAGGCGCTTAGTGACAGCGCCCGCCGTTACGAAGAGGCGCTCACGAAGGCGACCGCAAGAGGGTTTGAAAACGTCAAGCAGGCGAAGGAGCTCAATCAGTTGCTCTATCAATCGGAGCGCCGGCTGACGGGTGAGCCGGGCTTGCCGCGCCGTCCGTGGTTCAAGCACCAGATTTACGCGCCGGGCTTTTACACAGGCTATGGCGTCAAGACCATCCCCGGCGTGCGCGAGGCCATCGAGCAGAAGCAGTGGGACGAAGTCGAGCCGCAGGCGAAAAACGCCGCCGCCGCCGTGCAAGCCCTGACCGCACAGATTGACGCGGCGACGCGATTGCTGGAAGGGAAGTGAGGGGCTGGGGATTAGGGACTAGGGGCTAGGGGCTAGGGACTAGGGAAGAACCTTGATGGCCTGCATCTGGCTCTGGAAGCCACATCCAGGTCAATCAAATTCCTCTTCCCTAGCCTCTAGCCCCTAATCCCCAGCCCCTAGTCCCTTCCTACAGGTCCTTCTCGCTGGTGATCAGCCAGCGGTTGCCGCGCTTCTCTAACCATAAGCCAGAGCGCGCCGAGCCGTTGAAGTGACGGCCATCGGCTTCGATGAAATCGTAGGCTTTGTTGTAAGTCACGACGACCCGCCCGCCCGTTTCGTCCGCTTTGATCTGGACATTGTTCAACTGCAAATCGAGCGTTGCAAAGCGCCCAAAAGCCCGCGCCTTGTCAGTGCGCACGTCGGCGCGGCTGACGTTGCTGCGTTTGTAATAGGTGTCGAGGCTGTCGGCGTAGTGGTCAATGTAGGCGTCGAGGTCGTGACGGCCCATCGCTTCAACCCAGCCGTTTAACGCCTCCATCACTTCGTTGCGAATGGTCGCATCAGCCGGCGCCGCGCTTGCGCCTTCGGCGGTCTTGAGCAGTGCGACGTTGGCGCGGTCGTTCGCCGTCAAGTCCGCGTCGCTGTAATCGCTGCGCGGGCGATACCACGTGCGCGTCGAAAAATAGCGCTGCAAGTCGGGCGCATCAAAGATACGACCGTGGCGCGCGTAAATCATATTGCGCAGCAAGCGCAGGTCGCTGTCGGCGATCCCCGCAAGATCATTCTTGGCGAGCAGTTCGTTATTTAGCAGCTTGCTTTCGGCTTTACCTTTGGCGTCGGTCGCCGACGGGTTGGCTACCTCAGGGCGGTTCGCGTTGGTCGGAACGGCGGTCGGCGTGATCGGCTGTACGCCGTTCGGCCCCGGACTGACAACCGGGGCTGGTCCCGGCACAGGCTTTCGCGCTACGAAGACGACGTAAGCGATGACGCCGAGCGCGATCAGAATCACCAGGCTGACAATGCCGGCAACGAGCATGCCTGTGCGCGAGCGCTCGGCGGGCAAAGGCTGCGGTGTGGTGGGGTGCGCCGGCAGCGGCGGCGCGGTGCCGTAAGCGCCCTGATACGGCGCGGTAGCAGCGGGCGGGTAGACCATCTGAGTCGCCTGCGCAGCGTTCGACACCATGGTTGCCGGCGATATCGGGCGAGTCAGATGGTTGGTCATCGCCGCTTGCAGCTCGCGGGCGAAAGCGGTGGCGTCGGCCTGCCGCAGGTTGCGGTCTTTGGCGAGGGCTCGCCCGATCACCGCTTCGACCGCCGCCGGAACGTTGAGTTGATGAGGCAGAGGCGGCGGCAGGTCTGTCAGGTGTTTCGCCACGACGCCGGTTGGCGTGCTGGCCACGAAGGGCGGCGTGCCCGCCAGCATCTCGTAGAGCATCGCGCCGAGACTGTAGACGTCCGAGCGCACATCGAGTGGTTCGGCGCGGCACTGTTCAGGCGACATATAATAGGGCGTGCCCATAACGATGCCGGCCTGCGTCAGCGTTGCGTTGCCGCTCAGGTCGCGCAGCTTGGCGATGCCGAAGTCGAGAACTTTGGCGGTTTCATGCTCACCGTGCGCGCCGGGCGGCAGGACGATAATGTTGTCAGGCTTGATGTCGCGGTGGATGACTTCGTGGCGGTGCGCCGCGCCGACGCCGTTGCAGATTTCGCGCATCAAAGCGACGGCGCGTTCGGGCGCGAACCGCTGCTCTTGCTCAAGCAGCGCGCGCAGCGAGTAGCCTTCGACCATCTCCATGACGATGAAGGCCAGCGCTTCCGGCGTGTGGCCTTCGCCATAATCGTAAATCGCCACGACGTTCGGGTGATGCAGCATCGCGGCGGCGCGGGCTTCGCGGCGAAAGCGTTCGAGCGTCGCCTCGTCTTTGACAAACTGCGCGTGCATCACCTTGACAGCCACTTCGTCGCCGATGCGCAGCCGCGTCGCGCGGTAGACCGCGCCCATGCCGCCTTCGCCGAGCCGCGCCGTGATCTTATATTTGTCTTCAAGCGTGCAGCCGATCAACGGGTCGGCAGCCGCGCCCGCTGCCGCCGTCTGTGCGGCCGGGATTACCTGCGTCGCCGCTTCCGAAAGCGTCTTGTCCGAGGTTTCAGGGCGCACGAGCGAAGAGCCGCAGCCCGTGCAGAAGCGCGCATTGTCGGCAAGCGTCGCCTGACAGTATGGACAGATCATCGAAGTTTCCTCGTCGTTCGCCGCCATCGTAACGATTCGCTCTCGCCCCTGTAAAGCGAAATCGCCACGCCGTCCGCCATCCCGTGGCTCTGCCGGTCGATACGCGCCGTCGTTGCGCTTCAGTTCAAAATAGCGCTTTCTTGATTGCAAGTTGAGATGATCGGCATAGAATGGCATCAGGCTTGTATGTAGTGGTGCGATCAGCCGGCGACGTTACCTGACCGAAGGAGGAGCCACCAGCATGAAACAACGAGCGATTGTGAGAGCCGTTTGTCTCTCGCTCATCCTCTCCGTAAGCTTTACGGCTAGTGCCCAGGACAAAAAGAAGAAGCCGATGGGTGGCACCCCTGTGCTATGGCAAGACCCCGGCGACCTGAGCACCCGCGACCTCATCAATGGGCCGGGCGGCGAGGAGATGAAGCCTGACCTGAGCCACGTCACCTTCATCGAAGAGCAGACGGGCGGCTACTCAAAGAAGTACCGCGTGCAGGACGGCGCGGGCCGCGTCTGGGTCGCCAAGCTCGACAAAGAGGCGCAGCCCGAGACCGCCGCGACGCGATTGGTGTGGGCCGTCGGCTACCCGACGGAGATCACTTACCTGGTGCCTGAGGTCACCATCGAAGGCAAAGGGACGTACAAGAATGTGCGCTTCGAAGCTCGTCCCAAGGGCGTCAAGCGGCTGGAAAATTGGCGCTGGGCGTCCAACCCATTCGCCGGCAGGCGCGAATATCAGGGCCTTAAAGTGATAATGTTATTGCTCGATAATTGGGATATCAAGGACGAGAACAATCGCATTATTCACGTCCGCAATGCCGACGGCAGCGAAGAACTGCGCTACATCATCAGCGATCTCGGAGGAACGTTCGGCAAGACCGGCGGCGTCTTTTCGCGCACCCGCAACGAGCCGGAAGATTATGCCAAGGCGAAATTCATCAAAGGCGTCAAGCGGGGACGCATCGAATTTAACTACAACGGCAAGCGCGGCGACCTCTTCAAAGATATCACGGTCGAGCAGGCGCGCTGGGTCGGCGGCCTGCTGTCGCAGTTGAGCGATCAGCAGATCAGCGATGCCTTCCGCGCCGCCAACTATAGCCCGGAAGAGATTCAACTGCTGACGCAAGCCTTCAAGAGCCGCGTCAACGAGTTGATGTCGTTGCCACAGCAATAATCCGCCGCCTTCGGCAGAAGGCAAAAGCCAAAAGGCAAAAGGTTTGCCTTTCAATATGGTTTCGGTACAACCGGGCTTGCCCGTTGTATGAAACAGAGACGTAACGCCGCAGGCGCTGCAAGCGATTGGCCTCACGCCTGCGGCTGATGACCGCGCAAATTCTTGCATCTGCGTTGCTCTACCTGACGAGTAAATCACCTTACATTCACAACTCGCGGGCGACTCGCTGGTATGCGCGTTGCTCTGTAAAACGTCTGACAATAACATCCAGTGGGTTGGGAGGATCAACATATGGCGAGTCTTGTGACAGGATTATTTCGCTCGCGCGCCGACGCCGAGCGGGCAGTTGAAGACCTAATGCATTATGGCTGGTCGCGCGACGACATCAGCCTGTTGATGAGCGACGCGACACGCGGGCGCGAGTTCGGGTTGGCAATGGCGACGAAAGCGCCCGAAGGCGTAGCGACCGGAGCGACGATTGGCGGCGTGCTCGGTGCCATCGCCGCAGGGTTGGTCGCGCTCGGCGTCATCGCCTTGCCGGGCATCGGGTTGGTCGCCGCCGGGCCGATTGTCGCGACGCTGGCGGGTTTGGGCGCAGGCGCGGCAGCCGGCGGCTTGACCGGCGCGCTCATCGGGCTGGGCTTGCCTGAGCATGAAGCCAAGTTTTATAACGAAGAGATTGAGCGCGGCGGCATCCTGGTCGGCGTCTACACGCACGAGGACCGCGCTGATCAAGCGCGCAAGATTCTCGACGCCGCCGGCGCCGAAAAAGTAAAGTAGCTTTCATCACGCAATGGTTTTCGATAACGAGCCAAGGAGAGGGTGACTCGAAAACCACTGCGCCAGCCGGGAGAGCCGGACAGGCGACGCGCGTTCGTTTGAGATCGAATTAATGGCGCGTCGGTTCGCGCTCTCCCGCATCACTTTTGAGGAGCCATGAGCAGAAACAATCCCAACATCGAAGACCCGGCAGGGGGCGGCGGCGCTACAAACCCGGATGTTGATTCGCCGCCGGCAGACCCGGTTGACGAGCCCCAGCCGCTGCCGCCGGATGCTGGCCCGCAACCGCCGGTACGGATTCCGCCCGATCAGCCCGGCTTGCCCGATGGCGAGCCCGAACCGCAGCCGATTGGCGACCCCGCGCCGAGCGAGCCGACGCGACTAATGTGAGCAAGAGAGGCCAGGGGCTAGAGATCAGAGGCCATGAAAGAGAAAGGGCCG
>JBJMGU010000095.1:0-3786 GCA_045807765.1 Blastocatellia bacterium
GCACGTGGCGGTCGGCACGGATTTGTTTGAGGTCGTGATCTCTGCGAGCTATGGCACCTTCACGCATGCCATCAAAGGTAACGTTGATATCTTGATTGCGCTGGTAATGCACACGGGGGCGGCCATCGGCGCACAGATCGGTGCCTCTGCGACCGAGTACTTCCGCGGGCCGAAGATTCGCCTGGCCTTCGTGCCGTTGCCGCTGATCGGCGCGGCCATTGTGATCTACAGCCTGCTCACGGGCAAACACATGAAATGATGAATGCAGAATGATGAATGATGAACTGCCGGAGCTAACGCCCATCGCAAGAGGACTAGTCTCTTTAATTCATCATTCATCATTTCTCATTCATCATTTCCTATGAAAGTCTCTGTCATGAAGATTTTGATTTGCAGCGACGGGTCCGAACAGGCAACTAATGCCGTGCGCTTTGCCGCGACGATTGCCGCGGCCTGCGAGGCCGAAACGACGATTCTCGGCATCACCGAGCGCGCCGGCGAAGAAGACCGCATTTTCGATTCGCTCAAGAGCGCCCAGCAACAACTGCGTGAAAAGCGGGTCAACGCCGAGATCGTCATCAAGGCCGGTGAGCCGATCGCCGAGATCGTCAAGCGCGCAGAAGAGACCAGCTATGATCTGGTGGTCATCGGCGCGACTCGCAAGGGACGCAGCGGCCCGTTCCTGATGTCGGCCAAGGCTTATAAGATCATCAAGGCAGTGGCGCCGCCGGTGCTGGTGGTGATCGGTGATCGCGTCACCCTGAAGCGCATACTGGTGTGCAGCGGCGGCGAAAAGTACATTGACCGCGCCGTCGAGTTTACGGGAACGCTGGCGCGAGCCACAGAGGCCGGTGTGACGCTGTTTCACGTCATGGCCGAGCCGCCGGCTGTCTATTCCGACCTCATCAAGATGGAGGAGGATGTCAACCTGTTGCTGCACTCCAACTCGGTGCTGGGGCAGAATCTGCGACGCGAGCAGGAGGCTCTGGCGCGTCAGGGGGTGCGTTGCGAAGTGCGCTTGCGCCACGGGATGGTAATCAGCGAAGTCTTCAAAGAAGTGCGGCGCGGCGATTACGACCTGATCGTTACGGGATCATCGCCCGAGGGCGGCTCGCTGCGGACTTACATCATGGGCAACATCACCCGTGAGATCGTCAACCGTGCCGAATGTCCCGTGCTGGTCGTGCGCGGCGAAGCGACGCCGGCGACGATTGCTCAGAGCTTGAAGGAATTCTTTACAGATATCACCCATGCCTTCGGCGGCTCAAAGGAAGAACCGAAATAGCCTGCTTTGTCGGTCGTTGGTCATCCCTTTTATAGCTCAAGCGGCGAGCGCACCGCCCTGCCGCCGCGATTCAGCACGTGCGTGTATATCTGCGTGGTGGCGAGGTCTTTGTGTCCGAGCAACTCCTGAATCGTGCGAATATCATAGCCTTGTTCAAGCAGGTGCGTGGCGAAGCTATGGCGCAAGGTATGGCAGCTTGCCGGCTTCAGCAGACCGGCATCGGCCACGGCGGCTTTGACGGCTTTTTGCACTACCCCTTCCGAGAGATGGTGGCGACGGACGCCGCCTGAGCGCGGATCAATTGACCGGCGGGGCGCAGGGAAGACAAACTGCCATCGCCATTCGCGTTGCGCATGGGAATATTTTTTCGCCAGAGCATACGGCAGATGGACCGAGCCGTAGCCTTGGCGGAGGTCGGCTTGATGCAGCTCCTGGGCTTTCTGCAACTGCTTGCGCAGCGGTTCAATGAGTGTCGCCGGCAGCACCGTGACGCGATCTTTGGCTCCCTTGCCATCGCGGACGACAATCTGTTGATAATTAAAATCGAGGTCCTTAATGCGCAATCGCAAGGCTTCCATAAGGCGCAGGCCGGCGCCATACAGCAGGCTCGCAATCAGCCAGTTGGTGCCTTGCAAGTGATCGAGCAGGGCGGTCACTTCGCCGCGGGTTAAGACGATGGGAAGCTTTTCGGGCCGTTTGGCATGTTCGATCCCTTCGATGGCATTGAGCGGCTGCAAAAGCACGTCTCGATAAAGAAAGAGCAATGCGGCGAGTGCCTGATTTTGTGTCGAAGCGGCGACGGTGCGCTCGACGGCGAGGTGGGTGAGGAAGGCGGCGACTTCGAGGGCTCCCATTTCAAGCGGATGGCGCTTATCGTGAAAGACGATGAAGCGTTTGATCCAATCGATGTAGGCCTGTTCAGTTCGGTAGCTATAATGCTTGACCCGTAAACAATCGCGCACCTGATCGAGCAGCTTAGACATGGGCGGTTCTCCACATTCAGAAGGTCGGTAGGTTACCGGCAAGGATATAGTAAGAAAAGACGCAATTGTCAACTTGATGGCTAGATTTTGGAAGCGTATGATTGCGCGGTCAAATTTGCGTACCTGGAATCAACTCAGTAAGACAACAAGTCGAACTAGGGATGGAAAACAACACTGCCGTCGCGCCTGGCGACTTCCCTTTGGGGCTCAACCACAACTGGGGAGATGTGTTCTTAGACGTCAGCCATGTCAGCCGTCGAAGATCATTTGGCAAAAGAGTGATAGTTCTTGAATTGCTAAGGCGGCGCAGTCAGGATATGATGGCGCTCATCTTAGAAGGCTCGGCAAATTGATGCGAATCGGATTGAGTCTAAAACCTGGACGCAGTGGTACAAAGAAGCTCGTTGCCTTATATGGCGAGCGGTTGGTCTGCGTACGCTATCGTTATGATGAGAAGGAGAAGAAGCGCTTCAAGACGGTTGAATTGATTATTGAAGAGATTAGCTGGGAGCCGCGGGCGAAGTTGTACGACCGTGACGAGATTGTCGGCGTTGAGTTGAAGGCGAATGACGATGAGATGCGTGCCAGGGTGCTGCGGGCAGGCGGAAAATGGAATGCTGCGCGAAAGGTATGGCAGATACGTTACGACAGGGCCATCCAGCTAGGGCTGAGAAGTCGCATCCGGGGAATCGAGACAATTTGAGGGCCTGAGCGCAAGCCTATGTATATGTAGATGGTATGATGTACATATAGATAAAAGCCCAATTTAAATGGCGTCTGGGATACATCCAATTGCTTGTTAGACGGCTGACGGGCTACTTCGACCAGATATTATGAGCCGATTTGAAGAACTACCTACACGCATATTTCTTGACTCATCAACTCTCCAGACCCTACAAACATATGGAGAGTTCATTTGGGAAAACTACGAAGTCCCTGAAACGGATCGGATAAGGAAAGTCACTAATGGCATCGAGAATCTAGAAGCTCTTCGGAAGATATTTATTGTTAATGATCGCGCTCAGTTTGAATTTGCTCTTTCTGAAAACAGTTTGATTGAAGTAAGAGACAGAGGGCATCACAACTATCTTCAATGGGCTTACGATGTGTTGGATCATTGGCAGGCATGCTTAGATTCATATGATGGAGCAGCTTTCACTGACAAAGGAGAATTGGTCGCCAGCTGGCTTGATGGCTCTTCATTCGGGTATCTTGGAGAAAAAGACCGGAGGTTAATCCAGGATGCAGTTAGGCTTGAGTGCGATGCATTCTTAACAATGGAGCGGCGTCTTCCAAGAAATGCCGGACACATTCAAAGAGAGCTTGGTATCCGAGTGTTGACTCCCATTCAACTAGGGGAGGTTCTCCAACCTTGGGCAGGATTGTTTGCTTAAATGATAAAGACTAGCTCAGTATTACAACCACGCCGTCTAACAAGGCGTTGCAGCGGAGGCCACGAAGCGCAGCTCTTATGGTAACGTTAAATGCCGTTCGTGGCCCCGCTGAACGCAGGCGTTA
>JBJMGU010000096.1:0-4445 GCA_045807765.1 Blastocatellia bacterium
GGGGACGCGGAGACCGAGGCGACGCGGGTAAAGAACACCGGTGCTTTTCTACATCTTTCTCTCGCCTCGGTCTCCGCGTCCCCGCGTCGCCGCGTCGTATTCACCGGAGGTGCTATGTCCGAGCGGGTGCGTGAACAGGCCGAACAGTTAGAACAACAGAAAGATGTGCGCGAGGCGCTGGATCAAACCGCCGGTCGCCCGTCGCCTGAAATGCCGAAGGCGGCAACCAGGGATAAACTCTGGTTCGGCTCATACGTTATATTGCTGGTCGGCCTCGGGGTGCTTTATTACCTCTTCAGCCTGCGCTTCTTCGGATTGCCGGACAGCATGGTTGATTTCCTGCTGCGCTACACCCGCGGCATGATCTTAATCGTTCTGGTGCTGACGCTGGCGAAGGCCGTCGAAGTCTACTTGATCGGCAGGGTTCACGACACCGTGAACCGTTTCAACCTGCGCCGCATCCTGCGCTTGCTGATCGGGCTGGTGCTGGTGTTCATCATCATCTCGGTCGTCTTCATCAACTGGTATACGGCAGTCGTTTCGCTCGGCGTCGTGTCGCTGATCTTCGGCTTCGCCATGCAGACCGTGCTGGCGAGCTTCATCGGCTGGATCTATATCCTGGTGCGCCAGCCCTACCGCGTCGGCGACCGCATCAAGATCGGCGACGCGACCGGCGACGTCATCGATGTCAGCTACCTCGACACGACGCTCTGGGAATTCGGTGGGCAGTACCTCTCGACCGACCACCCGAGCGGCAGGATCATCAAGTTTCCCAACTCGCAGGTGCTCGGCTCGACCGTCTTCAACTATAGCTGGCCGCTCTTTCCCTACATCTGGAACGAGATCAAATTCAATCTCGCTTATGGCAGCGACCTGGAATTCGTCGGGCGGGTGATGCAGCAGACCGCCGAAGAAGAGATCGGCGAAGGGATGATGGAGCGCGTCCGGGTTTACCGCGAGCTGCTTGCCAAGACGCCTGTAGACCAGCTCGAAGTCAAAGAGCAACCGAGCGTCGTTTTCCGCGTCAGCGAGAACACCTGGCTCGAAGCCATCGTCCGCTACCTGGTCGTGCCCAAAGAGCAGGGTCGCGTCAAGACGCGCTTGATTAAAAAGATGCTCGCCCGCTTGAACGCCGAGCCAGAGCGCGCCATGTTCCCCAAAGGCGACGCGCGCTAACGCCGGTCGTCGCTTGCCATTTCAAAGAAAAATGATAGACTCGTTGCGGCCTTGCGGCTTCTGAAGACCGCAAATCATTCGCTCGTCAGGTTAGTTCACAGATAAGTTCAGCGGAAGGGATCATCAGGCGTGCCGACACTGAAAGCGTTGTTTGATCTGACCGGCAAGGTGGCGCTCGTCACCGGCGGCTCGCGCGGGCTCGGCCAGGAGATGGCCGAAGGCTTGGCCGAAGCCGGCGCATCCTTGATGCTGCTCGCCCGCCGCGAGCAATGGCTGACACCGACGATTGATGAGTTCCGCGCCCGCGGCATTCGCGCCGACGGCATGATTTGTGACGTTTCGAGCTGCGATGAGGTGCAAGCGGCGGTTGACCGCACAATCGCCACCTTCGGGCAGATCGATATCCTCGTCAACAACGCCGGCGTCACCTGGGGCCAGCCCATCGAAGATCACGAGCTGGAGAAGTGGGAGATGGTCTTGAAGATCAACCTGACGGGGGCGTTTCTGTTTTCGCAGCGCGCCGGGCGCGAAATGCTCAAGCGGCGCAGCGGCACGATCATCAACGTCGCCTCGGTCGCCGGCCTCAAAGGCTCGATGGAGAATGGCCAGCATATCGTCAGCTACGTCGCCGCCAAGGGCGGGATGATCGCCATGACTCGCGAGTTCGCCGCCAAGTGGGCGCGGCGCGGCATTCGCGTCAACGCCATCGCCCCGGGCTTCTTCCCTTCCCGCATGACCGAAAAGGTTCTCGCGCACGCGCAGGCGCAGATCGAATCCGGCGTGCCGATGGGGCGCATCGGCGCGGCGGGCGAGTTAAAAGGCGTTGCCGTCTTTCTGGCGACGCCGGCCTCCGGCTACATCACCGGGCAAACCATCGTCGTTGATGGCGGCAGTACCATCGCCTAGCAGCACTCAGGCAAGCATTCGGATTTTACACTCAAAAAAGGAGAGCAAAGCATGTTAGGTATCTTAGCTATGGTCGCAGGCATCGCGGCCCTTGTTTGTCAGATTATCGTTGTCGTCAAGATGTTTCAGACCGCCGGCGCCCTGCAAGGGATCATCGGCCTGATCTGCGGCCTCTGGGCGTTCATCTGGGGCTGGATGAACGCCGGCAAGGTCGGCATCAAAAACATCATGATGATCTGGACGGGACTGATCATTTTGTACATCATTCTCGCCATCGCCGGCGGCGGCTTCAACTACAGCTACAAGCTCGGCTAGTCGCGCCGTCGCTCATTGATTATTGCGCAAAGCCGAGGCGCGAGCGTGGCCCTGAGTTACCGTGCCCGCCGCGTCCCGGCTTTGTTTTTTTTATCGCTTAAAGGCCAGTCGTTATGCGAAACCTTCGGACAATTGTCGTCATCTTTCTTCTTATTTTTTGTGGCGCAGCCTCAGCGCACGCGCAAGCCCGGCTGATGGCCGGCACCGGCAAGTCGGACATCACACCGCCCGTCGGTACGCCGCTGGCCGGTTATGGCGGGCGGCTCGGCAGACCTTCGACGGGCGTTCACGACCCGACCGAAGCGCGCGCCCTGGTCATCGACAACGGCATTGAAAAGATCGCCTTTCTCAGCGTCGACCACCTCGGCTTTGACCACGCGATGGTCGAGCGCATCCGTGAGCGAGTCAACAAAGCCACCGCCATTGCGCCCGATCACCTCTTTGTCATGTCGTCGCACACGCATTCGGGCGGCGGCGCTTACCTCGAACCGTTTCCCATCCTTGCGGGCCGCTACGACGCCGCGATTCGCGATGCCTATTCAGACCATGCCGCCCAGGCCGTCATCACCGCCAATCAGCATATGCGCGCCGCCCGCATCGCCTTCGGCGCAGGCGAAGCGCGCGGCATCTCGCGCTTCCGCTCGACGTGGCCGCCGAACGGCCCCATTGACCCAGAGGTCGGCGTCATTCGCATTGATGCCACAGACACAGGGCGTCCGATGGCGGTGCTGATGAACTTTGCGGCGCACCCTACTGTCGTCAGCGAGAAGAATTTCGAGTTCTCGGCAGATTATGTCTACTACGCCCGCCGCGCCCTTGAACAGATGATCGGCGGCGATGTGATGGCGATCTTTGCCAACGGCGCGCAGGGCACGGTTGCGCCGCGCGCTTTTCAGGGCAAAGACGAATTCCAGCGCGCCGAAAACGTCGGCCAGATTCTCGCCGCCGAAGTCTTCAAAGTCACATTGATGGTCGCGCCGCAAGACGCCGTGGACATCCGGCTCGTGCGCCACACCTTTCAAGCGCAGACCGTGTCGCCGCCGCGCGCCCCTGTGAAGATTACCTTGCCGCCATCGTACGACACCGAAGTCTGCGGCATCAGCTTCGACAACCGCATCGCCTTTGTGACGATCCCCGGCGAGCTGAGCAGCATTCTCAATTTTCAAGTTAAAGACCGCGGCAAGCTGCTCGGCTTTGAGAAGACCTTTCTGCTGGGGCTGACCAACGACGCGCTCGGCTATATCATCACCGAAGATGAATACCGGCACGGCACCTACGAATCATCGATCTCGCTGTTCGGCCCGGGCTGGGGAAGCTTCATCACCAACGAGGCCTTTCAAGCGCTCGAAAAACTGCGCCCCAAAGCAGAAGCGACGCGGTGACGCGGTGACACGGGGACGCGGGGAAAGATGAGCGGTTCGCCTTTCTGTCTTTCCCTCGCCGCGTCGCCGCGTCGCCGCGTCACCGCGTCTCTCTTCGCCCGCGGCGCATTGATTAAATCCGCTGCCTTCGGTATAAAGCCATTGTCCAGTGGATTTTCAGTTTCGCAACTTCTCTCAGGCCATTTAACCAAATATATGGAGGACGCACCGTGAAGAAAAGCAAGCTCGCTAAGTCGGCTTCGCGCGCCCGCCGCGCCGTGCGCCGGTTCGTGCAAAAGTCTGAGTTCGATGAAGAGATGAATCTCAACCTGCCGATCCCGACGCAGGTGGTTTCAAACGAAGAATATCTGCCCTATCCGCAGACCGACGAACAGAAGCGCGTACAGCACCACTTGATCGGCTTGGCCGACCACAACGCCAAGCTGCTCGGCGTGACGCGCCGCCAGTTCCTGCAAACCTCGGGCGGCATGGCGGCGGCCTTCATGGCGATGAATTCGGTCTTCGGCAAATTCTTCGATGTCGAGGCCAGCGAGATGATCGAGGTGGCGGCCTACGACGAGAAGTGGCCGAAGAATCAGTTCATCTTTGACATTCAGACGCATCACGTCTCGTCGGGCCGTCAGGTCTTGCCGCTGCTCGGCTATCGCAAAGTCGCCGAGCGCTGGA
>JBJMGU010000097.1:0-42597 GCA_045807765.1 Blastocatellia bacterium
CGCCCAGTCGCGAATGGCGTCGAGGTAGGGCGCGGCGTCGATATGGTGAAAAGCCTTATAGCGATCATCAACGTAAGCGACTTCACTGGGGCGAACGATACGCCCTTGCTCGTTGATCCACACCGCCGTCGGCACGTTCACCATGCCATAGTGCTGTGTCACCGCGTGCTGCTCGTCAATCAGTACCGTGTAGGCGAGCTTTTCGCGAGTGATCCACGGGCCAGCGTCTCGCGCCCCGCCGGTGTCTTGTGCGATTGAGACGATCTCGAAATTCTTGCCTTTCAATTCCTGGTAGAGCTTTTGCCATCCTGGCAAATCAAAGCGGCACCCTCACCACGATGCCCAGGTTAGCAGCAAGACCTTTTTGCCACGAAAATCCATAAGCGAATGCGGCTTGCCGCTCAGGTCGGGCAGCGTGAAGTCGGGCGCTTCAACGCTCGACAGGCTGGCCTCGGCAGCTTGCAAGCGGGTGCCGAAGTACCAGACCCCGCGCGGTTGGTCAAAGGCCGCCGGTTGCTTGATGAGCCGGGCAAAGGCGCTCAGGTTGAACCACGAGGCCGCGCCCTTCTTCGAGATAAACTCTGCCTTGCGCGACTTCGGCAGCGGGAAACAGAGCGTGTCGCGGCAGACGCCTTGCGGTTTGACCTCGAAGCGTGTGGCACGCTTGAGGTCGGCCATCGTCACCCACAAATCATTAGTCGCCTCGGCGGGCGCCGCGACCTCGGTCGCCACACCGTCGTAGATCACAATGCGGCGGCCCTGATCGCCGGCTTCAACTCCCGCGCAGACCAGGCCGAGCAACAGCGCAGACCATAAAATTCTCAGCATAGATTGGCTCCTCGTTACCACCGGGATGCGTTCACCGTTCCTGTGCGGGCTCGTAATGGCTGCGATCATACACAAAGGCGAGAGCGGAGGCAAGCAAGTCAAATCATGGCCGGCTCGCTTTCGGAGATTCTCTGCGCGGCTTGCCGTATCGAGAAACTCGGCGCGCCGTTGCGTCGTAGACATCCCTGTGAGTCGGTCTATGGTTGACCCTGAGGTTGTCTGTTGTTAGACTCGACCGCAATTCACCGTTTCGATTCTGGAGGAGCTAACGTGAAACGTATCAAACTGACTTTGCTCTTTGTCGCCTTCGTTACCGTAGTGGCAATGGCCCAGACGCCGCAGTCGCCGCCATCGGCGCTCTCGGACACTCGGCTTTCGGTCAACACTCTGCTGCGCGAGGACATCTTCGCCGGTTTCTTGACGGACGATGTAGAGCGCATGGCCAAGGGCGAGAAGAACCTTGAAACGCTGCTCGTACAGCGCCCCGATACCAAATCGACGCTGCTCGCCTGGAAGGCCGGCATCGCCTATTACCGCGCCGTGCGCGCTTACGAAAATAATCAGCGCGATCAGTTCGAGAAGACCTACCGCCAGACGCTCGACCTCCTGGCACAGGCCCGCCAGGCCAACCCGCAGGACGGCGGCGTCTACGCCATCACCGGCGGCGTGAACGTGGTGTTCGCCGACCGTTTGCCGAAGGAGTATCGCGCGGCGGCGTGGTCGCAAGCCTACGACTCTTACCAGTTGCTCTGGAAAGCGCAGAGTGGTGCGGTGGACAAGCTGCCGGTACATCTGCGCGGCGAACTGCTCGGCGGGCTGGCGGTGTCGGCGCAGCGCACGGGGCACGCGCAGGAGCTGAACGAGTACCTCGACAAGATCATTGCGGTGCTTGGCGGCACGCCTTACGAGTCGGTTGCCAAACAGTGGAAGAAGAGCCCCGAGGCGGCGGCTAAAGGCAGCATCACATGCCTGACCTGCCATGATGCGGGGCGACTGGCATCTCGTCAAACCGCGCTCAGCCAGCAGTGATCGTCTCGCTTCCTGAGTGACAGGTGTTGAACTGGCCGCCCGGATCAACATCCGCTCGCGGTGGCCTGGCACAGTCCGCGTAACTTGTCAGGCCATCGCGGCGGTTGTTACTATCGCCAGCAGTGAGCGAGCAACCTACAGCGCGCATCATCCCCGCCATTGTCGGCCCGACAGCTTCGGGCAAAAGCGATCTCGGTATCCGCCTGGCGCTCGCCTTCGACGGCGAGATCATCAACCTTGATTCGGTGCAGGTCTATCGCGGCATTCAGATCGCCACTGCCAAGGTGCCGCTCGACGAACAGCGCGGCGTCCCGCATCACCTGATTGATGAGGTCGAGCCGACTGCCAACTTCACGGCAGGCGAATACGGGCGGCTGGCCACCGAGAAGATCGCCGAGATTGAATCGCGCCGCCGCAGGGTGCTGCTGGTCGGCGGCACAGGCTTTTACCTGCGCGCGCTAATCAGCCCCTTGTTTGAAAGCCCGCAGACCGATCTGCGCTTGCGCGAACGGCTCAGCCAGCGGCGCGACGAGCGCGGCGCGCAGTACCTCCATCGTTTGCTTAACCGCATAGACCCGCGCGCCGGCTCGCGCATCAGCCCACGCGATTGGTCGCGCTCGATGCGCGCCCTTGAATTCTTCTTTCAGACCGGCCAGCGCATCTCTGACGAACAGCCCGACATGCCGCCGCCACCCGAGTTCGCCGCGCGCATCCGCGTGCTGGCGCTCGGGCCGCCGCGCGAAGAGCTATACGCCCGCATCAACATGCGCGCCGAAGCGATGTTCGAGCGTGGTCTGGTCGAAGAAGTGCAAGCGTTGATTGCTGAAGGCGTGCCGCCAACCGCGAAGGCGTTTCAAGCGCATGGCTATCGTCGCGTCGTCGAGTACCTGCTGGGTCGCCGCACCCGCGAAGACGCGCTCAACCAGATGAAGCTCGACACGCGGCATTATGCGAAGCGGCAACTATCGTGGTGGCGCGCCTGGCCCGACGTGAAATGGCTCCAGCACTTCGGCGAAGAAGACGCGGCGTTCAACGAAGCAAGCGATTACCTGCGCGCGCAGGGACAGTAGGCAGGAGGCAGTAGGCAGGAAGCAGGAAGCAGGAAATTCGGATGGCTGTCTTCTTATTGATGACAAGGTTCGAGCAATACGCTTTGCTTTTGACTGCTTCCTGCCTACTGCCTCCTGCCTACTTCTTCAACGATGGCTTCGATGGCTTGGTCGAGTTGATAGGCTTCGAGGTCGGCGCGCTGGCGGGTCAACAGCCAGCGCAAGCCTTCGGCGATATGCCGGCGAACGCGGTCGGGCTGGGCGCTGGCGCGTGCGGCATTATCAATGGCCTGGGCCAGCGCTTCGCTCAGGCCGACGATGAATTCATTGGCGCTGGCATTGCCGACGAAAACAATCTCGCCGGCCAGGTATTCAAACTCGCTGCCGAAGGGATCGAGGAAGGCGTAACGGTCGGCGACTTTCAATTGTCCGGCGCGCAGATGCATCGTGAAGCTGTCGCGGCTGCCGGCGGCGCGTATGGATTCTTCGACGGTGCGAACCATCTCGCCCATTAGCCGCTTGATTTCGGCGAAGGCGACAGCCTGACTGCCGCGCTTGAGCAAGCCGGTGGCGCTCAGGTCATCGGGCATCAATAAGAGATCGTCTGTCGAACGTCGCGCCTCGCCGCTCACGGCTGGCTTCGACAGCTCGTCGCTCATTTCACGCAAGTCGTCATTGCCGATTGCTGTGTATAACTCTTTCTCAGTTCCGGTCGTCTGTCGCGCCGCGTCGCCATTGTTCGGCGGCTCGCCATGCGCAGCTCGCAGGTCATCGGTCGTCGCCGTAGTTTCATCGAGCGATAATGAATGGAAGACGGCTTTGGCTTCTTTGACGACTTCGGATATGTCCCCAGGCGCAGCGGTCTGCGGTTCCTCATCCGCCATCTCAAGCGACTCGTCGCCTGCCGCTTCGGTGGCGCTGCGAAAATAAACGTCAAAGATGCCGCCTTGCAAACGGCTCTCTTCAAGCAACTCAGCGAGCGCCGCATTCTCTGCTGCCGTGGCGCTCTCGTAAGCTTCGCGCAGCGCCCCGTCGCTCGCCGTCAGCACGCGGCAGCGGTCGCCTTTAAACTGCACGAGCGCCGTCTGGCCGCCAGCCATAGTGAACTCGATAAACCACTGGCGGTCGCTTTCGCGCGACAGCTTGGTGACCACCTTTTCAAAATCAACGAACTCGGTGTTGAGCCGGGTGTAGAGCGCCTCGGCGGTCACCCGCCCGCCAATCGCCTCGGCGTTTTCGGCGGAGTAGCGATAGACCGAAACGCGCCCGCGCTCGCCGCGAGCCGTTGCGGCAATCTGCGCGACGGTTGCGCGCGCATACTCGTTTGCCGCTTCGGTGTCGTCGCGGCGGCGGGCAATCAGGCTCGCCGCAATGCGCCCGCGGGCAATGATGACATGCGCATCCGCGTTGCGCAGCGCGACTTCGACCACTCCCGAAAAGCCGCCGTCGCAGAGGTCGGCGACCAGGCGATCAACCAGTACATAGCTCGTCGCCAGATTTTCATGGAGGGCGGTGCCGCGCGGAATAAACATAACAGAAATCGTGGTCAGGAGTCAGAAGTCAGAAGTCAGAATGAATAAGAAAGTCGGCGGCAGTGAGTACACTTCTCGCGCCTCTGCTTTTATTCTGACTCCTGACTTCTGACTTCTGACTCCTATTTTCGCATCGTGGTTTTGTATTTGCCTTTTTTGATGTCGCTGACGATCCGCGCGGCGTGGTTGCTGGCGATGAGCGGTTGCGCCGGGCTGGTGGCGACCTCTTGCAACTTGGCCAGCAAGCGCTCGGGCTCGGTGATGCGTTGTAGCCGCAGATCATTATCGATGGCGTCGAGCAAGCGCGGCAGGTCGAGCGGCTGGTATTGCTCGCTGGTCTCGATGTCAAACAGGTGGATCTCTTCGGTGGCGATGCCGCGAAAGATGTCGGCCAGTTCTTTAATGTCCGGATTCTGCGTGTAGTTGAAGCGCGCCTTACGCTCGCGCCCATCCTGCCGCAAGGCGAGAGTCATCCAGCCGAGGTGTGAAAAGTCTTTGTCGGCCTGGTAATCGTCGCTCGCATCGATAAAACGCGTCACCTCGAACAACTGGCGAATGCGCGCCAGAGTCGCCGGCAGCAGCTTGAACTTGTGATCGAGTATGTCATCAGATTCGCCGCGCTGAAAGCGCACCTCGCCCGTGCCATCCGCCGCCAGATCAATCTCCATCATCGGCACGTAAAAGCGTTTGTTCTCGAACTTGTAATAAACGCTCCAGCCCGGCTGCGCTGACACCCCAGGCGTCAGCGCAAGGCAAAATATGGCGTGGGATGCGCTGACGCGCGCGGCGGCAAAAGGTAAAAGGCAAAAGGCAAAAATAAGCGCCGCCAACCGCAAGGCGAGCCAGTTCCCGTACTTTTGCCTTTTACCTTCTTGCATGGCTTCTATTCAAACTTGACTGACACCAGTTTGGAAACGCCCGGCTCCTGCATGGTAACGCCGTAGAGGGCGCGCGCCGATTCCATCGTTCGCTTGTTGTGCGTGATGACCAGGAACTGTGTCGTCGCGCTCATCTCGGCGACCTTCGTCGAGAAGCGTCCGACGTTCACTTCGTCGAGCGGCGCGTCCACTTCGTCGAGAATGCAGAAGGGCGATGGGCGATACTGGAAGATGGCCAGCACCAGCGAGATGGCCGCCATCGCTTTTTCGCCGCCCGACAGCAGCAGCACGTTCTGCAAGCGCTTGCCCGGCGGTTGCGCAATCAGGTCAATGCCCGACTCCAGAACGTCTTCTTCATCGATCAAGATCATCTCGCCGCGCCCGCCGCCGAACAGCTCGACGAACATCTGCTGGAAGTTTTTATTGATGTGAGTAAAGGCATGACGGAAGCGTTCGCGCGAGCGGCGCTTGATCTCGGTCAGCGCCTCTTCGGTCAGGCGGATCGATTCCAGAATGTCGGCGCGCTGCTCGCTCAGGAACTTGAATCGCTCTTCGGCCTCTTCCAGCTCTTCGAGCGCCATCATGTTGACCGGCCCCATGTCGTCGAGCTTGACCCGCAATTCCGCGAGCCGAGCGCGCGCCGCGTCGATGTCAGTTGCCAGTTGCCAGTTGTCCGTTGCTGGTTGCGGATCGTCACCAGTTTCTGCCGGGGCCATCGTCTCTTCGCCGCTGACCGCGCCAAGCGCATCAGAAGAAGAGACCGCTTCTTCTGACAACTGAGAACTGGCAACTGACAACTGCCGCCCGGCGGCTTGCGCCAACTCGACGCTCGTCACCACATCGGCCAGCGGCATCGCCAGCTCCGCGAAACAATCGCGTGTCAGGTGCTCGGCCTCCGATTCGATGCGGGCGCGTTCGACTTCGAGGTGGCCGCGGCGGTCGCGCACGCTCTCGGATTGCTGGCGCAAGTCGGCGAGCAAAGTCTCCAGCTCGTCAACGCGGTTGCGCGACGCGGCAAGCTGCTCGCTCGCGGCATGAATCTTTTCGGCCAGCGCCTGACGCTCGCGCTCAAAGCCTTCGGCGGCGCTGCGGGTTTCCTCCTGCGACGCGGTGATCTGCTCGACGCGGCTGTGGCTTTCATACAGCTCGACGCGGTTGCGGTTGATTCGGCTGTGCAGCTCTTCGGCTTCCGACTCGATGCGGCGCAATTCAGCGCGGGCAGCCTGCAAGCGCTCGACCCGCGCCGCGACCCCTGCGCGCGCCGACGACAGTTGATCCGCCATCTGTTCGACCTGCGCCCGTAATTCGGCGAAGGCGCTCTGTTGCTCGGCGAGCGACGACTGCACCGCGGCGCGCGAGGCTTCGGCTTCCGTCAGCTCTCCGGACAGTGCGTCGAGCCGCGCCTCGACCTCGCCACGCTCTTCGGCGGCCATCATGATTTCCGCCTCGACGACGCGGACGTGCTGCGCCGCCCGTTCAAGATCGCGCGCCAGCCCTTCGAGCTGTGACTGGCGAGCGGCGGCCCCCTTCTCATGCTGCCGCAGCTCCTGATCGAGCTGTGCCGCCTCGCCTTCGAGCGAATCGCGTTCGCCTTCCGCCTCGTTCAGCTCGGCGGCAATGCGCTCGTCTTCCGCCGCGAGCGTTTCGGTGCGAGCGCGCAGCTCTTTGATCTCACGTTTCAGCCCGAGCAGCGAGGTGTTTTTCTGCCCGGCCTTCGCTCCCGTGACGATGTGACGACCGTTGACAACCTGCTCGCCTTCGTAGGTGACATAGGTTACAGATGGGTTTTCGATTGACAGTTGCAGCGCCGCTTCGATGTCGGGCACGACCGCCGCCGCGCACTTGTCGGGAAAGGCGCGCTCGACGATGGCCTTGATCTCGCGGCGCACATTGAGCAGGTGAATAGCGCGCAGCACGTCGAGTTGAAATAACGGCGCGGCCTCCTCCGGCTCGCCTCGCCGCTGTGCGTTTGCCTCTTCGTCGAGCTGTCGCTCGCCGCCCGTTTCATCATCCGCCGCTTCGCTTTCAAACGGCAGGTCGTCCATCGGCGAATAATAGTCGGTTTCGGCGGCGGCATATTCGGCCAGCGGCTCGACCAGCGAGAAATCTGCCGGCGGCAACTGCCGCTCAATGGGAATATAATCGCTCGCGAAGCGCGAGCTAGTGTAAGGCGTGCTGCTATCAACCAGCCAGCGCTCGATGTCGGCGGCGGTGTGGCCGTTTGCTTTGTCATCCGAGTGACCATTCCCGCCGTTGCCGTTCGACCGGCCCCCGGCCCCCGGCCCCCGGTCCCCGTCTTCGTCTTCGCCGCCGTGCAGGCCGACAACCAGGAAGGCGCCGCGTCCGAGTTCTTCCGATTTGATGAACTCAACCCCTGCCAGCGCGTCGTCAATCGTCGGCACCAGCATGCATTGCAGCTCGCGCCCGAAGAGGCTTTCGATCAGCTTTTCGTACTGCGCTTCGACTTCGACGAAATCGGCGAGCGTGCCGAGCGCGTTGATGCGCGCCGCCTGCTCAGGCGATAGCACCTGTTGCACGGTGTCCGAGTAATAGGCGTGGTGCGCGTCAAGGTCTTCGAGCGAGCGCAGGCGGTGTTCGGCAGCGGCGCGCTCGTCGTGCGTGCCTTGCAACTCGTCGCGCAGCCGATTGACCTGATTGCGAATCGTCAGCAAGTTGGCAGCGCGCTCGGCAATGTGCGCCGTCAGCTCCGTCAGCCGCGATTGGTCGCGCTCGACTTCGGTGCCGACGCGCTGATGTTCGTTTTCGGCTTCATCGTGTCGAGCGGCGGCGCGCTCCTGCTCGCCGCGCAGATTGTTCTGCTTGAGGTCGAGCTTGCGCAAAGCGTCGTCGAGGCTGGCGCTCAAGTTCTTGAGCCGCTCGGTGACACCGATCTCGGTCAGCATGCGCTGGCGCAGTTGCTCGATCTCGCCTTCAGCTTCGCGCACGTGCGCCAGTTGCTGTTGATAGGTGGTCTCGCGCGCCAGCAAATCGGCCTGCTCGGCGACCAGCTCGCTCTCAAGCGTTCGCATCGCCTGCGAGCGGGTTTGTGAGCTTTCTTCCAACCGCCCGAGCCGCGATTCCAGCCCCTGCTGATCGCGACCCAGTTCCGCAATGCGCGCATTCAGCTCGCCGAGTTGTTGTTCTTCAAAGGCGCGGCGGTTGCGTGCCCGGTCGGCTTCAAGCTCGATGGCCGCGGCCTGCTCGCGCAACCCTGTCAGGTGGTCTTCAGCGTTGCGGGCTTCGCTGGCGACGGCGCGATGCTCGGTCTCATGCTCGACAAGCTGGATGTCGAGCTCGTTCTTGTTGGTTTCAATCGCTTCCAGTTCGCGGGCCACCCGTTCAATCGATTCGTTGAGGCGGTAATAATCGGCGGTGAAGACGACCTTGAGCAGCGCCCGCATCTCTTCGCGCAGGCGGCGATAGCGGCGAGCTTTCTGCGCCTGGCGCTTCAGGCTGTTCACCTGGCGCTCGATTTCGCTGATGATGTCGTTGAGCCGCGTCAGGTTCTGCTTGGCCGATTCCAGCTTCAGCTCGACGGCGCGCTTGCGCGATTTGAACTTGGTGATGCCGGCGGCCTCTTCGATGAGGGCGCGGCGGTCGAGCGGCTTGGACGAAAGAATCTGGCCGATGCGCCCCTGCTCGATGATGGCATAATGCGCGCCGCCCAGGCCGGTGCCGGCAAACAGGTCTTGAATGTCGCGCAGCAAACAGGGCCGCCCGTTCATCAGGTATTCGCTGTCGCCTGTGCGATAGAGGCGACGACCGACGGTGACGCGCTCGCCGGCAGAGATGGCGATCTTCGTGCGCTTGCGCTTCTGATATTTGCGCGCCTGTTCGCGCTTGTTTTGTAGCGAAGCCTCTGCGGCGTCGGCTTGCTCTTGATGATCACCGGTCGCGACCTGCTCGGCGGTTGCCGCCTCAGTCGGCACAGCGTTTTCGGCGGGCACCGGCGATTCGGCAGTCGGTTCGCCCTGTCGAGTTTCGGCGACCAGGGCGCGCGCTGCCGCCGCCGCTTGCTCGGCTTTCGAAACCACGGCGTCATACTCGTCTTCTTCTTCTTTGCCGGGTTCGGTGTCGCGCGCCGCGATGTCTTCGATGGCGACCATCGTAAGCAGCACTTCGGCCATGCCCTGCGGCTTGCGGTCGCGCGTGCCGTTGAAGATGACGTCTTCCATCTTGCCGCCGCGCAGGTTCTTGGCCGATTGCTCGCCGAGCACCCATGAGATGGATTCCGCGACGTTTGATTTTCCACAACCATTCGGACCGACGACACCGGTGATGCCTTCGCCGAAGACCAGCGCGGTCTTGTCGGCGAACGATTTGAAACCGTGAATTTCGAGTTTTTCGAGTCTAAACATCCGCTGCTCCGTGATCGCGCGCGACCACAATTAATTGAGTCCGTCTAGAAATCAGCCACACTATAGTGTTGTCGAATTGGCGCTGTCAAATCAGAGCACGAGGCAAAATCTCGCGGGCGATTGGCGCATGACCTGCTGACCATCGGGACAATCATTTTATCCCGCCGCCGCCGCTATCGGCAACAAGCATCTGAGCATGATCCGGCGCACATTTGAACAGCAGAATGCAGCCGAGTAAAATCCCCGCCAGCATCTCAATGTTTCGGAGGTCGGCTATGAAGATTGCCCTGGCGTCACCGCGCATCGCCGCGACCGTGGATGATGGCTTAGAGAAGATCAAGCACTTGCTGGCGGAAGCGGCGGCCCGCGGCGCGGAGATCGTCTGTTTCCCGGAAGCCTATCTCCCAGGCTTGCGCGGACAGGATTTTGCCGTGCCGCCTTTTGATCGGGCGCAGCAAGAACGTGCGCTGCGGGCTGTGGCGCAATGGGCAGCAATCTATCGAGTGGCGACGATTCTCTGCATGGAACGGATTGCCGAGGCGGGCCGGCAGATTGCCGCTTTCGTCATTGACGCCCGCGGCGAAGTGCAAGGATACCAGACCAAGAACCAGCTCGACCCAAGTGAAGATCGTTTCTATGTGCCCGGCAATACCCGGCAGCTCTTCGCGGTCAATGGCCTGAAGTTTGGCGTGGCGATCTGCCATGAAGGCTGGCGCTATCCCGAGACGGTGCGCTGGGCGGCAGTGCGCGGCGCCAAAATTGTCTTTCATCCGCAGCACACCGGAGGCGAGCAAGCCGGCGTCCGTCTGAGCGAATGGGGCGCAGCCAGCTCACCTTACTACGAGAAGGCGATGATGATGCGCAGCATCGAAAACACCATCTATTTTGCCAGCGTCAATTATGCTTTACGCTTTCAGGAATCGGCGACCAGTCTGATCGCCCCGTCGGGCCTGTGCCAGGCGCACTTGCCCTATGGCGAAGAAGGCGTGCTGGTCGCGGCGATCAATGTTGAGGAAGCGACGGGTCTGCTGGCTGCTCGATACGTCCCTGAGCGTTATCAAGAGGGCACGTTAGAGTGAGCGACCGCCTGGTGCCCTGGGCAATGCGCCGCAGGGCGACGTTGACTTTATAAAGAGGGAACCGTAGGAGGCGCGAGCGGCAGGGTGAAGGTGAAGCGCGAGCCGTGACCCAACTCGCTGCGGACGCTGATCTCGCCGCCGTGCGCCTGCACCAGATGCTTGACGATGGCTAGCCCGAGGCCTGTGCCTTCGGTGCGCCGCGAGCGCGATTTGTCGGCGCGATACAGCCGCTCGAAGATGCGCGGCAAGTCCTGTGCGGCAATGCCGACGCCAGTGTCTTCGATGTGAATCATCGCTCGCCCGTTCTGCTGCTCGGTGTTGATGGTCACGCGGCCTTCGGGGCGGTTGAACTTGATGGCGTTGTCAATCAGGTTATAAAGAATCTGTTCGAGCCGCGCGCGGTCGGCCATCACCAGCAGGTCATCAGGCACCTCGACGTTGACCGCGACGCCTGCCGCGCCGCGCCGCGCTTCGGCCAAGCCGAGCACATCGCCCAGCACGCCGCGCAAACGCACGGGGCGCGTCTCAAGCGTCACCTTACCCGATTCAATCGCCGACAGATCAGAGATGTCAGAGATCAACTCGCTCATGCGCGCCGCATGCTTGTGGAGCTTTTCGAGGAAGCGGACGTTATGGTCGCGGTCGTCAATCGCGCCGTCGAGCAGCGTTTCTGAGTAGGCGAGTATGGCGGTTAGCGGCGTGCGCAGCTCGTGCGAGAGATTGGCGAAGAATTCACGGCGCACGCGCTCCAGGCGTTGAAGCTCGGTGATGTCGAAGAAGACGCCGACGGTCAGGGCATCGTTCAACGGCGTGACGTTCAATTGATAGCTGCGGCCTCCGACATTGGCCATCTCGATGAGCATTTCGACCGCCGCGTGCTGATCGAGCGCCTGACGAAAGGCCTGATGAATCAGCGGATCGCGCGTTGCTTCGATCAAGCGAAATGACGACGCAGCGAGCCGAAGACGCGGCGAGGCGTCACCATCGGGCAATTTTATGACGCGCGTCGCCGCGTCATTGTAAAGCACGATGCGCAGCTCGCGATCAACGATCAGCACGCCTTCGCGCATGGTCGCCAGCACGCCTGCAAGCAAATGATTGGTCTCTTCGCTCATCCGTGTCTGTCGCTCAATTTCAGCCAGCGCCGCGCCGTAGCGCGACAGCGCATAGCGCGAGACAACATAGGTCAGCGCCGCGACCATGACCACCGTGATGACGTGCGACACGACGACCGACATGCGCGGGAACATCAGCGTCTTCATCGTCTCGTAGACGACGAATAAACCGAACGCCGCCAGCGTCGCCAGCCATATTCGTCGGTCAATGTCCTTCATAGGTCAGTAGGCAGGAAGCAGATGGCAGTCTTCTAAAACGTAAACATTGTATTGCGGCGCGGCAGTCTATGCACAAATGCTCGACTGCCTCCTGCTTCCTATTCTGTGTGCTTGCGGCTGTCCACCATGCGATAGCCGATGCCGGTGACGGTTTCGATGATCTCCGGGTCGCCGAGCTTCTGGCGCAAGCGGCGAATGTGAACGTCGAGGGTGCGCGAGTCGCCATAGTAAGTCATGCCCCAGACGCGGTCGAGCAGGGCTTCGCGCGTCATGACGCGGCCCGCGTTGCGCGCCAGCTCTGCCAGCAACGCAAACTCTTTGCGCGTCAATCGCACATCGCGGCCCTGACAGGTGACGCTGAAAGTCGCCGGGTCTATGCGCAGGCGACCATCATCGAAGACCGGACGCGCCGGCTCCAGCCCATCGGCGCGGCGCAGCACGGCGTTGACGCGGGCCACCAGCTCGCGCATGCTGAACGGCTTGGTGATGTAATCGTCGGCGCCGAGGTTAAGGCCGAGAACTTTGTCTGACTCGTCTGTACGCGCCGTCAGAATCAGGATCGGCAGGCGCGCTGTCGCCGCCTCGGCCCGCAAGCGGCGACAGATTTCCAGGCCGCTCATGTGCGGCAGGTTCAGATCGAGCAGCACCAGGCTGGGCGGGCGTTCGAGGATCAGGTCGAGCGCCTCTTCGCCGGTCGCCGCGACGCGCACGCGGAAGCTCTCGCGCTCAAGGTTATAGCGGATCGAATCGGCGATGTCTTCGTCGTCTTCGACGATGACGATGCTGCGGAGTCGAGGTTCTTCCATTACGGCTACCATATCGTGTGCTTGATCACCTGGCCGCGCGCCATATAGACGATCTGTTCGCAGATGTTGGTCACGTAATCGGCGATGCGCTCAAGGTGCTTCAAGACAAAAAGCCATTGCGCGCCGCGCGTCACCGCCGCCGGGTTGCGCATCATCGCTTCGATCACCCCGGCGTAAAGCTGATCGTAGAGGCTGTCGACTTCGTCGTCGCGGGCAATCGTCGTTTGCGCGCGTTCGGGGTCGCCAGACGTGAAGGCATCCAGCCCGGCGACCAGCATCTCTTGCACGACGCGGCCCATCTTCGAGATGTCGAGCTGTGCTTCAAGCTCCGGCTCGTCGTTCAAGGCGAGCGCGTGCTTGGCGAGATTGACTGCGTGATCGGCGATGCGCTCGATGGTCGGCGCGGTGCGCGCTGCCGAAACCACGAAGCGCAGGTCGCCCGCCGCCGGCTGCTTGAGCACGAGAATGTCAACGCAGAGCTGATCGATCTCCAGCTCCATGCGGTCAATGGCGTCGTCTTCGCGGATGACGCGCTCGGCCAGCTCCGAGTCGCGCTCCGTGAGCGCCCGCAAAGCCAGCAGGATGGCTTTCTCTGCGGCACCGCCCATCATCAGCAGCCGCTCGCGCAGCATATTCAGGTTTCCTTCGATCAATCGTTTATGCATAGCAAAGTGATGCGTGATGCGTGATGAGCGAAGCGGCTCCCCACTCATCACTCGGTTTCATCCAAATCGCCCGGTGATGTAATCTTCGGTCATGCGTTTGTCGGGCTTGGTAAACATCTTCTCCGTGGTGTTGAACTCGATCATCTCGCCGAGCCAGAAGAGCGCCGTCATGTCCGAAACACGCGCCGCCTGCTGCATGTTGTGCGTGACGATGACGATGGTATAGCGCTCCTTTAATTCGCTGAGCAACTCTTCGATCTTCTGCGTCGCGATGGGGTCGAGCGCCGAAGTCGGCTCGTCCATCAACAGCACGTCCGGCTCGACCGCCAGCGCCCGCGCGATGCAGACGCGCTGCTGCTGGCCGCCCGACAGTCCGAGCGCCGACTGCTTCAAGCGATCTTTCACTTCGTCCCACAGCGCCGCCGCCTTCAGGCTCGCCTCGACGCGGTCTGCGAGTTCCGTCTTCGAGCGCGTCATGCGATTTATTCTAAGCCCGTAGGCGACATTATCAAAGATCGAGCGCGGGAAGGGGTTCGGCTTTTGAAAGACCATGCCGACGCGACGGCGCAGCAAAACGACATCGGTTCCGGGCGCGTAAATGTCTTCGCCGTCTATCGCCACGCGGCCTTCGATGCGCGTCCCTGGAATGACGTCATTCATGCGGTTGAGCGCGCGAATCAGCGTTGACTTGCCGCACCCCGAAGGGCCGATGAAGGCCGTCACCTGCGCGGCGCGAATGTCGAGCGAGATGTTCTTCAACGCGCGCGCGCGGCCATAAAAGAAGTTCACGTGGTCGATCTCGATCTTCGTGACGACCGACGACGGTTGACCGCCGACCGCCGCCGAAGGGATGGTTGGTCGAGGGGAACTGATCGTTTTGAGCATAGAATGTTGCAAAGTCACTGATAACGATTTCTCGCCAGGACTTTGACACTGACGTTGATGGCCAGAATCATGCCGACCAGCACCAGCGTCGCTGCCCACGCCATGGCGTGCCACTGTTCGTAAGGCGAGCCGGCGTAGTAATAAATCTGATAGGTCAACGAGGCGATGGGACTCATGACGTCTGTGCTCATGTAATTGTAGCTCAGCGCCGTGAACAGCAACGGCGCGGTCTCGCCGGCGATGCGCGCGATGGCCAACATCGCGCCCGTCGCCACGCCGCCCATCGCGGCGCGCAGCACGACACCGAGGCTCATGCGCCAGACCGGCGCGCCGAGCGCCAGCGCCGCCTCGCGCATGCTCTGCGGCACCAGGCGGATCATCTCTTCTGTCGTTCGCGCCACAATCGGCATCATCAGAATGGCTAAAGAGACGCCGCCGGCGAGCGCCGAAAAGTGGCCCATCGGTTTGACCAGCACTGTCCAGGCGAAGACGCCGACGACAATCGAAGGCACGCCCGTCAGCGTGTCGATCAAGAATCGCAATACGGTGCCGAAGCGATTCGTGCTGAACTCGGCCAGGTACAGTCCGGCGAGAATGCCGACCGGCAAGCCGATCACCGAGGCGATGCCGATCAGAATCAGCGTGCCGACGATGGCGTTGGCGATGCCGCTCTCCGGTTCGCCGAACGGCTTCGGGTCGTTGACCAGAAAGCTGAGGTTTAACTCCCTGACGCCGGTGACGGCGATGTAGCCGAGGATCGACACCAGCGCGACGATGGCCAGCGCCGCTGCCGCGCTCGTCAGCCACGTCATCACTCGACTCAGGAGCTTGCGCCGCGCCAGACTATGCATGCGCCACCTTCCCCTGGCCGCGCGTCACGGCGTAGACCAGCAGCCGCGCCGCCGCGTTAATGACGAAGGTGATGACGAACAGGATCAGGCCCAGCTCGACCAGCGCGTGGCGGTGGATTTCCGAAGTCACCTCGGAGAATTCGTTGGCAATCGCCGACGCAATCGTAAACGACGGGTCGAATAGCGAGGCAGAGATTTCCGGGCGGTTGCCGATCACCATCGTCACCGCCATCGTTTCGCCGACGGCGCGGCCCAGGCCGAGGATGATCGCCCCTGTGATGCCCGAGCGGGCGTTCTGCAAGATGATGCGCGTCGCTTCCCAGCGCGTCGCGCCGAGCGCCAGCGCCGCTTCGCGCTGCGAGGCCGGCACGGCACGCAGCACGTCGGCGGTCACAGAGGTAATGATCGGCACGACCATGATCGCCAGGATGATGCCGGCGGTCAGCAGCCCCAGGCCGTTGATCTGCCCCTGAAACAGCGGCAGCGAGCCGAACGCTTTTTGCAGCACCGGGTAGACCTGATTGCGCAAGAGCGGCGCGAGCACGAAGATGCCCCACAGTCCGTATACGACCGAAGGGATCGCCGCCAACAACTGCACGAGAAAGGCGATGGGCGTGGTGAGCCGGCGCGGCGCATGCTCGCTGAGAAAGATGGCGCTGCCGATGCTCAACGGCACGGCGATCAACAGGGCAATCAGCGACGACATCGCCGTGCCATAGATGAACGGCAGCGCCCCGAACTCTTCATGCACCGGGTCCCAGATCGAGCGGGTGATGAAGTCAAAGCCGAACTTTTCAAACGATAGCTGTGCATTCATCACCATATTGACGATGATGATGACGACCAGCCCGGCGACGACGAGCGCAAACATGAGCGTCGTCAGCTTGAACAACGAATCGGCCCAGCGGCCCGACGCGCGCGCGCGCTTGACCGGGCGCTTCGCAAGCGGCCCGGTGAGCGGCGGCGTTCGTCCTGTCGTCATGGTGTCCATGCGAAATCAGCAGGCTGAGGTCAGACCTTTGCCTTCCGACCACAGGTCGGCTAGCTGCGCAGCGGTTTGCCCTGAAAGGTGATGGCTTTGATCTGCTCTTCGACCTTCTTGACGACTTCCGCCGGCAGTGGCGCGTAGGACAAATCTTTAGCCATCTGCTCGCCCTCGTGCGTCGCCCACCAGAGGAAATCCACCAGTGCCTTGCCCTTCGCCTGATCCTGCTGGTCTTTGTAGACCAGCAGGTAGGTGAATGAAGAGATCGGATAAGCGGTGGCTCCTGGCGAGTTGGTGAGCGACACGCGCAGGTCATCGGGTATCTGACCCGCCGCGCCTGCCGCTGCCGCGGTGATCGAATCGAGCGACGGCTTGATCCAAGCGCCCGCCGCATTCTTGACCAAAGCGACCGGCAGCTTGTTCTGTTCGGCGTAGATCAACTCGACATAGCCGATGGAGTTCGGCGTCTGTTTGACCTGCCCGGTGACGGCTTCGTTGCCTTTGGCGCCGAGGCCGACAGGCCATTGGGGCTGAGTGCCTGTGCCCGGCCCGTTCTTCCACTCGGGGCTGACTTTTGACAGATAGTCAGTGAAGACGTAGGTGGTGCCGCTGGCTTCCGAGCGATGCACGACGTTGATGTTGCTGTCGGGAAGCTGGACGCCTTCATTGGTTGCGGCGATGTCCGGATCATTCCACTTCTTAATCTTGCCGAGATAAATGCCGGCAATCGCCTCGGGCGCGAACTTCAGATCGCCCGTGACGCCCTGAATGTTATAGGTGAGGACGACGGCGCCGAGCACCGTCGGGATGTGGAGAATCTGCCCCGACGCCCTGGCGAGATCGTCGTCCTTCATCGGCGCATCGGAGCCGCCGAAATCGACGGTCTTGGCGGTAATCTGCTGGATGCCGCCGCCCGAGCCAATCGATTGATAGTCGAATTTCACGCCGGGGTTGGCCTTGTTATATTCGCTGAACCACTTCTGGTAAATGGGATTGGGGAAGGTTGCCCCGGCGCCTTGAAGGCGCGTTTCGCCGCCTGTCCGGGTGCCGCAGCCGGCGAGCGCCAGCGTCAACAGAAAGCAAATCATCAGCGCGGCCAGCGCGCGCACGGAGCGTGAGCGATGTGTCATGGGTTGGGAGTCCTCCCGCGTGGGTTTTAGCTGCTTGATCAAGTGAGAAGTATAGAAAAGGCGTGTTACGACTTTGTAACACGCCTGTGAAGAGTATGTTAAAACTCGAGGCAGGGAAGGACGTGCGGCGTTGCTGCGTCAATTTACAACATTATGAGCGCATCACGACCGGAGCAAGGGCGGTCACCTATTCGCGCTTCTGGTGCAGGTAAGCTTTGCCTTGCTGGCGCGCGATCTCTACGAGATTGCCCATCGCCAGGTTGACATCGATCAGGTGCAGCCCCCAATCGGCCAGCACCTGCCCATTAACCAGGATGTCGCCGACGATGTCGTCTACGCGCGGGTCCCCCGGATCACCATGCACGGTGACGGCCAGGTAAGAGCCTTTCTCGTTCGAGACACACTCGGCAGTCAGCATACCGGGCAGGCTGACGAAGGGCGTGGTGATCGGCTGCGGCGGCGTCACCCACGGCTTCGGCTCAGCCGTCGGGATGATGCCGCCCGCTGAATTCGTCATATAGCCATGCAGCTCACCGCTGCCGCCGCCGAGCGCCGCAGGGTTGACGCACGCCGCAACCATGCCGTCGCCCTGCACGCGACCGAAGCGCGTGTTGGCCGGCGGCGGCTGATTGGCGCGGAACGAGGCATAAGCGATGACGCAGCCGGTCTGTGATGTTGAGTGGCAGAGCGGCATATGCTGGAAAGCGCCGCCGACATCTTTGCCCTTCGGCACAGACAGGCTGGTGCCGAGCAGCATGGCTGAAATCAGATGCGCCTGCGCCGGCTTGCCGTCAATCTCGTTGCGAATCAGTTGTGTCAGCACGCCCGAGCCTTGCGAGTGGCCGATCAGCACGACGCCGCGCCCCTGGTTGTCATGCTCAAGATAATACTTCCAGGCATCGGCGACATCGTTGTAGACCATCGCGCGGTCAGCCGCCAGCGGCTTGCCGATGAGCGCCGCGCGCAACGCCGCAAGCGTCACCTGCCGATAGAGCGGCGCGTACGGGCGGCAGACCGAGGCGAAGCGCGCGAACTGCTGTTGGATGACGTTGCGCTCTTCCGGCCCGGCATTCATGTCGCTGTTGGGCGTCGGGTCGTTAGAGATCGTCGGGTAGACATAGAAGCAATCGATCGGCGCTTTGGGGTCTGCCGCCCAGGTCTCGCGCTTCAGCTTGCCATTCGCAGCAACCACCGTAGTTGTCATATCCACAGCACAGGCATCTTGACGGCCCGGGCGGCAGAGCCAGGATTCGGCCCTGCTGTAATCGTTCTTACTGACGGCGGCTGATGGCGCGGACGGCGCCTGCGGCTGCGCCATGCAGCGCCCGCCGAGCATAAGCGTGGCGACGAGCGACAATCCAATGACGATATGTCGAAACATCTTCATCCTCCTTTGTGAAGCGGATAATTGCCGCCCTGAGAGCGCGGGCGACCCGACCGCCGGTCTCGCGCATGCGAACGGCTGCGGGCAAGATGCCGGCGCTCCCAGCGGTCATCACATCACGCTGTTGCGGGCGATCACTTCGCGGTAGAAGTCGGCGCTCAGCTTCGGCGTGCGCTTCTGTGTCTTGTAATCAACGTAGTGGATGCCGAAGCGGTTGGTGTAGCCGTCGGCCCATTCGAAATTGTCCATCAGGCTCCACAGGAAGTAGCCGCGCACCGGCACGCCATCGGCAGTCGCCCGCTGCAACTGCGTCAGGTAGTTGCGCAGGTACATCACGCGGTCTGTGTCGTAGACGCGACCGTCGGCAGCCGGGATGTCTGAAGACGAGCAGCCGTTCTCAGTAATGTAAATCTCTTTGACGTTCCAGAGCTTGGCGACATGGCGCGGTCCCCAGTAGAGCGCCTCTGGGCCGATGGACAGCCACGGCGACGCCATGTGCGGGAACGACGCCGGGTGCTGCACGACGCGGAAGCCTGCCGCGGAATCGTCGGCGCGGATGTAGAGCGGCGTGTAGATGTTGATGCCGACGAAGTCGAGCGGGCTGGAGATGATCTTCAAGTCTTCGGGCGTGAACTTCGGCGCGGCGGCTCCGGCCTGCGCCAGATAAGCGTCGGTGTACTTGCCTTCCTGAATCACCGTCATGTATTGCGCGTTCAACTCGCGAGTGGCGCGCCCGGCGGCCTCGATGTGCGGCACGCTCTCGATCACCGGAACGCAGATCGTCATGTTCTCGGCCAGACCCACACGCGTGCCACGCTTCGCATGAGCGCGAATCGCCTGCACGGCAAGGCCGTGGCCGAGCACCGCATGGTGGCGCGTCTGGTTGAATCGCGCCGGCGGCAGCTTGACGCCCGGCGCGTGAATGCCGATGCGATAGCCAAGCTCGACGAACGCACCGAACTCGTTGATCGTGAAGAAGTGCTTGACGCGATCCGAAAGGTGCTCGGCGACATAGCCGGCGTAATCGCCGAACGCCTTCGAGGTGTCGCGCGATTCCCAGCCGCCGCCTCTCTCTTGTAGCGCCTGCGGCAGGTCCCAGTGATAGAGCGTCGCGAAAGGCTGAATGCCGTTGGCAAGCAGCTCGTCAACCAGGCGATTGTAGAAGTCCAGCCCCTTTGGGTTGGGCGATCCCGCGCCTTGCGGGAAGACGCGCGGCCAAGCAATCGAGAAGCGATAGACTTTGACGCCCAGCGCCTTCATCAACTGCACATCTTCTTTGAAGCGGTGATAGTGATCATCGGCGACATCGCCGTTGGCGTTGTTGACCACCTTGCCCGGCGTGTGCGAGAAGGTGTCCCAGATCGAGGGGCCGCGCCCGTCTTCGTTGACCGCGCCTTCGACCTGATAAGAAGCGGTCGCGGTGCCCCAGAGAAAGCCTGCGGGGAAGCGCCGAGCGCCGAGCCTGGCATCCGTCGTTCGTTGAACGCTCGGCAACGTCGAGCCGAGCGCGGGGAGCGCCGCAGAACCAAGCGCCGCCGTCCCCATGAGTTTTGCGAAGGCACGTCTTGAGAATTTCATCAGCATCTGTCCTGGTTCCTCCAAGGTGATTGGTGTTTCGTCTTTCGGTCGTCGCACTAGGG
Organism: Blastocatellia bacterium; assembly: GCA_045807765.1. Lineage (GTDB taxonomy): Bacteria > Acidobacteriota > Blastocatellia > UBA7656 > UBA7656 > DATENM01. The sequence goes on from JBJMGU010000097.1 coordinate 20,434, forward strand.
TATAGACTTACTGGCTGGCTTTCAAGTGGCCGAGCCGGCGCTTCCATTCTCCCCCCGGATCGGGTGTATAATCAGTCACAGGACGCCGTTCCTACCGGACTCAACCTCCAGGAGGTTGCCCACCATGAAAGCGAATCGCCTGAGCGTCATCACCCATATCATCATTGCCGGGTTGCTGCTGCTGCCGGTCATGTTCAGCGCGTCAACCGCGGCTCAGGATCAACCAGACATCGTATGGCAAGCCGGCAACGCGGGGCCGTCAGTCGCCTTTTCGTCCGATGGGCAGCAGTTGCTGACAGGAACGAAGCTGTGGAACGTCGCCGATGGCCGCTTGCTGCACGACTTCAGTCTGCCTTACAACGGCAGCGGCGTGAACACCGCCGTGCTGTCTCCTGACGGTCAGTATGCGGCCATCGGGATACAGGCATACAACCAGAACCTGGATGTCTTCCGCGTCAGTGATGGGGCGCTCATTGGCGGGCGCATCAGTGCGCATAACAATGGCACATCGGCGCTCGCCTTTTCTCCCGATAGTCAACTGCTGGCTTCGGGCGGCTGGGATGGCACCGCCAAGCTATGGCATCTCCCTGAGATGACTTTGATCCGCACGCTCAACGGCGGCGTCGGCTACCGCGCCCGCGTCTTAGCACTCGCCTTCCTCGACAACGGGCAGACGCTGGCGCTCGGTGGGCAGGCCGGTGTGGCGCTCTTCCGCGTCGCGGATGGCGCGCTGGTGCAGACCCTGAGCGAGGCCGTCTCGACGCGCTCGCTGGCCGTCTCGCCTGACAAACAGACGCTTGCCGGCGGCAGCGTCGCCATAGACCAGTATGGCAATTGTACCGATTGCTCGATTAAGTTCTGGCGCGTGGCGGATGGCGCCTTCCTGCGCTCCATCGAGGGCAACAACAATGGCGTCATCAGCCTGGCCTTCTCGCCCGATCAGCAGGTTATCGCCGTAGGGTCGGGCGACCGCGTCTACAACGGCGCTGTGCGATTCTTTCGCCTCGCCGATGGCGCGCTGGTCAAAGCCTTTTACCAGGACCCAAACAATGTCTATTCCTATGTGACTGCTGTTGCCTATTCGCCGGATGGCAGCCTGTTCGCCTTCGCGCGAGAGGATGGAGTGGTCATCGTCACGCGCAACTCGCAATCGGCAGCCTCGTGCGCCGCCGCGCTATCACCAAGCAGCCAGATGCTCCCGGCCACAGGCGGCGGCGGCAGCCTCAACCTGACAGCGCCCAACGGCTGTAGCTGGACGGCGACGAGCAATGACAATTGGATTCTGGTGACATCAGCGGCAAGCGGCAGCGGTAGCGCGCCCATCAGCTTCGCCGTCAGAGAGAACTTCGACAGCAGCGCCCGCAGCGGACAGATCACCGTCGCCGGACAGCACTTCACGGTGATGCAAGAGGGGCGCGGCGGCGATTGCAGCTACACGATAGCGCCGACCTTCGCGACGATGGCGGCAGCGGGCGGCAGTGGGACGATCAGTGTGACGGCGGCAGCGGGATGCGGGTGGGAGGCGGTGAGCCGCACCGGGTGGCTGACGATCACGGCGAACGCTGATGGCATGGGAAGCGGCGTGGTGAGCTACGCGGTGGCGGCCAACCAGAGCGGCGCAGCGCGCAAAGGCAAGGTCAGCATCGCCGGGCAGACGTTTGCCATCAAACAGAAAGCCAACTGACCAACTCTGTGTGAGCTTTTAAGATGATGCTTGTGCAGTGAGCAATCCGACAGCCGTCCGGTTTTGGAGGTCAATTATTATGTTTACGCATAAGGGGATTGTCCGGCTGCTACTGGTTTCCGCGCTGGCGCTCGGAACCGTCATTGCCGGCGCGCCACCCGGCAGGTGGGCGAATGCGCATTACCTGCCCACAGCCGCTCCTTCGCCCGCCTTCTGCACGAATGATGATTGGTGGACGCCCACCAGTCTGACGAATGTACCTGACGCAAGGTCTACGCATACGGCAGTGTGGACGGGCAGCGAGATGATCGTTTGGGGCGGTGTCGGCAGTAGCGGCTATCTGAACACGGGGGCGCGCTATGATCCGGCGACGGATACGTGGACGGCGATCAGCTTGGTTAATGCGCCCGAAGCGCGCGCCGAGCATCAGGCGATCTGGACGGGCAGCGAGATGATTGTCTGGGGCGGCCACAACGCCCGTGAGCTGAACAGTGGTGGTCGTTACAATCCGGCGTCGGACACCTGGATGCCGGTTAGCACCATCAATGCGCCAGTTGGCCGGCGGACTCACACGATCATCTGGACGGGGAGCGAAATGATCGTCTGGGGCGGCCATGTCGGCTACCGCGGCGATGGGCTGTCTACGGGCGGGCGCTACAATCCGGCAACCGATATATGGACAGCGACCAGCGTGAACAACGTGCCCAGCGGGCGCGAAGGACACACCGCCGTCTGGACGGGCAGCGAGATGATCGTCTGGGGTGGAAATGTCTCTGCCAATGTGACCGACACGGGCGGTCGCTACAATCCGGCGAGCGATACCTGGACGGCAACCAGCCGTGTCAACGATCCTTATGGGCGATATCATCACTCGGCGATCTGGTCAGGCAATGACATGATCGTCTGGGGCGGTTTCGGTTACAATAGCCAGGGTCAGTCTTATCTCGACACCGGCGGGCGTTACAACCCGGCGAGCGATACCTGGACGACGACCAGCACCAACCTTGCGCCGAGCCTGCGCGGTCATCACCCGGCCATCTGGACGGGCAGCGAAATGGTCATTTGGGGCGGCTACCCGACCACGAATACCGGCGGTCGTTATAGCCCGGCAACCAATAGCTGGCGAGTGATGGATTCGGCTGCCGCGCCTTCGGAACGCAACGAGCATACGGTCGTTTGGACGGGCAACGAGGTAATCGTCTGGGGCGGCATCTCGTCCAGTAGCCGGCTCAACACCGGCGGGCGCTATTGCATTCCGGCCTCGTCGTGCGCCTATGCCCTCACACCGACGAGCCACTACTTTCTTGCAAGCGGCGGCAGCGGCAGCATCAATCTCGCCGCCGGCAACGCTTGCCCGTGGACGGCGACGAGCAATGACAATTGGATTCTAGTGACATCAGCGGCAAGCGGCAGCGGTAGCGCACCCATCAGCTTCGCCGTCAGAGAGAACTTCGACAGCAGCGCCCGCAGCGGACAGATCACCGTCGCCGAGCAGCACTTCACGGTGATGCAAGAAGGGCGCGGCGGCGATTGCAGCTACACGATAGCGCCGACCTTCGCGACAATAGCCGCAGCGGGCGGCAGCGGGACGATCAGTGTGACGGCGGCAGCGGGATGCGGGTGGGAGGCGGTGAGCCGCACCGGGTGGCTGACAATAACGGCGAACGCTGATGGCATGGGAAGCGGCGTGGTGAGCTACGTGGCGGCGGCCAACCAGAGCGGCGCAGCGCGCAAAGGCAAGATCAGCATCGCCGGGCAGACGTTTGCCATCAAGCAGAAAGCCAATTGAGAAAAGCGGCGGTTGTCGCTAGCGGGAAGAATTGCTTTCGGGAACGATTGCTTTATTGAAGATCAGCGCGGCGGTTTCTGGTCAGCCGCCGCGCTAACGCCCGACCAGACCATCTGATGAAAAGTGTCATCCATCTGCGCCGGCGACAGAGGCTTGCCGCGAGCGATCCACCACGACAACAGCGACAGCAACGCGCCCGCGAGCGCATGCGCCTGAGCGGCGCGCGGCGCCGCGTCTGCGGTAGGCGCTAACCCGGCGAGCCGTTGCTCGATGGCGCGGGCAAAGTGTCCTTCGGCCAGCTCCTGAACCTCTTGAACCTTGCCCGCCGCGTTCAGCGCTGAATAAAATTCGCTCCATTCGGCGACGTGCGCAAACAGCTCGCGCACAGGGGCGACGCGGTTCGACGCCTCGCCGCGCCGCGTCAGCAATCCGGCCATGCTCTCGAAGAAGTGATCGACGTCGCTCAAGAACAGATCGTCCTTGTTGCGATAGTGCATGTAAAAAGTCGAGCGGCTGACATGCGCCCGGTCCAAGACTTCCTGCACTGTGATGGCAGCAAACGGCTTCACTCGCATCAGCTCAATCAGCGCGTCGCCGAGCGAGTGGTGTGTGCGCTGCACACGCCGGTCAACTTTTCGCTCGGTCTCCGGTGGTTTCTCGGACATCAGATACCTCTTTGTTCGATTTCGCTGCCGTTTCTGCTACCGCCGGTTGACGGCGCGGTGGTTCATCTTTCACAGTGCGTTCTGTGCCCCATCATCACATGGAGTGAACGCAAAGAACAATGACACGGAAGCAAAACGTATTGATCGGCTTGCGCAGCGTCGGCAAGAGCTACGCTACACCGGCGGGCGACTATCCGGCTTTGCGCGACATTGACCTTGAAATCGGCAGCGGCGAATTCGTCGCCATCATGGGAAAGTCGGGCAGCGGCAAGTCTACCCTGCTGAACTTGATTGGCGGCATTGACCGGCCCAGTCGCGGCGAAGTCATGGTCGCGGGCGCGGCGCTGCACCAGATTTCTGAAAACGCGCTGGCGCGCTGGCGCGGCAAGCATGTCGGCGTCGTCTTTCAGTTCTTTCAACTGTTGCCGACGTTGACGGCGGCTGAAAACGTCATGCTGCCGATGGATTTCAGCGACCTGCGGCCCGCGCGAGAGCGCCGTCCTCGCGCTCTCGAACTGCTCGACATGGTCGGCATCGCCGATCAAGCCGACAAGCTGCCGGCATCGCTTTCCGGCGGTCAACAACAACGCGCGGCGATTGCCCGTGCGCTTGCCAACGACCCGCCTCTCGTCATCGCCGACGAGCCGACCGGCAACCTCGATTCCGTGACTGCCACCGCCGTGCTTGACCTCTTTCGCAAACTCGCAGACCTCGGCACCACGGTGGTGATTGCGACGCACGAGCGCGACATCACAAGGCTGATTGACCGCACCATCGAGCTGGCCGACGGCATGATTGTGGAGGCGACATCGGGCGTGACCGGCTAAGCGAAAGCGAGAGGGTGGTGAATGACTGCATACCGGCAAAAGATGATCCGCGATTTCCGGCAAGAGGGCACACGCACCGTCATGGTTGTGCTGGCCATCGCTCTCGGCATCGCAGCGTTTTCAGCCGTCCTGTCGAGCTACGCGATTCTGACCCGCGAGCTGGACAAAGGCTATCTGGCGACCAACCCGGCTTCGGCCACCTTGCGGACGGATGCGATCAACGACGACTTGCTTGCGGCCATTCAGGAGGATTCCGATCTGAGCGATGCCGAGCCGCGCCGGGTGGTGACCGGGCGCATCAAGACAGGGCCTGTCGAATGGCGCAACCTGATCCTCTTCGTCGTCAAAGACTATGGCGATATCCGCGTCGGCAAGCTCAACCCCGAGCAAGGCGCATGGCCGCCGGCCACCGGCGAGCTGCTGATCGAAAGAGATGCCTTTCAGGTCGCCCAGGCGCGCATCGGCGATCCGGTCACGGTGCGAACCGCGAATGGCAAAGAGCAGACCTTGCGCGTCACCGGCAGCGTCCACGATGTCGGCCAGGCACAGGCGCGCATGGAGAATCTGGTTTATGGTTACATCACGCTCGAAACGCTCAAGCTGTTGGGCGAAGAACCCTATCTCGATCAACTGAATATTCTAGTCGCTCAGGATCGTTATAACGAGGCGCACATCCGTAGGGTCGCCGAGTCCGTCAAACAAACCATCGAAAGCCGCGGGCACACCCTCCGCCGCATAGACATTCCCAGGCCGGGCAAACATCCGCACACAGACATCATGGGATTGTTGCTGCTGTCGATGTCGAGCTTCGGCCTCTTTGCGCTGCTCTTGAGCAGCATCCTTGTCGTCAACCTGCTGGCGGCGCTAATGAGCGCGCAAGTCCGACAGATCGGCATGATGAAAGCCATCGGCGGCACGCGCTGGCAGATTGCGCGGATTTACCTGGGGCAGGCGTTGCTGCTCGGCACAGCAGCCATCATTGTCGCGCTGCCGTTAGGCATTCTCGGCAGTCGCGCGCTCTGCCGCTACATGGCAATCTTTCTCAATTTCGACATCACCAGCTTTGCCGTGCCCGTATGGGTTTACCTGTGCATCGCGGCGGTCGGCTTGATCGTGCCGTTGCTGGCGGCGGCCTATCCGGTGTGGCGCGGCAGCGGCATTTCTGTGCGCGAAGCGCTGGCGGATTTCGGCGTTTCTCAAGATGCCTTCGGCAGCCAGTGGCTCGACCGTTGGCTTGCGAGAATGAGCGGCGTGGCCCGCCCGCTGCTGCTCGCTCTGCGCAACAGCTTTCGGCGGCGCGCCCGGCTGGCGCTGACCGTGACGACGCTTGCGGCGAGCGGCGTCTTCTTTATGTCGGCGCTCAACGTCAGGGCTTCGCTGATCAACACGCTCGACCGCTTGTTCGCCACGCGGCAGTATGACCTGACGGTGAATCTCGGCAGCCTGGTTCCTCTCGACAAAGTCGAGCGCGCCATAGGCAACACGGCGGGCGTACAGCGGATGGAAGGCTGGATCACGACCGAAGGCGCAATCCCTGGCCCCGACGATGCGCCGGCAAGCGAAAGCCATAACGGCCTGCACGGCGGCGGGGCGAGCGGCGGCGAGCGGTTCACTGTCGTCGCGCTGCCGCCGGAAACCACTATGTTCAAGCCTGACCTGATCGAAGGGCGCGGCTTGCTGGCCGATGATACCGATGCGGTTGTCATAAACACTGCCCTTGCCGGAAAGAGTTCTCGAATGAAAATCGGCAACACGGTCGAGCTGCGCATCGGCCCGGCGCAAACCGTATGGCGCGTCGTCGGCATTGCCCGCGAGCCGTTCTCGTCGGCGACGGCCTACATCCCGCGAGCTTATCTGGAACAGGCCGGCGGCCACGCAGGGGTAGTCAATAACCTGCGGCTGGCGCTCGAAAAGACAGACCCGGTCGCCATCAGCCGCACCCTGGTCAGCCTGGATCGGAATCTTGAGCAGGAAGGCATACGCGCCACGAGCAGCGCCAGCAAAGGCGATAGCCGCTACGGCTTTGACCAGCACATGGTGATGATCTACGTCTTCCTGATTGTGATGTCGGGCATACTGGCGGGCGTCGGCGGTCTGGGGCTAACGACGACGATGAGCCTCAACGTGCTGGAGCGGCGGCGCGAGATGGGCGTCTTGCGGGCCATCGGCGCGCCGCCTGCGGTGGTGTGGCTGATCGTCGTCGCGGAGGGAGCCGTCATCGGGTTTTTGAGCTGGGCGCTGGCGGCGCTCGTCGCATGGCCGGTCAGCAAAGCGCTCGGCACCTTCATGGTCGCGATGATGCTCAAAAGCGGATTCAGCTTTTCCTTCGAGCCGAGCGGCCTGCTGATCTGGCTGGCGGTGTCGATCCTGCTCAGCACGGTGGCCAGTTTCGTGCCGGCGTGGCACGCCTCGCGGCTGACCGTGCGCGAAGCGATTGCCTACGCATGATCGCTAAACCTGACTTGAAATTAGAGCTATAAATCAAAGATAATCCCGCCCGTCATCTATTCCTTTACCTCGCGGCGACGCCGGCGTTTTGGTTAAAGAACGTTTTATGCACAAGCTCAGCTTGAAGGCGAATCATAAGCCGGTCCTCGCTTATTATGAGGCGCTCGGCAAGTTCCAGCACCTCGGCATCTCGCACGAAACCGCCGTGCGCAGCGCCTTTCAAACGTTGCTCGAAGCTTGCTGCCGGCAATTCAGTTGGACGCTCGTCCCTGAGTGGGAGATCAAACGGCCAAAGCTAAGGCCGGTGCGCGTTGACGGCGCCCTGGTTGATGCCTTCCGCTTGGCTCATGGGTACTGGGAAGCCAAAGACGAGCATGACGATTTAGCGAAAGAAGTGAAAAAGAAATTCGCGGTCGGCTACCCGAAAGACAACATCCTTTTTCAAGCGCCGGAGCGCGCCATTCTTTACCAGAACGGCAGGCAGGTCTTAGACGAAGACATCTCGAAGCCTGACCGCCTGGTCGAAACCCTCTCGCTGTTTGTCGAGTACCTGCCGCCGGCTTATGAGCAATGGGAAGATGCCGTCGGCCACTTTCAGACCGAAGTGCCGAAGCTGGCCGAGGCCGTCAAAGGGCTGATCGAGCGCGAGCGCAAGACCAATCCGCGGTTCATTCAAGCCTTCGCGGACTTCTATCAACTCTGCCGCGATTCGATCAACCCGAACCTCTCGGAGCTGGCCGTCGAAGAGATGCTGATTCAACACCTGTTGACCGAGCGCATCTTTCGCACGGTCTTTCATAACCCGGACTTCACGCGGCGCAACGTCATCGCCGTCGAGATCGAAAAGGTAATCAACGCCATGACATCGCGCGCCTTTAGCCGCGATGCGTTCTTGAAAAGCCTCGACCATTTCTATAAAGCGATTGAGACCACGGCCTCGACGATTGATGATTATTCGCAGAAGCAGCACTTCTTGAACGCGGTTTACGAGAAGTTCTTTCAAGGCTTTTCCATCAAGGTCGCCGACACGCATGGCATCGTCTACACGCCGCAGCCGATTGTTAATTTCATGGTGCGCAGCGTCGAGGACATCTTGCAGAAAGAGTTCGGCAAGTCGCTAAGCAGCCGCGACGTACACATCCTCGACCCGTTTGTCGGCACGGGCAATTTCATGGTGCGGGTGATGCAAGAGATCAAGCGCACGGCGCTCAGACAGAAGTACAAAGACGAGCTGCATTGCAACGAAGTGATGCTGCTGCCGTATTACATCGCTTCGATGAACATCGAGCATGAGCATTTTGAAGCGACCGGCAGCTATGAGCCGTTTGAAGGCATTTGCTTTGTGGACACCTTCGAGCTTGCGGAAGCGCATCAGGCCGCCTTTTCGTTTATGACGGTTGAGAACACGCGGCGCGTCGAGCGGCAGAAGCGCAGCCCGATCACGGTCATCATCGGCAACCCGCCTTACAACGTAGGCCAACTGAATGAAAACGATAATAATAAGAATCGTAAGTATAAAGTGATGGATAAACGGGTATCCGAGACATATGCGAAAGATTCAAAAGCATCATTGCTTTCACATCTGAGCGACCCTTATGTTAAAGCCATTCGGTGGGCCTCCGACCGCATTGGGGATGATGGAATTATAGCTTTCGTGACTAATAATAGCTTTCTAGCCCAGATCGCTTTTGATGGAATGCGAAAACATTTGGAAAATGATTTTAGTGAAATCCGTGTCTTAGATTTGGGCGGCAATGTTAGAAGGAATCCGAAACTGTCTGGCACTACGCATAATGTTTTTGGAATTCAGGTGGGGGTTAGTATTAACTTCTTTATCAGAAGACAAACTCCTCAAAAAGAGCCTGCAAGAATCTATTATGCACAGTTAGAAGAATCCTGGCGCAAGGAACAGAAATACCGTTATCTCGAAGAACAACAGCAGGCGAGCACGGTTAATTGGCAGGCTGTTGAACCTAATCCAAGCCATACTTGGCTAAGCGAGGGCTTAAGAGCCGATTTCGATTATTTCGTTCCCTTAGGCACTAAAGAGGGCAAGGCGCTTAAAGAGCAGGACACGATTTTTAAGGCGTTCGGACACGGTTGCAAGACGGGCCGTGATGCAATCGTTTATAACTTTTCTAAGTCTGTATTACTCAGCAACGTAGAAAGATTCTGTGATTCGTACAATGCTGAGGTTAATCGTTACTTGCAAAAAGGTAAACCAAAAGACCTGGATAATTTCTTAAGTTATGATGCCGTAAAGTGGAGCCGTAATCTGAAACGCGGCTTGCTTAATCAAAGGATTATTGAATTTGATGAATCTAAGGTTAGAACGGGAATGTTTCGCGCGTTTGCCAAAGCGTATCAATACTTTGATGATTTGCTGATTGATGAGCTAGGTAAGAGTACGAGCTTTTTTCCAACTCCTCTAACTGAGAAAGAGAATCAGTTGATTTGCGTTCCTGGGGTAGGAGGCCGAACAAGCTATTGGTGTTATTGTACCAATCTCATTCCCGCTTCAACCCTAACCTCCGTAGATATGAACCAATGCTTCCCCTTCTACACCTACGACGAAGATGGCTCGAATCGCAGAGAGAACATCACCGATTGGGCTTTGACTGAATACCGCTCGCACTACGAAGACAACTCCATAACCAAGTGGGACATTTTCTATTACACCTATGCCGTGCTGCATCACCCGGCTTACCGGGCGCGATACGCCGCCAACCTCAAACGCGAATTGCCGCGCATCCCTTACGCGCCGGACTTTCACGCCTTCGCGCAGGCCGGCAGGCAACTAGCCGGGCTCCACGTTGATTATGAAAAGCAACCGGAATACCCGCTCGACATGATCGAAAACCCCGAAGCGCCGCTCGACTGGCGGGTTGAAAAGATGCGCCTCTCGAAAGATAAAACCCGCATCGTCTACAATGACTTTCTGACCCTCGCCGGCATCCCCGCCGCCGCCTTTGAGTATCGCTTAGGCAACCGCTCGGCCCTCGATTGGGTGATTGACCAGTACCAGGTCAGCACCGACAAACGCAGCGGCATCACCAACGACCCGAACCGCGCCGACGACCCGCAATACATCTTCCGCCTGATCGGCCAGGTCATTATGGTCAGCCTGGAAACCATGAAGATCGTTCACGCCTTGCCCGACTTCATGAAATAGAATGCAGGCAGAGGTCTTGCGGACGGGCTTATCAGAACTTCCCGCCGAGACGCCTTTTCTGATTTCGATTTCACCCACCGTAGGTCATTCTTCGTTTGAACGCTAGTTTAGCTACTTGTATAATCCCGCCGGCCCAATAGTAAATCCACCCACAGCCTTGCAGGTTGAAGAGGAACAAAGCCATGCGCAATGTGATCAAATCCCTGGCGCTCGCTGTCTATCTCGGTGGGGCGCTCTGGTTGCTCTCTCCGTCATTCATTGCCGGACATCACACCTCCGCCGATTCGCAGATCAATGCGCCGCAAGGCCCGCCGCCCACAGCACAGTGCCCGGACGCCAAAGAAAGCTCGCTGCCGCTGCCGAGCTCTATGTCGCCGGACGAATTTCATGACCGGCTGCTGGCTTTCCTGCAAAACACCGAATACATCAAGCTCAACTGGTGCGTGGATAAAGATGTGCGCGACACCGGGCCTTATGTCGCCTCGAACTACCTCGGCGTTCACCCGGCAGTCAGAATCTATTATTCGCCGGCCATCATGAACTGGCTGGTCAATGGCCGCATCAACAACATTCCCGACGGCGCGATGATCGTCAAAGAGATGTATAACCCGGGGCCTGCGGCTCGCTATCAAGGCAAGCCGCTCACGCCTTCGTCGTGGACGGTCATGATTAAAGACTCGAAGGGCGCGAAGGACGGCTGGTTCTGGGGCGGGCTGTGGGCGAGCGATCCGCCGATGCCGAAGCCGAGCGACAGCTACAAGCCGCCTTTCAACGTGCTGAACGAAGGCTTCGGATTGAGCTGCCTGCACTGCCATGCGTCGTCGGAAAAAGAGAGCACCTTCGCCTCGACCAACAACATCAAAGGCTTTCCCGGAAACCCGATCAGCTACTTCATAGACGAAAGCTGGCGCACGCCTTCGCTCAACAGCATGCTGGTGACTGTCACCCACGTTCCGCCCGACCACAAGAAGGTGAAGCCGCCGTCGAAGCTGCGCACGGGCTGGGCGACCAACAGCGACTTTCTTAAATTCTTCAAAGGTCCGTCGCCTGAAAATGACGTGCTGCTGGTGATGCCTGCGGAGACCTACGATCATGTGGTCGCCGGGCCGGCGGGCGCGGAAGCGTTCATCACCTCGAATCAATGTATGGTCTGTCACAGCGGCAATGCATGGTTCGGCGAGAAGTTCTCGATGATCCTTGAGCCGAAGTCGGCTAACCCCGTAAACGTTTCGCCCTATGGCGAGTGGCGCTGGTCGCCGATGGGCTTGGCGGGCCGCGACCCGATCTTCTACGCGCAGCTCGACAGCGAGCTGGCTTATCTGAAAGACCGCCGAGAAGACCAGCAGAAAGTCGTCAACACCTGCTTCCGCTGTCACGGCGTGATGGGCAAGCGCCAGCTCGACGCCGATCACGGCTATGACCCGACGGCGCCCGATCCCAAGAATCCCGAGCCGAATTTCAGTCTCGATTTCGTCTACAACACACAACTGACGGACAAGAATTTCAAGTACGGCGCGTTGGCGCGCGACGGCGTAAGCTGCGCCGCCTGCCATCACATCGTCGAAGACAAGACGCCACCCGGCCAGAATCCGCTTAAATATTTTCTGGAGCATTCGATCACCGGCCAGTTCACCACAGGCAAGCGCGACGAGATGTACGGGCCGTTTGAAGACAACACCATCTCGCCGCACCCGATGAAAGAATCGCTCGGCGTTGATCCGAAATATAACCCGTACATCAAGTCTTCGCGGATGTGCGGCAACTGTCACACGATCAACCTGCCGGTGATGGACGAGAAGCCGTTCGGCCATTCGCTCGAACAGGTCACCTATCTGGAATGGCTCAACAGCGAGTTTCAGACCGAGTTCAAGCCGGGGCCGAACGCCAAGTCATGCCAGGATTGTCATATGTCGTCGGCTTACGCCAATCAGCAGAACAAGGCCAACGTCCCGCTGATTCAGACGACGTTTGCCGACGTGCAGGACGACACCTATCCGGCAGCTGAGCATCTGGCGCCGTTCGATCAGGTGCGCGCACGCTTCCGCGACAAAGGCTTCGTGCGCCATCAGCTACAAGGGCTGAACATCTTCCTGCTCGAAATCTTCAACCAGTTCATGACGCCCGACACCAGCAACCCGCCGAATTACTCGAACGACATTCTCGGCGTCCGCAAGAGCGATTTCATGAGCACGCTCAACAACGATCTGCCGAATGCCATTCTGAATTTTACGCAGGCCGCCCGTCATGACACGGCGACCATCATGGTCACTGGGCCGCAGGTCGCCGGGCAGAGCTTAGTTACGGATGTCACCGTCACCAACCAGACCGGCCACCGCTTTCCGAGCGGCGTCGGCTTTCGCCGCGCCTTCATCGAGTTCGACGTGATAGACCCGACTGCGAAAGATTCGGCCACTGGCCAGCCGAAGATCGTCTGGTCATCGGGCGCGACCAACGACGAAGGCTTCATCGTTGATAAAGACGGCAACATTCTGGAGACCGAATACATCGGCACCAGCCGCAATAAGAAGGGGCCATTTCAGCCGCACTACTACGGCACAAAAGCGCCCTATGTCATCACCTCTTCAAAGCAGGTGCAGATTTATGAAGAACTGATTAAAGATTCGGACGGCAACCTGACGACGAGCTTCATTCGCCGCGACGAGATCGTCAAAGAGAACCGCCTGCTGCCGAAGGGTTGGTCTCGGAAAGGGCCCGACCCGGCGTTGTTCGGCGAGTTCCTGCGCTCGACATTCCCCGAAGGCGATGCCGCTAACGATCCGAGCTACGCTAACGGCAGCGGCACAAGTATGCTGCGCTATCAGGTGCCGCTGGCCGAATTGCCAAAGGGGGTTGAGCGGTCGCGGCTCCAGGTGCGGGCGCGGCTCTATTACCAATCAATACCGCCCTATTATCTGCTTCAGCGTTTCGAGCAAGCGCCGACGGCGGCGGGCACACAGCGACTCTTTTACCTGGCCTCGCGCTTGAATCCACGGGGAACGCCGATTGAGGATTGGAAGCTGCTGATCGCGTCCGCACAAAGATAAGCCCGGCGGCTGCGCCGCCGAGCGACGCGGCGAAGGGGCGACGCGGGGACGCGGCGATAGGAACAGTGGGACTGCGAGGCCGACCCTCGCGTCTTTCCCTCGCCGCGTCGCCGTGTCGCCCCTTCGCCGCGTCGTCTTTGTGGTTTCACCGCGCTGTCTTCTTGCGTATAATATCGTTTTCGGCTGACCTGCGCCTCCATTCTTAAGACCATTGTGTATGAGCAGAAAGAACCTGACACGTCTACTGATTATCTTGGTCCTGCTGATCTGTAGGGCGATAGCGCCGTCTGCGCCGCATGCGCAGAGCGAAGCCCCGGACGCCTTCCGCAAAACCATTCAGCCTTTCATCGAAGCAAACTGTACCGCCTGTCATAGCGCCGACCTTAAATCAGGCGGGCTGAATCTGGAGGCTTATCAGAATGCCGCGGCCATCACCCAGGATCGCGACCGCTGGGAAAAGGTCTTGCACAAGCTGCGTACCGGCGAGATGCCGCCCAAAGGCATGCCGCGTCCCGATAAAACCGAAGTCGCGCAGGTCTGCCGCCTCATCGAAGACGAGTTCACCCGTCAAGACCGGCTCGCCAGGCCCGACCCCGGTCGCGTCACCGCCCGCCGGTTGAATCGCAGCGAATATAACAATACGGTGCGCGACCTGCTCGGCGTGACGCTCAGGCCGGCGGACGATTTCCCGCAAGACGATTCGGGCTACGGCTTTGACAACATCGGCGATGTGCTGTCGCTGTCGCCTGTGCTGATGGAGAAGTACCTGACGGCAGCCGAGCGGCTGGCGCGCACCGCCGTCTTCGGCAGTGATCTCTTGAAGCCGACGCTGGCGCGTTATCGCGCTGGGCAGAAGATCACCTCGCGCACGACGCCGCTCATGGATTATGACGTGACCGGCCTGAGCCTGCCCAACGCGCTCCACGCGACGCACCGCTTCCCTGTGGATGGCGAATACATTCTGCGCGCCTTTCTCGGCGGCGAGCGGCCCGCCGGCTCCGAGCCGCTGGAAATCAGCCTGTGGATTGATGGCCAGCAAGCCCGCGTCATTCAGTTCGACCCCGACCGCCTGGCGTCATTCGCCGCCGACCGGCAAGAGTTCGACGGCAAGGCCCAGGACTTCCGCATCCGTATCCCTGCCGGCGATCACTGGCTGGCGGTGTCGCTGCTCAAACTCTATGAAGGCTTGCCGCCGGCTTACAAGGGGCCGAACCCATCGAAGCGGCCCAAGCCGCCGCCACCAGAGTTCAAGCCGCCGCCCAAGGCGACGCCTGAGCGCATCGCTGAGCTGAAGAAGGAATTCGACGCGCGGCTTGCCGAAACCGTGTCGGCCAACGGCGTGCGAATCGGCGCACTTGAGATCGGCGGGCCTTACAATCAGGCGAAAGGGCCTGCGGCGGCAAGTTTGAAACTGGTCTACACTTGCGGCCATCTCGACGGCCACCACACCGCCGGTTGTGCGCGAAAAATTGTCGGTGACCTGGCGCACCGCGCCTATCGCCGCCCGGTCACCCAGCAAGAAGTCAATCAGCTCGTCAGCTTGATTACGATGGCGCGGCGTCACGGCGATTCGTTTGAAGAAGGTCTGGTGCAGGCGATTGAAGCGATGCTGGTTTCGCCACATTTTCTGTTCCGCATCGAGCGCGGCCAATCGGCAACCGCTACGGTTGTCGGCGCGGATGCGGCGACGCCGCTCAACGATCACGAGCTGGCTTCGCGGCTCTCTTACTTCCTCTGGAGCAGTATGCCGGATGACGACCTGCTCGCCTGCGCCGACCGCGGAACGTTGAAGCGGCCCGAGGTGCTGGCGGCGCAGGTGCGGCGGATGTTGAAAGATGTGAAGTCGCAGGCGCTGGTCGAAAACTTCGGCGGCCAGTGGCTGGAGTTGCGCAAGCTGGAATCGGTCAAGCCCGACCGTGCGCGCTACCCGGAGTTCGACGAGTATCTGCGCATGTCTATGCGCCGCGAAACCGAGATGTTCTTTGACAACATCGTGCGTCAGGACTTGAGCGTCCTCGACTTCGTTGATGGGAACTACACCTTCTTGAACGAGCGGCTGGCGCAGCTTTATAAAATTCCCGGCATCAGCGGCCCGGACTTTCGCAAGGTTGAGCTGACCGGCACCGAGCGCGGCGGCGTCTTGACTCAGGCAAGCGTGCTGACGGTGTCGTCTTACGCGACGCGCACCTCGCCGGTGCTGCGCGGCAAGTGGATTCTGGAGAACTTTCTGAACGCGCCGCCGCCGCCGCCACCGCCCGATGTGCCCAACCTCGACGAAGCAAAGATCGGCCAGTCGGCATCGCTGCGCGAGCAGTTAGAGCAGCACCGCGCCAATCCGACCTGCGCCTCGTGTCACTCGCGCATGGACCCGCTGGGTTTCGGGCTTGAAAACTTTGACGCCATCGGCGCGTGGCGCGTGCGTGACGGCAAGTTTGCCATTGACGCCGGCGGTACGCTGCCCGATGGGCGCTCGTTCAAGGGGCCGCGCGAGCTGAAAGCCATCTTGCGCGCCGACTGCGACAGCTTTGCCGAAGGCTTGACCGAGAAGCTGTTGACTTATGCGTTGGGCCGCGGCCTTGAGCGTTATGACCGACCGACCGTAAAGCAGATTGTTAAACAACTGGCCGCCGACGATTACCGCTTTTCGACGCTCGTGCTGGAGATCGTTCGCAGCCTGCCGTTTCAACTGCGCAGAGGAGATCAAGTGTCATGATCATTACACGGCGGCATCTGCCGCGCCGCACTTTTCTGAAAGGCGTGGGGACGGCAATCGCTCTGCCCATGCTGGATGCGATGGTGCCGGCTCTGGCGTCGAGCGCGACTGCGAATGTGACAGCGCCCGTCCGCCTTGCCTTCGTCTATGTGCCGAACGGCATCGTGATGAAGGACTGGACGCCGAAGACGGCGGGCAAGGCGTTCGAGTTCACGCGCATCCTCAAGCCTCTTGAGCCATTCCGCGACGACCTGCTGGTGCTATCGGGGCTGGACGATCATAACGGCAACGCCCTCGGCGATGGCGCAGGCGATCACGCCCGCGCCGGCGCTTCTGTTCTGACCGGAGCGCATTGTAAGAAGACCGCCGGCGCTGACATTCAGAACGGCATCTCTGCCGATCAGATCGCCGCGCAAGCCCTTGGCGCAAAGACTCGCTTCCCATCTATCGAGCTTGGCTGCGAAGACTCGCGCACCGTCGGCAACTGTGATTCGGGCTATAGCTGCGCCTACACCAACAGCATCTCGTGGCGCACACCGACGACGCCTATGCCACCAGAGGTCAACCCGCGTCAGGCATTCGAGCGTTTATTCGGCACAGCGGATTACAGTCTCGACGCGGCGACGCGTACACGCCGCGCTCAGTATCGCAAGAGCATCCTCGACTTGGTTCGCGCCGACACCGAAAAGCTCAACAAGAGCCTGGGCGCTACAGACCGCCGCAAGCTGGACGAATACCTCTACGCCGTCCGCGAGATCGAGCAGCGCATCAGCACCGTCGAGAAGAATCAATCAGAAGTAAAGCCGGCGATGGACAAGCCCGCCGGCGTGCCCATCACCTTCGCCGAATACGCGCGGCTGATGTTCGACCTGCAAGTGGTCGCCTTTCAGGCTGACCTGACGCGAGTGACGACGCTGATGTTGGGGCGCGAAGGCAGCATGCGCGTCTACCCTGAAATAGAAGTTCCCGACCCGCACCACCCGCTGACTCATCACCGCAATAACCCGGATTGGATTGAACGAGTAGCCAAAATCAACTGCCTGCACGCCGAAACATTCGCCTATTTTCTGACCAAGCTGAAGGCGACGAAAGAAGCTTCAGGCACGCTGCTCGATCATTCGATGGTCGTCTATCTGAGCGGCCTGAGTGACGGCAACCGCCACAGCCACGAAGACCTGCCGGTCGTTGTAGCGGGCCGCGGCGATGGCAGCCTGAAACCGGGGCGGCACGTCATCTATAAGAGCGGCACGCCGATCACTAACCTGTATATGGCGCTGCTCGACCGCGCCGGCGTACAGGCGGAGCGCCTCGGCGACAGCACCGGCAATCTTGAACGGCTTGCAGAGTTGTAGAATCAACAAAAGACCATTGTGGCGCAGGGGTGGTCATTGACCGCCTCTGCATCTGAATCCCTCTCTATATGAAAACCATTCCTTCGCGACTCCCGCTCCTGCTTTTGATCCTTGTAACTCTGACCACCTTCAGCATTGCGCAGCAAGAGTACCCGCAAGGGCCGGACTCCAAGCCGCAGGCCGATGTGCCGAAAGGCGAAGTGTTGAAGCTCAGCTTCGACCACTCGAAGATTTTTCCGGGCACGGTGCGCGATTACTGGGTCTACGTGCCGGCGCAGTACACGCCCGATAAGCCGGCCTGTCTCTACGTCAATCAAGACGGCATTCAGTGGCAGGCGCCGACGGTCTTTGACAATCTGATTTACAAAAAAGAGATGCCGGTGACCATCGGCGTCTTTGTGATGCACGGGCGCGTCCCGGCTTCCGATGCCAACGCGGCGCTCGACCGCTTCAACCGCAGCTACGAATACGATGGCCTCGGCGACAACTACGCGCGCTTCCTGCTCGAAGAACTGCTTCCCGAAGTCGAGACCAAAAAGACCAGTGACGGGCGATCCATTCACTTTTCACATGACGGCAACGACCGCGCCATCGGCGGCTCGTCGAGCGGTGCCATCTGCGCCTTTACCGCCGCCTGGGAGCGGCCCGATTCGTTCAGCCGCGTCTTCAGCTCGATTGGCACTTATGTCGGCCTGCGCGGCGGCGACCGCTACGCGACGTTGATTCGTAAGATGGAGCCGAAGCCGATTCGCATCTTCGTGCAAGACGGCTCGCAGGATTTGAACATCTATGCCGGCGACTGGTGGATGGCGAATCAGACGATGGAGCGGGCGCTGGTGTTCGCGGGCTACGAAGTGCAGCACGTCTGGGGCGAAGGCGCGCACAACGGTAATCACGGCACAGCGATCTTTCCCGACGTGATGCGCTGGCTCTGGAAAGATTGGCCGCAGCCGGTCAAGGCCGGCCAGTCGAAGAACGCGACGCTCGATGCGCTGCTCTTGCCGGGCGAAGGCTGGCAACTGGTGGCCGAAGGCTACGGCTTCACCGAAGGCCCGGCGGTCAATCAAAAGGGCGAAGTCTTTTTCAACGATGTGACCGGCAGCAAGACTTACAAAGTTGGACTCGACGGCAAAGCGAGTCTCTTTCTCGCGGATTCAAAGAAAGGCGACGGGCAAGCGTTCGGCCCCGACGGGCGGCTCTACGCGGTCACGAGCGGCGGCGAAAAGATCGTCGCTTACGCCGCCGCCGGCAAGGCGACGGTGATCGCCAGCGGGTTACACTGCAACGATCTCGTAGTTGCCAACAGCGGTAACGTCTACGCCACGAACCCCGACGTGGGCGAGCCGAGCAAGGTATGGCTCATTAAACCGAACGGCGAAAAACAGGTCATAGACACAGGGCTCGGCTATGCCAATGGCATCGCTCTGTCGCCTGATCAGACGTTGCTTTACGTTGATGATTCGCGCTCGCACTGGGTCTACAGCTATCAGATTCAGGCGGACGGCAGGCTCGCTTACAAGCAGCGTTATTACTGGCTGCACGTACCCGACAACGCCGACGACAGCGGCGCCGATGGCATGCGCGTAGACCGCGACGGGCGGCTTTATGTCGCGACGCGAATGGGCATACAGGTTTGCGATCAAGCGGGCCGGGTGAACGCCATCATCCCGACGCCGAATGGCAAAGTGTCGAACCTTACATTCGGCGGCGAGAACTTTGACACGCTGTTTGCAACCTGCGGCGACAAAGTCTATAAGCGCAAGCTGAAGGTCAAAGGCGCACAAGCCTGGGCCGCGCCGCTCAAGCCCGCCGCGCCGCGACTGTGAAAATAATCTTCGCTACAAAAGCACGAAGACGCAAAGGAGCACAAAGAATCACGATCATCTTTGTGTTTCTTTGTGCCTTTAGTGGCTTTGTGGCGATTTCTTTGGCCGGCGGCTCATGCCTTTCCATCTTGCAAGGCGCGTTGGATGGTCTGGCATTGCGCTCGCGGCAGGTCTTCGGGCAGCGCGTCGAGCTTGAACCATTCGACGCGATGAATCTCGATGTTGCGCGGGCGTGGCGTGCCGGTGGCGCGGCAGCGAAAGATGATCTCCAGTTGCTTGACGTGCTCGACCGTGCGCACGAAAGCCAGCTCGACGCGATCAAGCTCAAGGCCGATCTCTTCGCGCAGCTCGCGGCGCACGGCGTCCTCGGCCTGCTCGCCCTGGTTGATGAAGCCGCCGGGCACGCCCCAGCCACTGCCCGGTCGAAAGACATGCTTCAACAACAAGACATCTCCCGCTTCATTTGTGACCACCGCCGCCGCCGTCACCGTGAAGCGCGACTGCGTCAGTAAGACGATCCCCCGTCGCAGACTCACCGGCATACGACGATAGACGGCGGCGAGCACTCGTTTCAGCATACCGTCACCTTACGATGTGGCGAGCCAGAGCCAATCCGCTATAGAAGAAAATGGAAATTAAGGTCCTATTCTAGATTTAGCTGTTTGAGCTTTTTGGGCGAGGTTCTTATACCCCAGTAAGCCTTACCTAAGTGCTCAAATAGATCTTCCCCTTGCTTGTATGCCTTTGTGTCTGATGAATAGATTTGGAGAGTTTTCCTGACGGTCGACTTCCAAGTATTTGGTAGCTGCCGAAGAGTGTTGCTTTCTATGAATTTATATAGCTCTGGAACGGTTGCTTTACCCCCAAGAGCTTGTAGTGCATTAAGAACTTCATCTCTCCAAGTTCCTGTCAAGGCCCGTGTCAAAGCTTTGAGTCTCGCAATATAGTTATCTATCTCCTGTTGGGTAACCGAAAGGCTTGAATCGTGGACTAGCTGGTTTCTGAATTGTGTTAGCTCATAGGCCTCATCCCTTAACCTCTTATCAATCACACCACCTTCATGCAGCTTTCTTATGACATCTGTAGGAATCAAGTACTTGCGAGGTTCCAGAGAGAGGCCATATTCCAGGGCCACTTTTCTTAGATTAGATTCGAAATCTTTCCATAGGGAGATAAAGCTGCCATATCCGGCGCTTATGTTACTTACTACAACTTCAGCAACTTGCTCTCTCTCTTCCTTCGGGACATAGACCCTATCTAAATTATCAATCGCATTTTGTAAATATTCTCCTAACTCTTGAACAAGCGATTCTACCTTTTCATAGTCGGTTTTATTTATAGGAGCACTATGAGCGACGATACAGCGCAAGTCATAAAGCTCAGTCCATTTCTTGTTAAGGAATTCATTGGAGCATCTGACTACCTTTGAAAAATACCTTTCCCAATTTGATCTTGGTTTGAACTCTCTAAGATCGTTCAAATCCAATTCGTGTGGGTTCTGTGCCTTATCCAGTTTATCAAATAGTTCGGATACGTTTCTGGTTTGATAGGGCTTAAAGAGAAAGTCTCCCAAGTGAATAAAGTCTGTCCGATGTAAAATGTCTACATATTCTTTTTCTTTTCGCTTGCCTTTATCGATAGCCTCTTTAACGCTGCCCGGCAAAGTTTCAGCCACCCATTCCTTCCCTACATTAGTAAGCATGAAGTAGGTGATCAGCTTCCGCATTTGATTTTCTATTTTATGAATGAGCGGATAAGACTTGCTCGAATAGTAAAACGATACATCATCTCGAAGCGTTTCTAGCTGTCCGCCCGACCCCCTGATGATGCTTCTGATGGCTCTTAGCAGCCCTGTATAACCTTCTAGGTTAATCTCTTCACCATTGAATACCACCTTCAAGAGGAAGAACCTCTGTTCTTTCCCCTCAACCTGACCCGTTTTGACATCATATACAAATCCGAGACTCTGCCTAAATATTATAGAATCCTGTTCGATAGCGACATTCGGGTCTTTCCCCAGTAAATGCTTGAATGAATCAATGCCCTCACAGAAATTGTAGAAGGCTTGTGAAGCGTTCTTATCAACTATGATTAAATACTTTGTTGTTAGCTCCATTCTTGTAACCCCTGCTAGTTCTTTAAAGACGGCTCACTAATCATAACATCTCTTTCATAGCCGCGATGATTATCGACATATTCTGGCCAACGTTAGTGCGTAATCGCTTTTCCGTTGTGGCTTTAGATTTGTGATGAACAACTCCTACGCGGTCAGGATTGATATGGCTAAGCGCATGGCCGACTATTGCATCAGAGCGATTCTGACTGTGGATTTGAGAAAAGGCTGTAGCTAATTGCCCCATTGTGAGACGATCAATCTGTTTGTCTGTATAAGTTTTTGGTCCTTTACTAGTGACGAATTTTATCCGAGTCTTAATGCCAGCTTTTAAATAACGTCTTGCCTCATTCTCGAATGCTTGGCAAGCATCTTCAAAACCTTCCCTCCAATGTGATCTATTAAATTGGTCGTATGCAGAGCCCAACAAAGTACGAAGCTTGCGAGGCAATGATGTCAACGGAGGGAGATTAACGCCAAGACCGAGGTCGGTTGGTGGGATACGTTCGATTAGGCCACTCCCCGTTGCAA
>JBJMGU010000098.1:0-3837 GCA_045807765.1 Blastocatellia bacterium
CCGGACAGAATCGAGCCGACCGGCACCGTGCGGTTCTCGTAATAAGTCGCATTGCTAACCGTCAGGTCACGCGCGCCACGCGCCGCAAACAGGTCGTATTCGGCCTGTTGCACGTTGACGCGCTCGACTTCCATTTCGCGGTTGTTCTGCAACGCGAGCTTGACGACATCGAATAAGGTGAGCGCCAAAGCCTGCGATTCGTCTACGCCGACACGCGGTATGGCTGGCGTTTCGATGGTTGCAGGCTTCGGCTCTTGCGCCGCCGCCTGTGGCAGTTTGACGATCTGTGCAGCGGTTGCCATCGGGGTCGCAACGGCGAGCGTCAGCGATAGCATTCCACGAACGACACAATGAGAGAAGAACCGTTTATGATTCACCATAAAGTCAACCTCTGATGCTTACCTGAAGAGACCGAGGAACGAAGACGTCACCGACGCCGCTTTGCGGCGCGCCCAGGCTAATGGCCAGCTCACTGCGCGACCGAAGCGCGCCCAGCGCGGTGAAGTCGCCGCGTCGTCAAACAGTGAATAGGCCACGGGCGTCACCAGCAACGTCAATAACAGACAGAGCAACTGCCCGCCGATGATCATAATCGCCACCGAGCGGCGCGACATGGCTCCCGGCCCCGTGCCAAAAGCCATCGGCGTCATCCCTGCGCAGAGCGCAAACGTCGTCATCAGGATGGGGCGCATGCGGTCGCGGCAGGCTTTGATGATCGCTTCGTAACGCGGCAGACCTTTGAGCCGACGTAGATTATTGGCGTGATCGATCTGCAAGATGGAATTCTTCTTGACGATGCCGAACAACATCAGCACGCCGATGGACGAATAGATGATCGAAAAATTCTGCCCCATTACCATCAACGAGAAGATGGCGAACGGCACCGACAGCGGCAAGCTCAGCAAGATCGTCACCGGGTGGATGAAGCTCTCGAACTGCGCCGCCAGAATCATGTACATCAGCGTCAGCGACAGCAGGAAAGCCAATAGGAACGCGCCCATTGCGCGGCCCATCTCGCGCGAGCGTCCGCTGAAGCCGGCGTCGTATCCAGCTTCCAGGCCGATGCTCGGCAGTTGCGTGGTCAGCGCGCTGATGATTTCCGACGACGCATGGCCGCGCGCCACGTTGCAAGTGATGATCGCCTGGCGCTGCCGGTTGTAGCGATCAATCTGCGCCGGCCCGATGCCTGTATCGAGAGCGACCACGCTATCAAGCCGAACATTGCCGGCCTTGATCGAAGGCACAAAGAGCTTGGCAATCGCTTCGGGGCTATCGCGGTAGGTCTTGTCGACGCGAAGCCGCACGTCATATCGGTCATCGCCTGAGCGATATGACGAAATCACCTGGCCGCCGACCATCGTGCGCAACGCCGTAGCAATCGAGCCGACCGAGACGCCGAGGTCGCTTGCCTTGTCGCGGTTGATGTTGACGCGCACTTCGGGCTTGCCTTCTTCGAGAGAAGTATCCACGTCAACCGCGCCCGGCGTCCGGCGCAGCAAGTCTGTAACGCGCGCCGAGTACTCTTTCAGCTTAGCGATCTCCGGGCCGCGAATGACGTAGACGATCTCGACGTTCTGATTGCCGCCGCCCGAAAACGCTGCCGGCGGCATCACCGCCGGGTGATAATCTTTGTACTTGCCCTGCCCGGCGAACCAGCCGCGCGCCGCTTCGATCAGTTGCGCTTGAGTGATCTTGCGCTTATCCATCGGGATGAACTCGAAGAAGATCGAGGCGCGGTTGACGCGCTGTTGCTGATCGCCGCCGACCGTCGTCAGCACATGATCGATGAGCCCTTGCGGCAAATCGCCGCGCATCTTGTCGGTGATCTCGCGCACCATTGCGTCGGTCGCTTGCAGCGATGTGCCTTCGGGCAGTCTCAGCGTTACTTCCATCTGCGACTGATCGTCCTGCGGCAGAAAGTCTACGCCGATGTGCTTGAAGAGCCAGCCGGTCGAAAGCATGACGATAAGCGCGCCGAGCATCACCGTCTTGCGGTGCGCCATTGACCAGCGGAGCATCGCCGTGTACGGGCCATCAATGTAGCGGTAGAGGCGAGACTCTTTCGTTTTATGGCCGCCGGGCTTGCGCTTGATGAAGCGCGACGCCAGCATCGGCGTCAGCGTGAAGCTGACGAACAGCGACACCATGATCGCAAAGGCGCACGTCCAGCCGAAGCCGCTCATGAAACGGCCCACAATGCCGGTCATAAACGCCAGCGGCAGGAAGATGATCACCAGCGAAAAAGTCGTCGCCATGACCGCCAGTCCGACATCTTTAGTGCCGGCGATGGCTGCTTCCATCGGCGCCATACCTTCTTCCTCGATAAAGTGGAAGATGTTTTCCAGAACGACGATGGCGTCATCGATAACGATGCCGACGCATAAGACTAGCGCCAGCATCGTGATGTTGTTGAGCGTCAGGTTGAGATAGAGCATCATCGCGTAGGTCGCGATGATTGAAGTCGGGATGGCGACGCTCGAAATCAGCGTCGCGCGGAAATCGCGGATAAAGACCAACACGACCAGCGCGGCAAACAGCGCTCCGAGAATTAAGTGTTCTTGAATCGCCTCGAACGAGCCCTTGATGAAGACCGATTGGTCGCGAACGATCTGGACGCGGAAATCCGCCGGCAAATCTTTTTTAATCTCCTGCAAGCGCTGCTTGACGGCGTCAACAACCTCAACCGTGTTGGTGCCCGATTGCTTGCGGACTTCGAGGACGACGGCCTGTTCGCCGTCCAGGCGGGCGACGGTGCGCGGCTCTTCGACGCCGTCTTCAACATAACCAATTTCGCGAACCCGAATCGGCGCGGCGCCGACATTGGCGATAATCAGGTTGTTGAAATCTTCGACGCGCTCGATGCGACCCAGCGTGCGCAAGGTCAATTCCTTCGCGCCCTGATCGATGCGCCCGCCGGGAATCTCGACGTTTTGAGAAGCCAGTCCTTGCCTTACCTGATCGACGCCCAGGTTGTAGGCGCGCAGCTTGTCGGGATCGAGATAGACCTGCACTTCGCGCTTGCGGTCGCCGATGAAGCGCACCTGACCGACGCCGCCCATAGACTCGATGTTCTGCTTGACGCGCTTATCAACGACCTCTGTAATCTCGCGCAAGCTACGTTTGCCCGACACCGCGATAGAAAGGATCGGCGCGGCGTCTACGTCTAGCTTTTCAATCACCGGCGGCTCGACGTCTTCGGGAAGATCACGGAGGATGCGGTTGACGCGGTCGCGCACATCAGAAGCGGCGCTGTCCGCCGGGCGTTCCAGCACGAAGGTGATAAAGACCTGCGACACCCCTTCGGCAGAGACTGAGCGTAATTCGTCAATGCCTTCGATGGTGTTGACCGCTTCTTCGACGCGCTTGGTGATTTGTGTCTCGACCTCTTCGGGCGACGCGCCCGGCAGCACGGTGGTTATCGTGACCGTCGGAAACTCGACTTTCGGAAAGAGGTCAACGCCGAGCTTCAGATAAGCGAACAGTCCGACGACGATTAGCGCGACGCCGATCATGGTCGCAAACACAGGGCGCTTGATACATATCTCTGCTAACTTTTGCATAAGCCCTCAGGATGCCGAAACGACCGCGCCATCGTGCAGGCGGTCAGCGTTGGTTGTAACGACGCGGTCACCGAGCTTGACGCCTTCGATGATTTCAACCAGTGAGCCGTCGCGCGCGCCGAGCTTCACCTGTCGCTCGGTGGCATGATCGCCGTCCAGCACGAAAACTTTGTTGATGCCGGCGAGCGATACAACCGCCTTTTCGGGAACCATCAGCGCCGTGCCCTGGCGGTTCGAAACAATCTCGGCGCGCGCGAACATGCCCGGCCTGAGCAGC
>JBJMGU010000099.1:0-7934 GCA_045807765.1 Blastocatellia bacterium
AGTCCTTTAGACACGGCTCGTGTAAACTTGCTGATGCGTTTGAGACGCATAAACAGCCTCCTTTGTGGGAATTGGATTTAAGCACCCAAATTCTTATCACAAAGGAGGCTCTCTCTTTTACTGGGCATGACTCAGTCAAAACGGCGCCGGATTCGGCGGCTAATGTTATTGGTCTGCCTTGAATTCTTCATGTTGGCAGATGCCGCGAGCAACGCGTAGCGGCGCGATGCCCGGTTGATGGTGATTGATAGGCGTTCTTGCTGCCGTCATGAAGCGCGTGATAGACTCGCTGGTGATGTTGCGCCTGATTGATCGCTACCTGATTCGCGAAATCGTCCCATACTTGCTGCTCAGCTTGTTGCTGCTCACGGCGATCATCTTTTTCCATGAAGCAAGCCGTTTCTCGGAGCTACTCGTTGTCGCCTCACGAAATGGATTGCCGATGCAGGCTCTTTCGCGACTGCTGACGGCATTAATCCCTGGAATCCTGGTCTTCACACTGCCGATCTCCTTATTGATGGGTGTGCTCGTCGGCATGGGCCGAATGTCAGGCGACAGCGAAATCATCGCGCTCGGCGCCAGTGGCTTACCGCGCACGCGCATGCTGCGGCCCGTCATGGCGGTGGGGGTAATCGTCACGGCCCTCATGCTTTACCTGACTTTTTCATGGCTGCCGCGAAGCGTTAGACAGCTCACAGACCTGAAGTCGAATCAGAGCCTCGTCTTCCAAGGGTTGAACACCGAAATCAAGCCGCGCGTCTTTGAAGAAAGCATTCCGCAAAAAGTTCTCTATATCGAAGAGATTGACCATGCGCGCAACCAGTGGCGCAACGTCTTCCTGGTTGATCTCGGGCAAGACCCTTCCGAGATGACGATTGTCACTGCCAACACAGGTGCGCTGCGTCAAGGCGTGCGCTCGGATATGCCTGAGCTTTATCTTGAGAAAGGCATGGCTCACCAGACGGCACGGTCAGCCGCGCCCGACTCGGAAGCCGAAAGCAAACCAGGCAGTCATGCGAAAGAATCGCGCCCCGCTGCGCCCGCCGATGCAACGGCGGCGAGCGCGGACGGCGAATCACGCGAAAAAAGAAAGAAGAACCAACAGGATAAATACAGCACCAACAGCTTCGCCCAGATGACCCTCGGCATCGAGGCACCGAGCGATAACAAAGATGACATGGGCCTGGACAGAGAGGCGACGGCGGTTGAAGAGATGACCTGGAGCCGGCTCGTCAATTTCACGCCGGCGCCGGCGGACGAACGCCCGTGGCGCGCAGAGATTCACCGGCGACTGGCGCTGCCGACGGCTTGCCTGGTCTTTGCACTGCTCGGCGTCGCCTTTGGCATCAGCAACGTGAGGACGGGCCGCTCGTTCGGCCTCTTCCTTGGCCTTGCCTTTACCATCAGCTATTACCTTTTGGCTTTGTCCGGTCAGCACGCCGCCATCGTCGGCAAGGTGCCGGTGTGGCTCGGCATCTGGCAGGCGAACATCGTGATGGGTGGGCTCGGCCTGCTGGTTCTGGCGCTGCAAAGGCGGCCCGGTGCCGACCCGCTCGCCTTGTTACGCAGCTTGCGATACCTGTTGCCGGCGCGCGATCCGCAGCATGTTGATGCTGGCAGTCCTTTGCCAGCCGATGATCAACCAACTCGTCAGCGGCCCGCAGCGAATAGCGGGATGCGGCGTGCGCCGCGTCTGCGCTTGCTTCAGTTGCTTGATCGGCTGGTGCTTTCCGACCTCATGCGCTTTTTTGTTTTTATCCTCGGCGGTGTTTCAGCGCTATTCCTGATCATCACGCTCTTTCAACTGCTCGACGCCATCGCTCGCAATCACACCGACTGGTCTGTGGTCATCAACTATCTGGTCTTCCTGCTGCCGATGATTGTCAACTATGTGACGCCGATGGCGGCGCTGGTCGCCGTGATGGTGACCTTCGGGCTGTTGCAAAAAACCAGTCAGGTCGTGGCGCTCACCGCATCGGGCCAATCGATCTATCGTATGGCGGTGCCGGCGCTGATGGCTTCGCTATTGCTATCGGCCTTCGTCTTCTTTAATCAAGATTACATACTGCCGTTCACCAACAGCCGTCAGAACAACCTGCGCTACTTAATCCGCAAGGGGCAGGAGCCGCCGCAGACGTTTTATCAAACGACCAATCAGTGGCTCTTCGGACAGGATTCGCGGATTTTTAACTATGCTTACTTCGACGGCAGCAGCAATGCCTTCGCGCGGCTGAACGTGATTGACCTGACTCGCGAGCCGTTCGGCATCACCAGGCGGCTCTACGCGCGGCGCGCTCGTTGGGACGATGCAACCGGCGAGTGGGTTTTAGAGAACGGCTGGGAGCGGCGCTTTAATAATGATCAGATGGTCTATTACAATTCTTTCAAAGAGCAACGCGTGCAACTGGCCGAACGTCCGGACTATTTCAAGAAAGATGTGCGCAGCTCAAGCTCGCTGACTTTGGCGGAATTGCGTCATAAGATCGCCGATTTGCAGCAAGCGGGTTTCGACGTCCTCGACCTGCGCATCGCCCTGCAAGCGAAGATCGCCTTCCCGCTCGCCTGCCTAGTGATGGTCATTGTTGCCCTACCCTTCGCGTTTTCGGTCGGCAAACGTGGCGCGCTTTACGGAGTCGCCATCGGCATCGCCATCGGCCTGGTTTATTGGGGAATGCTGTCGCTGTTCGAGCAGATGGGCCGCTACGAGATGCTGCCGCCGATGCTGGCGGCGTGGGGGCCGAACCTGTTATTCGGAGCCGGCGGGCTGTACCTCTTCCTGAAATCACGCACTTGACGGTGGCTGATTGACGACGGAAAGGGTCGCGCCACTTCGGAATCAACGCGGCAGGTCGGCGACAGCGGCCAGGGCGCGGCGGGTGCTATCCCAATAGATCATCTCTATCGCGATGTCGTAATCCACCCAAGAAAACTCATCGTGCTCGATTCGGTCAATCACGACATCTCCCTTTGCCACTTCCAGGGCAAAGCAATGCTCTTCATTGTGGGTCACGCCAGGGGCGTAGCTGACGCGCCACGGCGGCGCGATCTCGAAATGATTGACGATGCCGAGCGGAATCAAGTCGTCTTTGCCTGCATGATAGCCGGTCTCTTCATAGACCTCACGGATGGCCGCCTCGGCGTGGGTTTCACCCTCTTCAAGCGAGCCGGTAACCGATTGCCAGAAGCCGCCATGACTTTGGACGCGGCGCAAGAGCAAGTACTCGCGGCCTCGCGGCGTTTCAGTAAAGAGAACAACCTGTACTGAGCGCGGCTGCTTGTACGACATAGAAGGTTTGAGTGGTGCCGGCGCTGAGCGGAAGTCGGGGCAAGGGATACAGAAAGGAAGCCGCTCGCGGTGGCTGCGAGTATTTGATAGCGATGAGGATGGCTGAACGGTTCAACCGCAGCCACCGCGACACGGCTTTACGGATCAAGCGAACGCCGGAGTGCGCGCGCTTACTTTTTCGGCAGCACCGAATCTTTGGCGGCCTTGGCGACGCGGAAGCGCACGACCGTCTTGGCGGCGATCTTCATGGCTTCGCCGGTCTTCGGGTTGCGGCCCATGCGCGCCTTGGTCTTCTTGACCACGAGCTTGCCAATGCCGGGAATGGTGAACTCGCCATTCTTCTTGGTCTCGCGGTAAGCGATCTCATTCAACGAATCCAGGAAAGTCGCCGCCGACTTTTTGTTGGTGCCGGTGGCTTCGCCCAGTTCGGTTGCCAGTTGCGTTTTCGACATCTTCTTCTTTGCAGTTCCAGTTGCCATAATTAAGCTATGCCTCTTTCTCCTTCATAGAATATTGGCGTCGGCATATGTGCCGACGGGTCGCAGTGCTGCGGCTATATCTACGCCGTCCAGACGGCGATGCGATGCCGCCCAAAAAGATACCCCTGCTTGGGCCGCCCCATACGAGCCAGCGAAAACAGGGGTTCACTGCGACGCGAAGATTACTACAGTCAAACGAAAGATGCAACTGGAAATCATCAGAAATCCTCGGTTTTTTGAGGAATTTTGCAATGTGTTGCGAAGACGCTAACGATCACGCGCGTTGACGGCGATGGCCGCGTGCTTCAAGTGGCATCGCCGTGAGAGCCACTGTCACTTCACTACACAGTTGACTTCGCTAGAGACACGGTGCGAGAATTCTGCCGTCGAGCCGGGCTTTCAAACACCGCTCGCCGCAGCGCCGGCGGCTTCCGGCTCCTGACGATTGACTACCGCGCATCATCAGTGAGTAGTAAAGATGTTACCACTTAAATCAACGCCGTTCGCGAAAGACGATAGACCACACTGGAACATCGGTGTAGATCGCCGTCACGTTGCCATTTATATCGCCGTCGCGCTGGTCGCAGGTTTCGCCATCGGGTTCATGGTGGCGCGCGGCCTCGGGCACAAAGAACCGCCGCAAGTGATGCAGACGGCGACCGCTGCCACTGCCGCACCGCTGCCGGCGCGGGTCGCGCCGGTCGAAATGCCGCCGACCGATTTCCACAAAGTCACTCGTTTGCTTCGCGCCGATACGCTCGAAGTCGAAGGCATTGGCCTGGTGCGCATGATCGGCATCGAAACGCCCGATGGCAAAACGCCAAAAGAGATTTATGGCAAGTTCGGACAGAACGCCGTGAGCTTCGTCGAAAAGACGGCGCTGAAACAAGACGTCCGCCTGGAGTTTGATCCGGCCAACACCGCGCGCGCCCATAAAGATGATAACGGGCAGATACTCGCCTATGTCTACACACGCGACGGCACACTGCTCAACAACGAGCTGCTGCGCGAAGGGCTGGCCTTCATGCACCCGCTCGAAGAGTTCAAAATGAGCAGCGATTTTCGCGCCGTCGAGCGCGACGCCATGCAGAGCCAACGCGGCGTTTGGGGGTCTGGCTCCAGCAGCGCCACAGCTTCGACGAGCACCGCCCCGGCGACTAGTTCCACCGACAAGCCCGGCAGAGTTGCGCCGCTTTCGCCTTCGGCCATAGGCCCGAACATTCCGGCCATCTCCTCTGTCCCGCCCTCGACGACCGAGGCGATGGTTTATGTTTCGCCCGCCGACCAGCTTTATCACAAAAGCGGCTGTGAGCTGCTCGATAAGAAGAAGCAATTGCTGGGGCTGTCGCAGGCGCGGACGCAAGGCTATCGCCCGTGCAGCCGCTGTTATCCTTCGACCTCGATGCGCGCGCCATAGGATGGTCATAGAGCATCCGCGAGATTTTTTTGTATTTCCGCTGAGCAAAAAGCAAGCCGGGTTACCAAGAACGGGGTAGAAATCGTCTGAACTTGTCCCGCGACTGAATTTACAGCTACCGCAGCTCTTGACCTATCGTTTATACTCTTAAGCGGAATGCCGAGTACGCCAGCGTTATTGGCTGAACCAGAACTAGCCCCTCTGGAATAGTCCAACGCCCTCGCAGGAACCAATCACATGACTAACGAACAGGGACCGTGGTTTCGCTTAGGTCTTGCCATGGCACAAGGGATTAGGGGTTTCATCATCATCGTCGCCGTCAGTTTTGCGTTAGCCACCCAGAGCCTTGCCACCGCATCACATAGAAGCACCGCACCGGCCAGGGAGACAGCTACGACAAAATCGATTCGCTCAGCCCGCGCCACCTGTGTGCCGTGTGAAGGAAGAAAGCAGAATGCAAAAAGAAACAGCAAACTGGCGAGACAAGTTCCCTGTCATCCGAAGAGCTTCGTTGATCCGAAAATTGCGAAGAGCTATCAAAAAGCGATCCACGACCTCAAGCGCGACGGCATTAAGCCACAAGTGACCAGCGCCTGGCGTTCGTCTGCGGAACAAGCACGCTTGCACCGCTGCTCGCAGGATCGAAACTGCCGCGCTCGCAACCCCGGCCTGTATTACGCCTTGCCGTCCGGCCACTCGTTGCACGAGGCCGCATTCGCTGTGGATATTTCGGGCGTCGCAAGCGGGCCAAAGGGCCGTAAGCAGATCACGCCGCGCGGGCGACGCATCATTAGCGTTATGCGCAAAAACGGTTTCAAATGGCGCTATGGATTGAAGGACCCGGCGCACTTTGAGGCCGACCCGACGCGCAAAGGCTATCGCAGCGTCCAGCAGGCGATCCACAAGAATCAGACGACCTGCGCCGTGAAGCTGGCGAAAGTGCAAAAGCCAGCCGGGCGCACGCAAGCAACGGCCTTGCACAAGACAGCGTCGTCAAAACAAATCGCCTCGCGCCGGCGGAACTCGAAAGCCTAGATCGAGGTTAAACCGCTCGCTGCACTCAAGCCGACACATCTTCTCTAACGGTCACGCCGCTGGTGACGACAGCCTTCACGCCCGGCACCTTGCGAAACACCTGTGCCGCGTGCCACAACTGCTCGACGGTGTCTACCGATCCGTCAAGCGATACCACCCCGGCATTGCTATCAACCGACAGCGAGAGATTCTGTAACTTTGAATCGCTGTCCATCAGCTTCTGAATCTCATCCTTGATGCGGTTGTCGGTTGCGTTCACTTCCTGGCGGCGGGCTTCGGGCACGACCTGAAGCTGGTTATTGACGTTGCGCACGCCTTCAATTTTGCGCGCTATCTGCTCAGCTTCACTGCGGACTTCCGCAGTATCCACTTTGCCTGTCAGCGTGACGACGCCTTCTTTAACATCTACGTCGGTTTCATAACCACTCGTCGGGCTGTTGGCCACCAGCGCGAGTTTTGTCTTCAGCGCGATCCAGCCGTCGCTACGAGCCGTCGTGCTGGGCGGCGGGCTCGCATTCGAGTTGGCATTACTGTTTGCGGCGGCGCGGTCCGTGTTCTCGTTGCGCCCGCAAGCGAGCGCCAGCAAAAGAGGGCTGATTGCAAGCAGCAGAAGTAGCTTTCGCCTCATCGTCGTTCCCCTTGAAGGTTGGCTTGAATAACGACCTGATGCGTCACAGTCAAATTATACACCCGCCGCTTGGTATCCCTCATTCGCAGTTGACCGCCACGCGCTCGACTGACTAGAGTTATGGCTCAATTTCGATTGACCGATAAATCTTGAAGACATGAGGAACCCGTGCGCACGATTAAGACTGTCTTGCTTGCCCTGCTCATCTTGAACGTATCGAATGTCTTTGCCACGCCGCTGGCCGATCGCCGGCAGAAACCCAAAACCAGGCCCGCGCCGGCGTCGTGGGTCGAAACGACGCTGGCATCGCTGACGCTTGACGAAAAGATCGGTCAGCTCATCATCCCTGCCACCGTCGGCATGTTCCTTACCAACACCAGCGAAGCTTATCAGCAGATGCGCCGCGACATTGATCAATTTCATGTCGGCGGCTATCACCTGCTCGGCGATGTTAACGCCATGCACGAGCCTGGGGGCGTTGCCCTGCTGCTCAACCAGTTGCAACAATCGGTAAAGGTGCCACTATGGTTTACGGCGGATTTCGAGGGCGGCGCCGGTTATCGCTACATCGGCGCAACGCGCCTGCCGCGCGCTATGGCGATGGGCGCGACCGGTAACCCTGAGCTAGCGTTTCAGGCCGGACGCATCACGGCTGAAGAGGCTCGCGCCATCGGCGTCCACGTCAACTTCTATCCGGTGGTGGACGTCAACAACAACCCGCGCAATCCCATCATCAACATTCGCTCTTTCGGCAGCGACCCACAACTAGTATCGCGCATGGCGCGCGCCTACATTCGCGGCGCGCAATCGGCGGGCATCATGGCGACGGCGAAGCACTTCCCCGGTCACGGCGACACTTCGACCGATTCGCACATGGAGCTGCCGACGATTGACATTGAGCGGGCGCGGCTGGACCAAATCGAGCTGCCGCCATTCCGTGCGGCAATTGAGGAAGGCGTCGGCGGCGTGATGAGCGCACATATCGCTTTGCCGCGAATTGAAACCGAAAATCTACCGGCGACGCTATCGCCCAAGATGCTCACAGGTGTGTTACGCGAAGAGTTGCACTTTAACGGCGTCATCTTCACC
>JBJMGU010000100.1:0-7631 GCA_045807765.1 Blastocatellia bacterium
CGCGCCGCCGAAGATCGTGGCGCGGCGGGACTGGGGCAGGCGCTCAAACGGCTCGGAACGATTGCCAGCGCCCTGCATACCGGAGCGCACCCCGACGACGAAGACAGCGGCCTGCTCGCTTATCTGGCGCGTGGCCGTCAGGCGCGCACCGCTTATCTTTCCTTGACGCGTGGTGATGGTGGGCAGAATCTCATCGGCCCTGAGCTGTACGAGACGCTCGGCGTGATCCGCACCGAAGAACTTTTGGCGGCGCGGCGCATAGATGGTGCGCAGCAGTATTTCTCTCGGGCCTTTGATTTCGGTTTCAGCAAGTCTCCGCAGGAAGCGTTCGCGAAGTGGAATCGTGAAGCCGTGCTGTCGGATATGGTGCGCGTCATTCGCACCTTCCGGCCTCTGGTGATTATTTCGGCGTGGTCGGGCACGCCGCTTGACGGGCACGGGCATCATCAAGCTTCCGGCATCCTGACCCCTGAAGCCTATCGCGCCGCCGCCGACCCGTCGCGGTTTCCCGAACAGCTCAAGGAAGGCTTGCGCCCGTGGCAGGCAAAGAAGCTTTATGTCCGCGTGCCGCCTCGCGAAGAGTTGAACAGAGGCCAGGAGGCACCCGCGCCGACGCTATCAATCAACCGTGGTCAGTTCGACCCGCTGCTTGGTCGCAGTTATTACGAGATCGCCGCGCAGGGGCGCAGCCAGCACCGCTCGCAAGATCAGGGAACCATTGAACGACGCGGCCCACAATACTCACGCCTGCGCCTGGTCGAAAGCGCTGTGGGTCAGGCCAGGGATGAGAAGGATATCTTCGATGGCCTCGATATCAAGCTGACCGGCATTGCCGACGCGGCGGGACAGGCAGCGGCACAGTTGCGACCGGCGCTCGTCGAAATTCAGCAGGCGGCTGATGAAGCGCTGGCGAAATACAATCCACTCACGCCATCAACGGTGACACCGATTATTGCCCGCGGCCTGCATCAGCTAAGAGCGCTCGAAGCCTGGCTGGCAGAGATGAACCTGTCGGAGGACGAGCGATACGCGACACGTTTTCTGCTCAACCAGAAAGAGGCGGATTTCAGCGACGCGCTGGCGCGCTCGCAAGGCGCGGTGGTTGATTGTCTTGCCGACGACGAGATGGTTACGCCCGGCCAAGCTTTTGCCATCAGCATACAGGTTTACAGCGATGCCGGAGCGCAAGTGCGCCGCGTGACGCTCAATCAACCGCAGGGTTGGACGGCCCAGATGCAGAAGGAGAGCGCGACGACGACAGACGGCAGACTGGCGGCGCAACGCGATTTCAAAGTCACGGTTGCCGCTGATGCTGAAGCGACCGAACCCTACTGGCTCAAGAACCCGCGCAAAGGCGATATGTTCGAGCCCGGTGCCGGCGGCACGGGCATAGAGCCGGTTGCGCCGCCTGTGGTCAGCGCAACCGTCGAGTTAGAGATAGCCGGCGAGCCGGTCGTCATCAATCAGCCGGCGCAGTTTCGCTTTGCCGACAAGGCACTTGGCGAAATTCGCCGCGAGTTAAAGGTCGCGCTGGCGATTTCGCTCGCCGTATCGCCGGCGCTTCTGGTCTACCCGCAATCGAACAAACCACTGGCGCGTGAGATCAACCTTACGGTCACCAACAACCAGAAGGAGGGCACACGCGGCGTGGTCAGCCTGCGCAAAGTTAAAGGCTGGACGCTTGCGCCTGCCGAAGCCGCTTTCGATCTCAAGCGTGAAGGCGAGCAGCAAAGCTTCACCTTTACGGTGACGGCCCCGGCTTCTGCCAGCGATTCGCGCCACATCGTTGCGGTGGCACAGACGGCGGACGGACATGAATATCGCGATAGTTATCAGCGCATCGCCTACCCGCACATCGAATCGCGTCTCATCGCCCGGCGCGCCGAGACCAAAGCGTTGTCATTCAACGTGAAGGTCGCGCCGGGATTGCGTGTCGGCTATATCGAAGGCGCCGGCGACGACTTTGCCAACGCCTTGAAACGCATGGATGTGGACGTGCACACGCTCGATTCTCGTGAGCTGGCCTCCGGTGATTTGAGCAAATACGATGTGATCGTCTTAGGGATACGGGTCTACGAAGTGCGCCCGGACGTAATCGCCAACAACACGCGGTTGCTTGATTATGTGAAGCAAGGCGGGACGTTGATCGTGCAGTACAACAAGAACGAGATTGCCGCCGGCAACTTCACGCCATACCCTGTGAAGATGAAACAGGGAATGCCCGACCGTGTGACGGACGAGACCGCGCCTGTAACGCTGCTCGATCCTTCGCATCCGCTCTTCAATTACCCGAACAAGATCACCGAAGCCGATTTCGCCGGTTGGGTGCAGGAGCGCGGCACCTACTTCTTCAGTGAATGGGATGCGCAGTACAAGCCACTGCTGGCTTCGCATGATGCGAATGAGGAAGAGAAGCGCGGCGGTGAGTTGATCGTGCCGGTCGGTAAAGGATATTACATTTACACAGGCTATGCGTGGTTTCGCCAGTTGCCCGTGGGAGTCCCCGGCGCGTATCGCATGATCGCCAATATGGTGAGCTTTCCGAAGGCCGGCGCGGCACGCGGCGCGGCGCGGTAGGCGTGGTTTAGCGGGTATTCAAGCTCGATTTTTGCAGCGTCGCCTCGGCGGCTTCGAGCGCCGCGTCGCGGTGGTGTTGCAGGTCGGCCAGCGTCAGCGGCACCGCCTGGTTGGGCGTGACCCCGACGCCCTCGATGCGATGCCCTTGCGGCGAAATGTATTTCAATTCGCTGACCGCAAGCTCGCTGCCGCCTTTCAACTTTTTGAAGTGCGAAATTCCCAGCACACAGCCGCAGCTCTGCCGGCCCACCACCGCCGCCCGACCGTTCTCCTGCATCGCTGCCGAGAACAACTCCGAGCCGCTGCCCGATCCTTCATTGACCAGGATCACTACCGGGCCTTTATAAAACTGATCGTCGCGATCCGTATAGAGGCTGAGGCTTTTGCCGCTGCGCGACACGAACTGACCAAACGACACTCGCGTGTTAAAGAAAGAGCCGGCGATCTTGACGACCTCTTGAGCTTCACCACCGGGGTTGCCGCGCAGGTCAACGATGATGCCTGGGGCGTCTTTAAAGCCGTCCAGCGCCCGCTTGAATTCTTTATGCGCCGGCGATTTCCACAATGTCAGCTTGATGTAACCGACGCCCGTCCCTAACCGGCGCGCGATCACCTGGGCAACATCGGAAACGATGCGGCGCGTCAGGCGGACTTCGAGCGGCGATCCATCCGAGCGCGCTAGCGTCAAATGCAGCGGGGTGCCCGGCTCGCCCTCGACCAGTTGGCGGTAGATGCGCAGCTTGACGGCGCGCTCCGTAGAAGTGCCGGCGACGCGGGCCTGCGCTTCAGCGATTTTTTCGGCCACCGGCTTACCCTCGATGGCGACAACCAGCATGCCGACTTCAACACCCATGTGCGCGGCTTCGGAATTCGGCTCGACGCTGACAACGACCGGCTTGCCTTCAACCTCGGCGATTGAGACACCCGCGGTGATGGCTTTGAGCTGCTCGCGCTCCATGCGTTCGCGCGGCGTCGCGAAGCGCGTGTGGGCGTCGCGCAGCTCACCGACCATCTTTTTCATCGCGGTGTAGAAGTCTTCGTCGCTGCGTGCCGTTTCGACGACCGGGCGATACTGTTCGCGCACCGCGCGCCAGTTGACTCCATTAAAAGAGGGGTCGTAATACTTCTCGTTGATCGTTGCCCAGGTTTCGCTAAATATCTCCTGGCGGTCTCTCTGCGTTAGTCTAGTCGAGCCTGTAGACGGATCGTTGGTGCTGCGTTCGAACGCCTGCCGCTTGTGGTTCTGATGAGCCGCCGCCGGGTTGGCGAGCGCGGCCAGCAGCAGCAACATGGCAAGTGCGTATTGCAGAATTGAGGCTTTGCGGCTAACCAATCTCGTCTACTCCTTTACCAACAGCTCAAAAGATTCCGTCTCCGCACATAGTTGATGATAGCAAAACAGGCTCGGCGAATACTACTGATAAACCACGCTGAGATTGCAGGCGGGCGATTCCTTTGCGGCGAAGTTGACGCGTGTTGCGGCGCATTGATAACTTGTAAGGCTGACTTGATACGCCCGACAACCGAAAGGAATTCTCTATGCTTCCTCCTTTTCAAAACGAGCCGCTCACCGATTTTTCAAACGAGCGCGCCGCCGCGGTAATGCGCGAAGCGATTGCCAATGTCGAAGCGACCTTTGGCCGCGATTATCCGCTCGTCATCGGCGGCAAACGCTACACGACCGGCGATATGCTGGCTTCGCCGAATCCGTCGAACTATGAAGACGTCGTCGGCCTCGTTCATAAAGCGACGGTCGAGCTGGCCGACAAGGCGATTGAGGCCGCTACCGCCGCGTTCAAGGAATGGAAGCTTGTCGCGCCGGAAGTGCGCGCCCGCTATCTGTTGAAGGTCGCGGCAATGCTGCGCTGGCGCAAAGCCGAGTTCGCGGCGCTGATGGTGCTGGAAGTCGGCAAATCATGGGTCGAAGCCGACGCCGACGTTGCCGAGGCGATTGACTTCGCAGAGTTCTATGCCCGCGAGATGATTCGTTATGGCGGCTCGCATGGGCTGACGCCGCTCGTGGGCGAGCAGAACGAGTTGTATTATGTGCCGCTCGGCGTCGGTATCGTCATTCCACCTTGGAATTTTCCGCTGGCGATTATGGCCGGCATGACGCTTGCGGCGGTTGTGACCGGCAACACGGTCGTCCTCAAGCCGTCGAGCGACAGTCCGGTGATCGCTGCGCGCTTTGTCGAGTTACTTGAAGAAGCCTCGCTGCCGCCAGGCGTCGTCAACTTCCTGCCGGGCAGCGGTGGGCGCATTGGCGATTTCCTGGTCGGCAACCCGCGCTCGCGCTTTATCGCCTTTACCGGCTCGAAGGAAGTCGGCTTGCACATCAACGAGCTGGCCTCGAAGACCGCCGAGGGCCAGCTCTGGATTAAGCGCGTCGTCGCCGAGATGGGCGGCAAAGACACAATCGTTGTAGACGAAACGGCAGACCTCGACGAAGTGGCCGAAGGCGTGACCGGCTCGGCGTTCGGATTTTCGGGACAGAAGTGCTCGGCCTGCTCGCGGGTTGTCATCGTTGATGAGGTTTATGACAAGTTGCTTGAGCGTGTCGCGGATCGCGCCGGCAAGCTGCGGGTCGGCCCGACACGCGAGCAGGAGAACTGGATGGGACCGGTGGCGAGCCGCAGCGCCTATCAATCAATTTCAAGCTACATCGAGATCGGCAAAGGCGAGGGCCGCTTGCTTGCGGGCGGCGGGCCGCACAGTGATGATCAGCACGGCTGGTTCATCCGCCCGACAGTGATTGGCGACGTCGACCCGATGGCGCGCATCTCGCAGGAAGAAATCTTCGGGCCGGTGCTCGCGGCGTTTCGCGCCAGGGATTTCGAGGCGGCGCTCGACATCGCCAATAACACGCAGTTTGGGTTGACCGGCGCGGTCTATAGCCGCGAGCGTAAGCGTTTAGAGCAGGCGCGTCGCGACTTTCATGTCGGCAACCTCTATCTGAACCGCAAGTGTACGGGCGCGCTCGTCGACGTGCACCCATTCGGCGGCTTCAATATGTCGGGCACAGACTCGAAGGCCGGCGGGCGTGACTACCTGTTGCTTTTCATGCAGGCCAAGTCGGTTGCCGAGAAATTGTAGCGGCGTTTGAACGCGCCCTCTAAACATTTCATTGATCGGTTTTAAATGATTGACCAGTTTTTCCGGTCACAGCTATCCTATTACCTATGAAGCACAATCTCTTGGCCTTTCTTCTCTGTTTAACTATGGCTTTGTCTGCGTTGGCGCAGGACAAGCCGGGCGGGGTGTCATCGAACCAGTCTCAGTCGGCAGGTTTCATTCTGCCTGCCGATGTCAACGTCCGCATCGAATCCGACCCGCGCACGCTCATTGTGATGGCGGCCATCAACGTCGCCGGATTCGATGCCGAGACTGGCGGGCTGCCGCTGTCGCCTTTGCGCGCCGAGCTTCGCAAAGACCTGGGAAATATCGATCCGCAGTTGCGGGCGCGGCTCTCGGCTTTTTACAAAGCGCACCGCCGCCCAGGGGTTGACGAGATGACCGATGCGACGCGCTACGCCGCCTTGAGCCTGCTGATGACGGCGCCGCCGGCATTCAATGTCCACACGCCGGCAGGCATCATTCTGCCTGAAGAGCTGCAATCGCTCTTGAGTGTCGGAGAAAGAGAAACCGAGCCGACGATTCAGAAGCTGGTGCGCGAGTTTTACCTGACGAGCGGCATCAAGAATTTTGTCGCGAAGTATATGCAGGTCGCCGATGCCTATGCGACGGCTTACCGCCAGCCGGTTGGCGAGCTGATCTATCAAACACTCGAATACTTTCATGCCAGCCCCGAAACGATCATCAATATGCGCCCGCTGGTTATCACGCCGACCGACACGGACACGCGGCGCAAGAAGCAGAATCCGACGGTCGTGGCGCGCAATCGCTCGCGCCAAGTCTTCGTCGTCGCCGATCCACTGCTGGCGATGAATACATCAGTTGTGCGTGGCGACATTCTTAACCAGAAAGACGACCTGCTGACGCGGCGCGTCGGCGACGATTATATTGTCATCGTCGGCCCGTCTCGGCTTTACAACATCGATGGTGTGCGCCAGGCGATGATCCGTTTTGTCACCGACCCGCTGATTGAGCGCCATTTGAAATTCGCCCTCGATTATAAAGAGCCGATCAGCAAGCTGGTGGCGGCGGTGCCGACGGCGGCGAAGCCGTATAGTTCGAGCGTCTACCTGGTGCTGCGAGAATCGCTGGCCCAGGCGGCAGAGGCGCGGCTGAAGCGGCTGCGGGCGATGGCCGGTGGCCCTCCTTACACGGAGGACGACGCGACCTTCGATCTGGCTCAGGCATACCTGCGCGGCGCCGTGCTGACGTTCCACTTCTACAGCTCACTGCGTGACCTCGAAGCTGTGGGGTTGAGCCTTGAAACTTTCATTGATCAAATGGTCGCAACCGTGAAGTTTGAGCGCGAGGCGACGCGCGCCAAAGAATTCGAGCCTGTCGTTGCGCGCGTGGCAGCGGCTCGTAATGCTCGCAAGAATGAACCGACAGCCGAACCAACGGGCGTGCCGGTAGCGAAAAAAATGCTCGCCTCGGATGATCTGATTCGTCAAAAAAAGTTCGCCGAAGCGCGTGGCATTCTTGAATCGGTACTGGCCTCAGACCCGAATAACGCGCGGGCGCTTTACGGGCTGGCGCAGGTGGTTAGCTCGACGCCCTCGGCGGTCGAGCTTGACCCCAAAGCGGACGAAAACGACAAAATCCAGGCGCAGCATGACCGCTTCGAGCAGGCGATCAAGCTTTACCATCGAGCCATTGACGCCGCCTCGCCCGAATCCGAAAAATGGCTCATCCAATGGAGCCATGTCCTGCTTGGCCGCATCTACGACTTTCAGGAATTCCGCAATGATGCGCTCGCCGAATACGACAAGGCGATAGAGATGGGCGACATCGCAAACGGCGCCTTCAAGGAAGCCAGGGAAGGGAAACAGCGCCCCTACGGACAGAAAAACTAATCGCAGTTGTCACTTGTCAGTTGCGGATTTTAAGTCAACGAGCAACAGACAAGTGACAACTGCTCTATA
>JBJMGU010000101.1:0-17018 GCA_045807765.1 Blastocatellia bacterium
CGCGCCGCAGGGATCGATGACATCGTCGAGCATCGCCCCGGCGACCTGCTGGCCGATGATTATGGCAGCGACAACGACGTGGTGTTGCTGTCGAACATCCTGCATCATTTCACCGAAGAGACGAATATCAGCATCCTGCGCCGCGCCTTTGATTCATTGACCGCGGCGGGGACCGCAGCGATCTGGGAGATCGAAGCACCCGCAAAGGATCAGAAGCCAACCTCTGGCGATGGCGCCGCGCTGTTCTTTCGGCTCACTTCAAACGCCAGCTGCTATCACGGCAGCGAATATGCGCAGTGGATGCGACAGGTCGGCTTCACAGAGGTTCAAGCCAACCGCCCGGCACTCTCGCCGGGTAGCGTTTTGATCACCGGCAGGCGGCTCTAACAGGACAGGCGATGAATCACTCTACAGAAACGGCAAGCGTCAAAATCGGATTAGAAGTTCTGCTTGAATCGCGGCTCGATTTGCTCGCCGGCGCACGCGTCGGCCTCATCGTGCATCCGGCCTCGATCAACTCGGGCTTCGCGCACGCGGCGGATATCTTCTTTGATGACCCGCGCATCCACCTGACGACGCTCTTCGGGCCGCAGCACGGCATACGCGGCGAGACTCAGGACAACATGATCGAGTGGCAATCGTTT
This sequence comes from Blastocatellia bacterium, assembly GCA_045807765.1. Taxonomy (GTDB): domain Bacteria; phylum Acidobacteriota; class Blastocatellia; order UBA7656; family UBA7656; genus DATENM01. Next base: position 645 of record JBJMGU010000101.1, read on the forward strand.
CGCGACTCGCGCACCGGCCTGCCTGCTTATTCGCTCTATGGTGAAACCCGCAAGCCGACCACGGAGATGCTCAACAAGGTGGACGCGCTGGTCTTCGACGTTCAAGATGTCGGCACGCGGGTCTACACCTTCATCTACACGATGGCGCTGGCGATGCAGGCGGCGCGCGACGCCGGCCTTCGCTTCGTTGTGCTTGACCGCCCCAATCCGATTAACGGTCTTCAGATCGAAGGCAACCTGCTCGCAACCGAGTACGCCTCGTTCGTCGGTATGTACCCGATTCCGATGCGACACGGCATGACAGTCGGGGAGCTGGCTTTGATGTTCAATCAAGCGTTCGGCATCGGCTGTGACCTTGAAGTCGTGACGATGCAGGGATGGCGGCGGGCGATGTGGTTTGACGAGACGCGGCTGCCGTGGGTATTGCCGTCGCCGAACATCCCGACGCCCGACACCGCGACGGTCTATCCCGGCATGGTGATGGTTGAAGGCACGGCGGTGTCAGAAGGGCGCGGCACGACCCGCCCGTTTGAGATCATTGGCGCGCCTTACATCGAGCCGCGCCGGCTGGTCGAGCGCTTGAGTGAAGCGAATCTGCCGGGCTGTGTCCTGCGCCCGCTGCACTTCGAGCCGACTTTTCATAAGTTCGCGGGCGAACGCTGCGGCGGGCTGCAACTTCACGTCACCGACCGCGATACCTTCAGGCCTGTGCTGAGCGGCGTTGCCATCATCGCGGCGATTCGCGAGCTTTACCCCGAGCCGTTCGCCTGGAAAACACCGCCCTACGAGTATGTCCATGACCGCTTGCCTTTTGATGTGATCAACGGCGGCGCGACGATCCGCGAAATGATTGAAGAAGCGCGCTCGGCGGGCGAGATCGAGGCAAGCTGGCGGGCAGGGCTCGAAGATTTCGCCGCCCGCCGCAAGCCCTACTTGCTTTACGAATGATTGGCTGCCGCACTATCGCGGCTTGCAATTGGGTTTGCCATGTAGCGCAAGGCGGATAGCTTGCGTGAGTCGCTGTGCAAGCTATCCGCCTTGCGCTACACCCGATTGAAATCCGCTCCAGGCTTGTCTAAGAACCGCTCTCGGACTGGCGGATGACGCCGCTATCGATGACCGTGCCGTCCTTGTTGATGGCCTTGAAGGCGATCTGTTTTTCTTCCAGCTCAATCACCATGAAATGATTGTCGTCGTCATAGCTGGCGGCGCTGATCGTGCTGTCGGCGCGAATGTCGCCGCGCCGGACTTTGCCGGCACCGCCGCTGACAAAGTATTGAATGCCGTCCTGCGGCTTCAGTCGCTCATAAACATGATCGTGGCCCGAGAAGACGACCTGGATGTGGTGCTTCTTCAACAGCGGCTCCAGCCTCTGGCGCAGCCGCGTATCCGAGCCATGCTTCTTGCCCGACGAGTAGATGGGGTGATGAAAGACGGCGATCTTCCACAGCGCTTTTGATTGCGTCAACTGGTTTTCGAGCCAGGTCGTTTGCTGATTGTCGAAGTCTGTCGAATCGAGCATGAAGAAATCGGCGAGACCATTGCCGCGCCCGAACATGTAATAATTGGCTCCGCCCATGTTGAACAGCGGGTAATGCATCTGGTCGCGGCGGCCCGCTTCGACATCGTGATTGCCAAGCACGGTGTAGAGCTTCACGTCCTCGCGCAGCAGGTCGGCAAACGGCTGCTCGAAGTTGTGGACGAACAGGTGGCCGGCGCCGTTCGGGTAGATATTATCGCCGGCGCCTAAAATGAATTCGAAGGGTGCATCACGGTTGAATTCGGCCATCTTGCGGGCAATGGTCACTTCGTCGCTGCCGCCGGTGCCGAAGTCGCCCATGACGGCAAAGCGCGTCTTGCTGCGGACGTTGTTGGCAAACAGCGAAGTCGGTTTGATTAAAGTTCCAGCCGTGATGGCGGCCAGTGATTTCAACGCCTGCCGGCGCGAGACGAGAGAGGATTTCTTATTGCCCATCCTGGTCTACCGAAACGTTCAGGCGCAGGAATCGGCCCGCCCCTGCGCGTCCAAATCTGTTACTGGGTTTGGTGCTTCACGGTGCTTCAAAGGTATGAAGCCCTTTTAGAATAACTTCTCTGCCGCCAATGAATCAAGTAACAAAGTCAGTTGCGGAGTGATGTAGGGGCGATGACGCAATCGAAATCCGCTCTAAAACTTGGGCAATGGCGCGAATCTTGACAAAGCCCATGCGCTGGTATAGCTTGCCACTCAGCCATGAAAAGATGTCCGTTATGCAGCCAGACGTTCGATGATCGCTACACCGCTTGCCCGAGCGATCAGACCGAGCTGGTCGCCGATACCGGCGACCCGATGCTTGGCCGCCTGCTCGATAACCGCTATCGCATGACCAAAAAGATCGGCGAGGGCGGCATGGGCTCGATCTACAAGGCCGTCCACACAGAGATGGGCCGCACCTGCGCCATCAAGCTGTTGGCCCCCATCACTTCGGGGCGCGAAGAGGCGCTCGCCCGCTTCAAGCGCGAGGCCAAGATGGCCAGCCGCATCGATAATCCGCACGCCATCACCATCTACGACTTCGGCGAGGCCGAAAACGGGCTGCTCTTCCTGGCGATGGAATTCATTGACGGGCGACCGCTATCGGGCATCATCGCCGACCATCGCATGCTGCCGGTTGACCGCGTCGCGCACATCACTTATCAGGTCGCCGAAGCGCTCGCCGCTGCCCACGCGCTCGGCATCGTCCACCGTGACCTCAAGCCTGACAACGTCATGATCACGCGCAAGGGCACGGACAGCGATTATGTCAAAGTCCTCGACTTCGGCATCGCCAAAAGCGTCGCCGACGACAGCGCCGATAACCTGACCAAGACAGGCTTCGTGCTCGGCACGCCGGTCTATATGTCGCCCGAACAACTGCTCGGCGAAAACCTCGACGGGCGCTCGGACATCTACAGCCTGGCCATCATCGTCTACGAGATGCTGAGCGGCAAGCTGCCGTTTGTCGGCGACAATCAGCAGGCGGTGATGATGAAGCGGATCACCGGGCTGCCGGTGCCGCTGCGCGCCGTCGCTCCGCAGGTCAGCGAGGCCGTCGAGCGCGTCGTTATGCAGGGGCTGGCACGCGAGCCCGGCGAGCGCGTTGATGACGCCAAGGATTTCGCCGATGCGCTGCTGACGGCAACCACCGGCGGGACACAGATGCTCGGCAAAGGCTTGACGCGCCCGATCGCCGATCAAGCCACCGAGGGCAAGACCATGGTCTGGGCGACCGGCAATCTGACCGACGGCAAAGCGCCCAGCCCGCAAGACGCTACCCTTGTGATGGACGCTCATTCGACGGTGCAGAGCGGCCCCGGCACAACGCCAATGACGCAGCCGGCGGACATCAACCCGCAGCCGCAGACTGCCGACGCGCTGCCGAAGGCGCCGACGACTAAGCCCGATATGGCGCACCTGCCGCCGCCGATTGACATGACCACGCCGCTCACGCCGCTGGCGACCCAATCGAATCAATCCTCTGTCACCAGCGAAGTGCCGCGCCGCAAACCTGTCATGCTGATCGCGGTGATCGCCGCCGTCATCGTTATCGGCGTTGTCGCCTTCCTGTTGATTCCACGCGGCGGGTCAGGCATGACGCTGACCTTTAAGAACGCGCCGCCGGGCGCGCAGGTCTTCGTCAATGACACCAGTCGCGGCACCGTGGCGGCGTACGGCACACTGAAAGTCGCAGACATCACGCCCGGTCAGGCGCTGATTAAAGTGACGAAGGACGGATTTTCGGACTTCACGACCGCGGTGACGGGCAACAAAGGGGCTCAGCAAACCGTCGAAGCACTGATGCTGCCACTGGAGATCGATTACAACGGCCCGATGGTGCTGGTGCCGGAAGGCGAATTTATCATGGGCGACGACAAAGGCCCAGATGACGAGCGGCCCGCCCATAAGGTCAAGCTCCCGGCTTATTACATCGATAAATACGAGGTCACAAACGCCCAATACAAGCGCTTTTGCGATGAAGAGCGCGGCAGCAAGTACCCTGTGACCGCCGTTGATCCGAACTATGTGACCCAGTTCCCGAAGCTACCCGTCATCGGTATTACCTATGACGACGCCGCCGAGTTTGCCAAGTGGGCCGGCAAGCGTTTGCCGACCGAGCCGGAGTGGGAGAAGGCGGCTTCGTGGGATTGGAAGACGCAAAAGAAACGCATCTACCCGTGGGGCGATCAAGGGAATGCCGGCAGCGCCAACATCGGTCGCAGTGAAGAGCCGCACCTTTCAACCGGCGGCACCAGCGCCGCCGACGTTAGCCCGTATGGGGTTTTCGATATGGCGGGAAACGCCGGTGAATGGGTGGATGGGACTTTCTCCCCTTACGAAGGCAATCAGGTGCCGAACCCCGACTATGGCAAGGCGCATATCGTGCGCGGCGCTTCGATGCATTCGCCGCTCAACGAAGCGCGCACGACCTTCCGCGGCAGCCTGCCCGTTGAAATTCCCAAAGATCGCTTGCCGAGGCTGCTGATTGGCATCCGCTGCGCGATTGCCGCCGACGACCCGAAAATCCAGGACTATTTGCGGTCTCGTAGCAAACCTTAGATCAGGAGTCGCTTATGAAAACAAGATTATTCAGCATCGCATTGCTCACGCTTCTAGTTAGCGCATCACTTCTCCAATGCTTCATCAGCGCCGTGCCGGTCGCCGCCGACAGCGGCAGCTATTACTGGGACGACCCGGTGGCGATCAAGCAGCCGGCCAAGCCTAAGGCCGGGCGTCGGCGCACGGCGGCGCGCCCGCCCGCCAATAAGCAGGGCGAAGAGCTGTCGCCGCTGCTGACGATTAAGTACAAGCTGCTTGAGCGTGTCGCCGGCGGCGATGGCCGCATGGTTGACGCGGCGCAGACCAATTTCAGCGTCGGCGATCAATTGCGCCTTTCGCTGACGCCGAATCAGCACGGCTACCTCTACGTCATTCATCACAGCGTCGACAACAACAACACTATCGTTGACCAGCCGCATGTCATCTTCCCTAGCCCGCGCATCAACGACGGCAAGAACGAAGTCAACAAGAACGAAACCTACGTCGTGCCGAAGTTCTGCCCGGAGTTTGATGACCCGAAAGATTGCTGGTGGGAGATTACCCCGCCTTCGGGGCGCGACTTCTTCACGGTGATCTTCAGCCGCGACGAGATCACCGTCCTGCCCAGCAACCTCTCTGAAGCCGACGTGACGACCAACGCCAAAGACGCCGTTGCCGTCAAGACGCTCGAAGCGTTCAATAGAGAGCGGGACGCCAACAAGCAGAGCGTCGCGCACACCAGGCAGATTCGCTTCAAGTCGCAGCACTCGACCGACGAGGACGGCATCTTCGTCCAGAACACCAACCGCAAGGAGAACGAAGAGCTGATCGATACGATTGAGCTGCGCCATCCGTCCGAGGTCAACGATACAGAGGCGACGCGCACTCGTGCCCTGTTCGTCAAGAAACGCAACGACGCCATGAGAGTGCAGTTCTTCAAAGAAGGCCGCGAAGTTGATCCGGGCGATATCTTTAAGGCCGGCGATGAAGTGCAGGTGCGCTACGAGAGCAACTTCAACGGCTACATCTATATGGTCAACATCACGCCGACCGGCGAGAAGCGCGTCATCTACCCGTGCGCGCGGGCGACGGCAATCAGCCTGATACCGGGACAGATCAAGACGCTGCCGGTGAGCTTTGACCAGGAGAAGGGCACCGAAGTCTTGCAGGTCATCATGTCGCGCGAGCGCATCGATTTTCTGGAGAATGCCATCAGCGGCGACTGCTGCGAGAATCCTGAAAAGTGCGCCTTGAGCTCTTCGGCTTCGAGCGCCGCGGCTGAACTGGCGACGGCAGCGTCGAAGCGCCAGAAGGGCGGCATCGAAGTCAACAACCTGGTCGCGGTCGTTCCCGAAGCGCCATCAAGCGGCGTCCGGGCGCGCGGCATCAAGCTGGCGCAGGGGGGCAGCAAGGGCAGCGCCATTGTCGCCATCGAAAATAAGCCGGGCACGACCGGCAAGCTTGAGCAAGGCAACTACGCGGTCTTCGAAATACGCTTGAGTCACAACTGAGCCGTTTGCTTTTTCCTATGGCCTTTCCTTTCGCTAGACGCCGCCGCCTGATCGTGCTGGCCTTCGCCCTGATGAGCCTGTGCGACGTGGCGGCGTTTGCGCAAAGGCAGGGCGGGCCGCCTGCACAACGCAAGAGCGCGCCGATGCCGCCCGCCGCCCGCGTCCGCGTGCGCCGCGCCGTCGAAGCCGTCGGCCTGATCTTTGTCCGCAACCGTAGCGACAACCCGCGCCCGCGCCCGCGCGGCTCCGGCGTGGTCATCCGTAGCGACGGCATTCTCGTCACCAACTTTCATGTCGTCAGCGACACCGCCTCGAAACAACTCTTTGATGAATTGTATCTGGCGCTCGGCGACGAAGCCGCAACCGCAGGCCAGCCGCAATACCGCCTCGAACCGCTGATGGTCAATCGCGTCTACGACCTCGCTTTGCTGCGCATTCGCCCCGCCAACCCGACCGCCAAAGCCCTAACCCTGCCCGCGGTCGAGCTGGGTGATTCGCAAGCCGTGCGCTTGCTCGACGATCTCATCATCATCGGCTATCCCGAAAAGGGCGGCTCAAGCGTCACGCTCAGCACCGGCGTCATCGAAGGCCGCGACATCCTCGGCCACTGGATCAAAACCGATGCCCGCGTCATTCACGGCAACAGCGGCGGCGCCGCGGTCAGCCCTGAAGGCAAGCTCATCGGCATCCCGACGAAAGTCGAAGCCGACATGCAAGAGATCGATAAAGACGGCGACGGCTTCCCAGATACTCAGCGCACCTATGGTGCGGTCGGCTTCCTGCGCCCTGTGAATCTGGTCGCCGCCATGCTTGCCGAAGCTGAATTGCACAACACGCAACGCAGGCTCAACGCGCCGGCACCAGCCGCTATGGCGCCTCTGGCGCTTAATGTGCGCGGCGTTGTCCGCAACCAGACGACCGGCAAGCTGGTCGCCGGGACGCTGGTCGGCCTGCTGCCTGTGGGCACCGAACGCGTCACCGAAGACACACTGCTCGCATGGGGCTCGGCCAATGCCGAAGGCGAATTCAAGCTCAATCGCCCGGTGCCGCCGGGCCATTACACCCTCAAGGCCAAAGCCCTTGGCTATGCGCCCTATTCGCGCGACATCGAGATCAAGGCCGGCGTCAGCGACCTGCTGATCGAGCTTCGCGAACCGGCGAAATGACGCGATTGGCTTGCCTTCCCATCACACAATCGAGATACTTAGAGCCACTGACGCACCGGCTCACGGTTTCATGTTCCTCATGCCGGATGCGAATTGATAAATAAAAGAACGAACCATCGGGTGGCTTCAGGGTAGCATTCAACGTCCGCTCACTGTAAGCGGGTGACGAAAGGTCGGTTATGATTCATTTCGCAATTCTTCGAGCAAGCCTCATGCAATCATTCAAAGCAGTGGCTGACCGCTGTCATCTCAATAAACTTCTGCTACTTCGAGTGCTGCTGCTTGCTTTGCTGGTCGCCGCGCCGTTTGTCGCGCCGCGTCATCAGCAAGCGCAAGACGATTGCACGCCGACGCAGAGTGAGGGCTGCTACACGCAGGCCAAACGCGACATCGCTTTTTTGATCGATGCCTCGGGCAGCGTCGAGCAACGCGGCCAGACTTATAACATTCAAGTCGAAGGCGTGCGCCGCGCCATCAGCGACCCGACGGTTATTCCGCGCGACGGCTCGGTGGCGGTCGCCGTCATCGTCTTCAATGAAGTGGCGCAGGTCTTCGTGCCGCTCACCGAAGTCACCAGCGAAGCGGTCGCCCAGCAGATCGCCCAGGCAGTCGAAACCCTCAAATGCTCGGACATTCACAGCCACCAGTTCCCTTGCCCTGTCGGTTCGACCTTCTACGCGCCGGCCATCCAGGCCGCCGACATTCACCTGAGCCGTGCCCGTAACGAAAACCCGAAGCCCGGCGTCCGCCGCGTCTTCGTGCTGTCGAGCGATGGCTTGCCCAACGACCTCGGCGCTGCCATCCGACAGGTCGAGCTGGCGCGCATCGCTTCAACCGAAGCCGCCATTCCTTTCGAGCTTGATTTCATCGTCCTCGGCGAAGATCAGCAATCGCCGACCTTCCAGACGGCGCTCGGCACCGCCAACGAGCTAGTCACGCCGAAGCCCGCTGACGACCTGCCCGGCAAGAGCTTCGTCATCACCGCCGGCAGCGCCAACATTGAAGGCGCGAGCCCGACCGACAAGGACATCAGCCGGCAAGCGAACGATTTCTCTGAAACGATCCGCGCCATCGTGCGCGGCCAGGTGACGGCGATTCAATCGGTGGTCACCACAGAGACAGACACCGCGCCCGGCACCGCCATCGGCAAGAACGGCAGCGTGTCGCTGCGCCAGGCGATTGAGCTGGCGAACTGTAACGGCGGCGCTGCCACGATCACCTTCGCCGCCGCTCTGAATAACAAGACCATCAAGCTGCAATCGCCATTGCAGATCACTGCGCCCGAAGTGACGATCAATGGCTGCACAGGCGAAAACTGCCAGCCGACGGTGACCCTTGATGGCAGCGTACAGGTGAGCGACGGCATCGTCATTCGCTCGAACCGTGACACGGTTCGCGGCTTGAAGATCACCAATTTCACCCGCGCCGGCGTGGTCATCGGCGCGAGCTGTCCACGCGACAGCGTCGGCCACAATCTGGTCGAGCTGAACGTCATCGAAGGCAGCCCGACAGGCATCCTCGTGCTTGGCGAAACCAACGTGCAGAATCGCCTGTCGCGCAACGCTATCTCGCGCCCGACGCCTAATGCCGACGCAGCACCCACCGCCTTGATCGATCTCAACGGCGACGGCCCGACGCCGAACGATGATGATGACAGCGACAGCGGCCCGAATACGCTGTTGAACTTCCCGGACGCCATGCAGGTCACGGCGCAGGGCGACACCGTCACCGTGATGGGCGAGCTCGACAATCCGCCGGCCACCGGCGCGACCGTCGAGATTTTCGCGGTCACGCGCTTTCATGTCGTCAACAACCGCATCGTCGTTGACGGCGTTACCTATCTTGGTCAGGCAACCGCGAATGCCGCGGGTGAGTTTACAGCAAGCGGCCTTGCACCGTCGCCAACCGGCGTCTACACGGCGACCGTCACCGACCTGTTGACTGACAGCCCGCCCGATCATTCGGCGAACACTTCTGAGCTGATGATCGATACCGCCGATGCGCAGTTGCCGCATCCGATTGCCAACGTCAGCGGCGCGGTCGCCTTTGGCGATGTCAACTTAAACACATCGGCGACCAGGCCGGTGACGATTGACAATCCGGGCGCCGCGCCGCTGACGGTCAGCGGCTGCACGATAGGCCGATGCGCCGACGCTACCACAGACAATCGCGACCGCTTCTCTGTGGCCAACTGCCCGACGACGAAGATCAACCCCGGCCAGTCGGCGACAATCAACGTCACGGTCAATGCCACGGCTTGCGGGGCGCTGTCTGCCTGCCTGTTGTTGCAGACCGATGACCCGCGCCGCCCGCAGGTTTCTGTTTCCCTGACCGCTAACGGCACGTCGCCGGGCCGCGCTGTCGTCGCTGACGGCATCACGCAATTAAAGTTCAAGCGCCAGCCGGCACGCGGCGCACCGGTCGCGAACCCGCTGACCAAATCATTCACCGTCACCAACACCGGGTGCCAGTTCCTGACGCTCACTTCGGCGACGCTGACGCGCAATGGACAGATCGATGATGGCAACGCCTTCGTCATCACCGTGCAGGGCTCGCAGTCGGGCTTCCCTGTGACGCTCGGCGCGGGCCAGTCGGTGACGATCAATGTCAGCTTCAATCCGGTCGTCCCGCGCGTCGCCACAGGGCAAGTGCGGCCACGCGACCTGCTGCCCGCCAGCTTCACCGATGTCTTGACGATCAACACCAGCGCCGGCAGTCCTGTGACGATCAACTTGATCGCCACCGTCAAACCGCACATCCGTTTCATCAATCCGACCGACCCGAACGCTGCGCCGGTCGTGACGCTCTGCCAATCGGGCGACCAGTTCGTCGTGACCTTTTCGGCATACGACCCGAACACCAACCTGACCCGCGCCGTCTATCAGTTCAAGGACAGCTCGGGCCGCAATGTCGGCGCGCCCATTGCGGTTGATAATCTCGGCTCGGTGTTGCAGCAACAGGGCATCCAGCAGGGACAGAGCTTCACTCTGGTGCAACGTTTCGCCGGGGCGAACGACAACCGCAACGTCGCGACCGTCGAAGTCACCATCTTTGACGAAGAAGGCAGCGACACGGCGACCTCGACTGTGATCGGCTCGAACTGTAGCAGCGCGGCGGCGCAATCCCGCCGCGTGCTGATGGGAACGGTGCCGACCCTCGTAACTGATCGCGGACGAAAGCGCCGTCATTAGCGCTTTCGTCCGCGCCCAATCTGGAAGTGCCGCGCCACGCGTATACGCAGAAGGAGACAAGGATGCGATTCTATACGAGGAGGCGATGGCCAGTGACTTCATCCGCTAGCAACGGGAGGACATTGTGACCAGGCTCTATTTCCGCATCGCCATCGGCCTCGGGCTGGTATTGCCGCTGGCTTGCCTCTGGATGTTCGAGCGCGGCCATGTCGTGGCCAGCGCCGCCGTGCCGGCCAGTGCCAGTCTCTTTATCGAGCTTGGTGGCGGGCCCGACCCTGTGCAGGCGGGCAGTGACATCACTTATTCAATGGGGATTGGTAACAACGGCCCGGACGATGCCATCAACGCGATGCTCTCGGCGGCGGTGCCGGCGCACACGACCTTCGTTTCCATCACGGGGCCGGAAAGTTGGACATGCACGACGCCGATGGTTGGCGCGACCGGCACAATCCTTTGCTCGAAGTCCTTGATGGCTGCCGGCGAGAGTGTGGAGTTCACGATTGTCGTCAACGTCAACCCGGGCACGCAGGACGGCACAGTCATCCCCTTTACGGTGAACATAAATTCCGACACGCCGGACCCGGATACGTCGAACAACTCGGGAACCGTTTCAGTAGTGGTTGAAGGCTCACCCTGCACGATCACTTGCCCTGCCAACATCACTGCCCCGACGAACGCGACCCAATGCGGCGCCAATGTCGATTACCCGGTGCCGTCGTCTACCAGCGATTGCGGCCCCGTGACCTGTACGCCCGCGCCCGGCAGCTTCTTCCCGCGCGGCTCTTCTACGGTCACCTGTAGCCTATCCTCGCCGACACCACAGTCCAAGACGGGTGGTGCCTTGGACTGCTCATTCGTCGTGACCGTCGTTGATCAGACGCCGCCAGTGATTCGCTGCCCGGGAAGCATCACAACCGGAGCAACGTCCGGCCAGAATACCGCCGCCGTTGATTATCCCATTGCGACGGCAAGCGATGCCTGCGGCGTCATCGATGTCGTCTGCCTGCCGCCTTCCGGCTCGACCTTTGCGCTCGGCACTTCGACAGTCACCTGCACGGCGAGAGATGTGGCGAATAACCGAGCATCATGCTCCTTCACCGTGACCGTCACCGACCGGGAAGCGCCGGCGATTAGTTGCCCTGCTGACCTTTCAAGGGCATTGGAAGGAACGGGAACCTCTCTCGTAGTGAATTATCCGGCGCCGACCGTGAGCGACAACCAGCCAGGCGTCACGGTCACCTGCGTGCCGCCCTCTGGCTCGGCCTTCCCGCTCGGCGTCACGACCGTGACCTGCGCTGCCGTTGACACGGCGGGCAATCGCGCAACTTGCAGTTTCAAGGTCACGGTGACGGGCGGAAGCCCCAGTCTGGATGTCATCATCCCAACGGGTCAGCCCAACCTGGCCTTCACGCCGACCCCGGTCAGGCGCAAGCACCGCGCCAATGGCCCCTGCGCCACGTTCACCATCGCCAATAATGGATTCAACCGCGTTGTGCTGTCGCTAGACGCCATCTTGCGAACCGGCAGCGACGTGACCAGCGGGCACATCAGTGACCCGCGTGAAGGTGATACCTATCAGTTGAGCATCATCAACGCGGACGGCAGCGAGCGCGCGTTGAGTCTCGGCGACACGCTGGCCATAGCCGCGGGCGGGCGGGCGAATTTCTGCCTGCGCTTCAGTCCGGCGATCCCTGCGCTCGCCGGCAACACCACGGGCTTGAGCGCGCCCCAGGCCATCCCTGATCTGGTCACCTCGCGCATCGTCTTCGGCATCGCCGGCGGCGGCACGATTTCAGTCAACGTCAATGCCAGGGCTGACACGGCGCTGCACCTGATCAATCCGAACAACCCGCGCAAGCCGGCGACCTTCTCGTTCACGAAATCGGGCGACAAGTTTACCGTGAGCTTTACCGTCTACGATTCGAACCTCGACATTAACCGCGCCCGCTATGAATTCCTCGACGCCAGCGGCACGGTCATCGCCGGGCCGTTCGACGTTGATCTGACGCAGGTGATTCGCGACCGCAATCTGGTACGCGGCCAGAGCTTCACGGTGACACAAGACTTCACCGGCGCTGATGGCAATCCGAATGTCAGCGCCGTCCGCGTCACCGTCTTCGACAGCGAGACGAGTGAAACGTCGCCGACAATCACCCTCGGCACGGCGGCCAGCAGCGGCTTTCAAACGGCCACTCGATGGCATTTTGCAACGGTCACGCCGCCGCCTGTGCGGCTCGATTCCAACCGGCAATAGTCGCGCTGGTGATTAGTTGAAGGTGACAGGTCGAGGAGTATAATCAGCCGTGCCGTTTCGCGGCAGTCGAGCGGCGGCAAAGAATTCAGAAGAGAGCGAACCCCGCACGCCACCCGTAGGAGGAACCTGATGAAGAGAAGTTATACGGCAATCATTGCGTTGACGATCATGATTTTGATCGTGTCGCCTGGATTACAAACGGCTGCCGCCAGCGACAACGGTGACCGCCCGGTCAGGCTCTCAACGACTGCCCGTTTCAGTCCCATCGGTATACTCGCGGGCCGCGCCATCGTCGATGGTCGCGCGTTTGACGGCGGCGTGTCTATCTGGGGCGGCGAATTGATTCAATCACCAGCGGGCGAGAGCCTGCGCTTGCAGCTTGACGGCGTCGGTCTAGTGATGCTCGGCAACCAGGCTATCGCTCGCATCAGCACGGCGACCGGCGACGACAACGCGACGGGCCGCCGCGTCCTCGTCGCCTCGCTGACTACGGGCACCCTGAGCGCCCGGCTTGCCACGGACGCCGGCGCCTACATCGAAGCAGCCGGCACTCAGATTGCCGCGGCAGCCGGCTCACAGTTCCGCGTTCAGGTCGCCGAAGGCCACGCGGCGCTCGATCAGGTGATTGGCGATGTGACGGTTGAGCAGCAGCCGGTGACAGGGCAGCGTTACCTGTTGCGCCCGCCACCCGGCCAGGGCAGCAGCCTGAGCGTTTCGGCGCGCAGCACGCGCCAGTTGCAGATTCAAGTCACAGACGAAAACGACCGCCCGCTTGCCGACGTGCCGATTATCTTCTCGCTCGCCAATCCGTGCCTGGGGACTCTGGGAATTGGAGCCGGGGCGGGCACGCTCTTTAAAGGCAAGACCGACAGCCGTGGCATCGCCAGTGTGCCGTGGATCACCGGCGCCAAGTGCGCCGGCACCATCCTGGTTCGTGTTGAAGGCACCGAAAATACCTTCACCTATCGCGCACAGGTGGGCGGCGGCGGCGGATTCTGGACGCCGCGCAACACGGCTATCGTCGCCGGGATTGCGGTTGGCACAGGCGTCGGCATCGGCCTGAGCGTAGCGAACAACAATAACAACACACCGATCACGCCGGTGCCGCCGCCGACCGTTAAACCTTGAAGTGACACAGAACGCGGGCGTGCGCCATTGACTTTGTTGTCACGAATGCAACCTTGCGGCCCGCCGGTTCAATCTTAGAAGTCGAGAGATTGAGTTATGAATAAAACCGCTTTGCTTCGCAACCTCCTCGCCATTCTGGCAATCGTCGCAAGTGTGACGATTCCCTTGTCGGCCCGCGCCCAGACCCAAGACTTGCAATCGCGCGGCCTGAAAGCCAGAGTCGGAGCGACCAAAACCGAGTTAAAAAACGGCGCTGCCAAAAACGTCAACCTCTGGGCCGTGCTGATTGGCATTTCGCGCTTCAAGAATGGCGACCAGAGCGTCGGCGGCGTGCAGATTCAAAACCTCAAGAGCGCCGCTGATGACGCGCAGGCCATCTATGATTACCTGCGCAGCGATGAAGGCGGCGGCTTCTCGGAAGACCGCATCTTGCTCTTGAAGGACGAAGGCGCGACGAAGGAGGCCGTCGAACAGGCGCTTACGAAACTGCGCCAGTCGAAGCCCGACGATTTCTTCGTCCTCTTCATCGCCGCTCACGGCGTGCTGGCGCCGCAGTTCGACACCCAGCAAGGGCGCACGATTGAAACGCCTTACTTCATCCTCTACGACACAGACCCGCGCCAGATGGCGGCGACCGGGCTGCCGATGCGCGCTTTTGAAAACGCTGTGCAGACCATCCCTGCACGCAAAGGGCTGGTGCTCACAGACACCTGTCACAGCGCCGGCGTGCAGCTTGCCGGGCGCGGCGGCGAAGCCACCACACGCGCCAACAGCCAGTTGATTGACGAGCTAAAGAAGAGTGACGCGCAGGGCGTCGGCTATCTCTGGGCCGCCGACCAGACCGAAGTGTCGCTTGAAGACCCCGAGCTGAATCAAGGCGCGGGGCAGGGCCACGGCGTCTTCACTTATTTCCTGCTCGAAGGCATGCGCGGCAACGCGGACCAGAATATTGACGGCGTCGTCACCTTCGACGAGCTGAAGAAGTACGTCCGCGAAAAGGTCGCCGCTTACACCGAGAACAAACAGAACCCCGGCGGCAACACCACCTCGATTGAGACCAACGATATCCCGGTCGCCATTGTGCCGACGGATTGCAAAGACCCGGCCAACTGTGGCTCGATTGTCATTCGCGCCCCCGAGATGGAAGGCGTTAACGTGGCGATTGACGACAAGCCGGCGGGCGTTCTCAGCCGCCGCACAGAGATCACCCGCCGCGTGCCCGTAGGTGACCGCGTGCTCGCCTTCTCGTCGGGCAACACTCGTCAGGTCAGGCGCACCAGCATCCAGCCGGGCAAGTCGAAATTTGTCGAAGTCAACCTGACCTTCACGACCAGCAACGATGATGCCCTGGTGCCGCCGCCGGCGACTACCGACAGCGTCTACTTCGCCGAAGAGAAGCAGCCGAGCAACGACGCGCACGAAGATTTCCTTGACGGCGTTGACGCCTTCAACCGGCAAGAGATGGATGCGGCCATCGCGAAGTTCAACGCGGCGATCAAGAAGAACAATGGCACCTACGCCGATGCGTTCGTCTACCGCGGGCGCGCTGAACAATCGCTCGGACGCCGCAACGAGGCGGTGAACAGCTTCCAGCAGGCATTGGCGCAGCGCAAGACCGATTTCGAGACTGAAGCCTTCTTGGCCGAGGCGAAGTTCAACCTTCACCTCGACCCGGCGGAGGTCGAGCCGACCCTGCGCAGCATCATCAAGCGCCACCCTGAATGGGATTTTCCTTACGTCGTGCTGGGCGATGTGCTGCTGTTCCGCAAAGACTTCGTCAGCGCCGAGCGCTTGTTGACGAAAGCGGTGCGCATCAACCCGAAATCGCCGCCGGCGCATTTGATTCTCGCCGACGTGCTGACTTATCAAGATTCGAAAGAGAAACGCGCCCTCGCCGTCCAAGAGGCGAAAGAGGCGCTGACCCTGTTCAACGAAGTCTCGAAGAAGAAAGTCTCTTCGGCGCGCGCCCTGAAGGGACTATCGGTCTCGCATCTGATCTTCGGCGGCGGCCGCTTCCGCAACACCTCGGCGCTGGCCGAGGCTCAGCAAGTGCTTGCCAAGACCATCGCCCGAAAGATCTATTTCTCCGAAGACGCGTTGGATACGAATGGTGAGTTGGGGCTGGCGCAAACGAGCATCAACGCGGCGAAAGATTTTGCGAAAGGCGACAAGACACGCCTGCCGCTGGTCCTGGAGACCAGCGCTCTGGTGAACTTCCTGAAAGGCGACATGGCGCGGGCCATTGATGACGGGGAAGCGGCGCTCAAGCTGAAAGAGCTGCCGGAAACTCACCTGACGTTGACGCAGGCTTACGCCAGTAATCAGAAGTTCGCGCCGGCGGTTGACCACCTGACCAAATACATCAGCCTGAGCCGCACGCAGCTTTCGCCTGAAGACATGACCCGTTATCAGGAAGAGTTGACGCGGCTGACGAAGATGCGCGACGCCAACCGCCAGAAGAAGTGAGCGCGGCGTTCATCGCTGACCTCGAACCACGCGGCGACCGTTGAGCCTTCTCAACGCTCGCCGCGCATTATTATTCCGCCACCCGCGCCATCCTCGCGCTGCC
>JBJMGU010000102.1:0-5123 GCA_045807765.1 Blastocatellia bacterium
GAGAACTGTCCGAGTCGCGGCACGCTGCCGTGCCGCGAGAAGGTGAAGCGCCCGTAGCCGAGCGCCACCGCAAAGCGATGACGGTCGCCGACGTTGGCCGTCGTCAAAGCTTGCAGCTTCTGCGGCGCGCCGGTGCCGACGCCCGCCTGCCCGCTAAGGACGAAGTTGGCATCTTTGCCGATCTGCTCAGAGATGGCGAAGTTGGTGCCGAAGAACGGCATGGTTTCGGCAGTGTCGCTGGTGCTCGCCTGCGCGAAGGTGTTGACGACGCCGTGCATCTCCGGCGTGCGGTCTGTGAGCGCGACGGTGTCATCGCCGCGCGCTTCGGTCGGGTTCGGGTTATATTCGTCGTAATGGAAGACGACGTTGCGGGCGCCGCGCGCCGCGTACTTGGAATCGGTGTTGAGGCTGGTCTGCTCGCTCAACGTCGTCACCCGACGCAAGTAGATCGAATCGAAGACGGTGACTTGATTGGGTCGCACGTCAGTGGCAATCTCGACCGGCTTGAAGCCGTCGGCAGCGGCTTTCACGCGGTAGCGGCCCGGCACGATGTTGGCGGCGATGAACTTGCCGTCATTATCGGTGCTGGCCTTTTTGACCACCTTGCCGGCCTTGACGTCTTCAGCCAGTACAAGCACTGCCGCGCCGACCAGGGGATTCCCACGCGCGTCGAGAACAAGACCACGTATCGAGCCCGTGGCAGCGCCCGCTTGGGCTGTCGCGCCGGCGCTCAAGACGACGCCGACGACGAGCAAAGCCCAGAGTCTGGAAGCGTGTTTCATACGTCACCTCTTCTGGAGGAAGCAGAGGACTCACCAGTAGGAAGTTTCATTTTATCACCCACCTTTGGAGTGTCAAGCACGTGCGCCGCTTCAAGCCACGTGACCAGACGGCGAAAAGCCAGACCGCGATGGCTGATCTCGGCCTTCTCCTCGGCGCTCAGTTCGGCAAACGTCTTGCCAAGCGGGGAGTAGAGAAAGACCGGGTCATAGCCGAAGCCGCCTGCCCCGCGCCGCGCGTCGAGAATCTGCCCGCGCGCTTCGTCCTCAAAGACCTTCTCGCCCGCCGCCCAGACCAGCGCCGCCGCGCAAACGAAGCGCGCGGCACGACGACCGACGGGAACGTCTTTCAACTCATCAAGCAATTTTTGAATGCGCTCGGCGTCCGACGCTTCAGGCCCGGCGTAACGCGCCGAGGCGACGCCAGGTCGCCCACCGAGCGCCGCGACTTCGAGCCCCGAATCGTCGGCAATCGTCGGCAGTCCCGTTTGTCTGTGATAATGGCGCGCCTTGAGCAAAGCGTTTTCCGCAAAGGTCTTAGCAGTTTCAATCTCTTCGGTCGAATCCCCATCGTCGAGGCCGACAAGCTCGATGGGCTGTTGGCCCAGGATGCGTCGTAATTCGCTGATCTTGCCGCGATTAGTCGTTGCCAGCAACAGCTTCATAGCCAGAAGTATAACACGGCGGCATACGAGCGGCTCGCTACGAGAGAACCGCGCCGTCCGCCTTTCTTGCACACCGATTGCAGTAAACGCCGTCAGGACGCTGTCGCTTTGACCGCTCATCGGCAGCCAGGCTCAGAGTAATCTAAATCGCAAATCTTTGCTCTGCCCGACGCGCCAGTGGTGTCGGGCAAGAAAAAATTTCCACCCAAAATATGTATTTTTTACACGCGCTATCGGTTTGTCTGCCCGACACCGCGCCGACAATAAGCACTATCTGCGCTATTTTGTTGGAGATCATTACCGGAATGAGTGCCTGAACCGTCGTGGCACCGTGATTGCTCAGGCGTAGGCGGGGCAAGAGATACGGGTGATGGCAACATCACTTCCTGTTCTCGATTATCGGTTACTGTGGTGAGGACAGTAACCGGACACAAGGCGATGCGGTCTTCCCACGCCGCATCGCCTATTTTTTTGTCCAGCCGACGCCCTCCTTTACCTGCCTACCTTCTTGACACGCCGGGCGCTGCGCCCTATGTTCAAACCTTCCGAACTTCCGAGGTCTCGATGCTTGACCAGTACCGCCGCGATTACGCCGAGTTCAACGCCGCCATGATGCGCGAGCATTACCTGTTCAGCTCCGGCCAGAAAGCCGCGCTTGACCTGGCCCCGGTCTACGAGCGCTTCGGCGACCTTTTCTCGCGCGACACCATCGCCAAGCTCCAGCAGCAACTCGACGATACCTCCGAGCATTTTGAGACCGACCGCGCCGCCCTCAGCCACCTGTTGCGGTTTGCCGTCGAGCAATATCTCGAAGACGCCGTCAAAGAGCTGACCGAAGAAGTCAGCGCCTTGGAAGCATCAGCGACCGTCGAATTCGCGCGCCGCACGCTGACCTTTCAGGAAACGGTGATCGCCATTGCCACAGAGCCCGACCAGACGATGCGCCAGGCGCTTGACGCCAGGCGGCTGTCGGTCATTGCTTCGGCCAACGACCTGCGCGCCGAGCGACTGCTGAAGCTTCACGAGGCCGCCCGCTCGCTTGGTTATGAAAGCTACATGAGGCTATTCGAGCAACTGCGGCAACTCGACTACGAGGCGGTCGAGCGCGCCGCGTTGCCACTGCTGGCGCGCACCGAATCGCTCTACGTCGCCTGCCTGAACGAAATCTTGCAGCAACACCTAGGGATTCACATCGATGAGGCCGAGCGCTGCGATTACCTGCACCTGATGCGCCTGACGCGCTTCGACGGACGCTTTCCGGCGTCGCGGCTGATGAAAGTCTATCGCCAGACATTGGACGGCCTCGGCATCAATGTTGACGCGCAGCGCAACGTTGAAGTTGACAACGCCATCCGCCCGCACAAAATGCCGCGTGCTTGTTGCGTGCCGGTCATCGTGCCGGATGACATCAAACTGATTATCCGCCCGGCGGGCGGGCAGGCCGATTACAAGTCGCTGCTGCACGAGGGCGGTCACGCGCAGCACTACGCCTGGACGGCGGCGGGCATGCGCCCGGAGTTCAAGTACACCGGCGATTATGCCTTGAGCGAATCTTACGCCTTTCTATTTCATCATCTGCTGACGGATCGCGCATGGCTTACTGAAGTGCTCGGCTTCGCGGACAACCGCGACTTCATTCGCGCCTTCACGCTGGTTGAGCTGATGACGACGCGGCGCATAATCACCAAGCTCGGTTACGAGCGGCGGCTGCATGCGGGTGAAGACATGGCGCGCGCCGCCGATGATTATGCCGAATCGCTGAGCCAGGCAACGCGCTTTAAAACCTCGAAGACGGAATATCTCTCGGACACCGACGATGCGTTTTACGTGGCGAACTACGTGCGCGCCACGGCGCTGGCGTTGCTGCTGCGCGAGCATCTGCAATCGCGCTTCGGCCAGCGCTGGTGGGCCTCGCGGCAGGCGGGAAATTTCCTGAAAGAGATTTGGGAGACCGGCGACCGTTACAGCGCCGACGAGATGGCCGCGCAGATCGGTATCGGCCCGATTATCTTCGATCCATTGATCGATGAGTTCAATGAGATATTGAAATAGAAGCGGAATGGAAACCGGAACGATCAGGGTCAAACTCAAGGAGCGCAGCTACGCCATTCATGTTGCCGCCGGCTTGCTGGATGAAGTGGGCGACTTATTACGCGCGGCAGTCGGCGAGCGGGCGCGGCGAGCCGTCGTCATCAGCAACCCGACCGTAGATCAGCTCTATGGCCGCCGTCTGGAGCGCAGCTTGCGGCGTGCAGGGTTCAAGACGCCGCAGGTTCTCATCGGTGACGGCGAGCGCTTCAAAACCCTCGGCACGGCGGAAAAGCTCTACACCTTTTTGATCGAGCAGCGCATCGAGCGCTCGGACGTCATCGTTGCGATGGGCGGCGGCGTGGTTGGCGACCTCAGCGGCTTTGTCGCCGCGACCTACCTGCGTGGCATTCGCTTCGCTCAGGTGCCGACGACCTTGCTGGCGCAGATAGACAGCTCGGTCGGCGGCAAGACGGGCGTGAATCACCCGCTCGGCAAGAACCTGATCGGCGCCTTCCACCAGCCGGCGCTCGTCGCCATTGATCCGACGACGCTCCAGTCGCTGCCCGAGCGCGAGCTGCGCGCCGGCCTCTGCGAAGCCATCAAGTATGGTGTTATCCGCGACCGCCGTTTGTTCGACCGCATTCGTCGCGAGATTGACCGCCTCAAGCTCCTCGACCTGGGCGAGCTGACACACCTCATCGAGCGCTCATGCCAGATCAAAGCTGAAGTCGTAGCGCGTGACGAGCGCGAAGGCGGCTTGCGTAAGATTTTGAATTTTGGCCACACCATCGGCCACGCGCTTGAAGCGGTGACGCGCTATCGCCGCTTCCTGCATGGCGAGGCGGTCGGTCACGGGATGCGCGCCGCGGCGCGCATTGCCGAGCGATTGGAAATGCTGACGGGTGACGAGCGCCGGTTAATCGATGAAGCGGTGCGGCGTGCCGGGCCGCTGCCATCGGCAAAAACTCTTGCGCTCGATGATATAATCTCTGCAATGGCACACGACAAGAAGGCCGAGGCCGGGCGTCTGGCCTTTGTGCTGCCGACTACGATTGGCCGTGTCGTTGTGCGCATCGACGTGCCCCTACAAACCATTCGTTCAGCCCTCAAGGATGCTCTTTTCGAGCAGCCGCTTTCATAGGGAGAGCAACGCCATGAATAGCAGAGAGAGCCGCGCGCGGCAGCGCGGTGCCGTTAGCATCAAGACCATCGTCATCCTTTTCGTTCTCTTTTGCGCGGCGTTTTTGATGCTGAAGCTGGTGCCGGTCTACGTCGAACAGCGCAAAGTCATCTTTGAAGTGGAAGAGCTGGCGCGCATCGCCACGGTGCGGAGCTTCAAAGACGAGCGCATCGTGCCGGAGATCACCAAGATTCGCGGCACCTACGAGCTACCCGAGGGCAGCATCAACCTGCTCCAGCGCGTCGGGCCGGGCGTTCAGATCGGCGTCAATTACACGCGCTCGGTTGATCTGCTCGTCACCACTTACAGTTGGAAGGTCGAGCATACGATTGTCGGCAAGGAATTGTAGTCCATACCGCACGCAGCGAAATCGCCATACAGCAAATCAAAAACGGCGCGACTTCAAGGGTCGCGCCGTTGATTCATAAAGTCGCGCAAAGCGGTTCGCTTGTGCATCGGCCCGCGCCA
>JBJMGU010000103.1:0-3667 GCA_045807765.1 Blastocatellia bacterium
GCGGATGATAAGCAGTAAGAACCGGGGGCATTATGAAACGATTGGCAAAATACTCCTTCATTCTCGTTTGCTCAATTGGCTTATCGGTGGCCATGCCGATCTCGTCATGGGCACAAGCAAAAGAACCTCAGAAACAGGAGGCCGAGAAAGTCACTCCTGAACCGCCTCTTTCCACCGTCCAACCGACGACGCAAGCACAGGGGAGCGCCGACAACGGACAGAGTAAGAACGGCGAGCTGATCATTGCGCCATACCCGATCTCCAGTCCGGCCCTGGGCACGGGACTCCAGTGGGTCGTCGGCTACGTCTTCAGGATGAATAAGGAAGATAATGTCACGCCGCCTTCGTTCTTCGGCACCGTCGGCATGTATACCAGCAATGGCAGTTGGGGCGCACTTGTCGGCGGCAGCTTTCACTTCAAGCAGGACCAGTATAGAGTCGTCGCCGGCATCGCCGATGGCAATGTCAACTGGGATTTTTACGGCGTCGGCAAGCTCGCCGTCGACCGCGGCCTATTCCTGCCGATCAACATCAAGGGCAAAGGCTTCGGCGCACAGTCGCTGGTTCGCATCGCTAAGAACCTTTACCTCGGCCCGCGCTTTCAATTGCGCCAGATGAATGCGGGGATAGATTTCAGCCACCTGAAATCGCGCGGCCTGCCGGAAGAAAACGACATGCTGCGGGCGGACATTGTCGCGGCGGTCGGCGACCTGTTAAGCACGCGCACGGTCGCCATCGGGCCGCACCTTCAGCGCGACACACGCGACGACACGTTCTATCCGACCGGGGGAACGATCTTGAACGTCGGCGGCGACTTCTTCTTAAAGGCGCTGGGCAGCAAGTTCGATTATCAAATCTACCAGGTGAGATTCGAAAGCTACCACGGGTTGAGCGAGCGCCAGGTGCTGGCTTTCGGCGCGCTCGGCTGCGCCGCCGCCGGCGACCGTGTGCCCTTTTATGACCTCTGCCTTTATGGGGCGCGCAACTACGTGCGCGGCTACACGGCGGGCCGCTTCCAGGATCGCCGGATGTGGGCGACACAGGCGGAATATCGCCTGCGGCTGCCGAGGCTACTGGGCATCGGCTTAACCGAGCGGCTGGGGTTAGTCGGCTTTGGCGGCGTTGGCTGGGTCGGCAGACAATTGAGTGACATGGCCTTCGATGACCTGCTGCCGGGCGGTGGCGCCGGCCTGCGCTTCCGGCTGACGAAAAAGTACCCGATCAACTTCCGCATCGATTATGGCATTGGCAGGGTCGGCCATACTCTTTCGATGGGTGTCGGCGAAGCCTTCTAAGGATGGGCCGGCAACGATCTTGAAAGCATGCGAGTGAGCATGAAAAAACAAGTCATCATCGCCACGCTCATGACCCTATGCCTGGTGATCGGCGCGACCGCAGACGGCGGCCCGCGGGCCGACCTCGGCGCACAGAAAGCGTCGCGGCTCGCGCCGCAGAAGCCGACGAAAGAAGGTCTCCAGAAACCTGACGCGGAGGAATCTGTAATAGGCTCGGCGGTAATGTGGGAAGGCCCCGTTGACATTGAGCACCGCGACCTCTTCTACGGCACCGGTGGCAAGAAAGGCGCTCCCGATCTTTCAGACCGCTTCACTTTTATTCAAAAACACACCACCGGTCATTGGAAGAAGATCGATGTCGAAGACAGCCGGGGTCGCCGCTGGGTTGTGAAATTTGGGCCGGAGGCCCGGCCCGAAACCGTCGCCAGCCGTATCGTCTGGGCCGTCGGCTACCACACGGATCAGGACTACTTCGTCAAGCGCATTCGCATCGAAGGGTACGGTGACGACGCCGTAGAGGATATCAGGTTCGAGCGCGATAACGATGGCTTCAAGAAGGTCGAGCGCTGGGCCTGGGACTCGAATCCCTTCGTCGGGACGCGCGAGCTGGACGGCCTGAAGGTACTGATGGCGCTGCTGAATAATTTTGATCTCAAGACGCTCAACAACAAGATCGTGCGGCCTTCGAAAAAGAAGAGCAACGACCCCACTCAGCTCATTTACTACGTGAGTGATCTGGGCGCGACGCTTGGCTCGACGGGAAAGTGGTTCACCAGCCTGCCGCTATGGGGAGAGTTGCCCGCCGGGACGCAAGGTCGCCCAAAAGACTTCGCCGAGCATCGCTTCGTCGCCAGCGTGTCGCAGGGCGTCGTCTCGTTTCATGAGAAGCGGGTGCGGGCCGGTCGCGCCCTCGAAGGTGTGCACGTCGAGAACGCCCGCTGGATGGGCAACCTCCTGGCCCGCCTCTCGGATCAACAATTGTCGGATGCCTTTCGCGCCGGCGGCTTCACCGCGGCAGAAACGGCCATCTACATGCGCGCTCTGCGCGGTCGCATCAACCAGCTTCAGAGCTTGAAATAAAGCCCTGCCTCATCCCCCTGTCGGCCCGTTTCATTTGTAACTAGGACAACAATTTTGCCCGCCGCGTGCAACCGCTCCGGTTCACTGGGCGAGTTCGTCCGAAAAGCCGCCGGCGATTTTCCTTGCCTTTGTTTTGTCGCCAGGAGTATCATTTTTTACATTCCACGCGCCAAAACAAAGATCCATTTCAGATTCTAAGGAAGGTGTAGTATGCAGACGATTCCAAATGGACATCGCGCCCTGGTAGCAGCGGTCATCCTGGCGCTTTCGGTGTGCGTGTTTGCCGAGACCCCTCGGCGTGAAAAACGGGCAGCGATTCAAATTAAGAATTTCGGATGTATTAACGATAATTATTTTCGCGGCGCTCAGCCGCAAGAGCGGGACTATGCGGCACTGGCCGCGCTCGGTGTCAAGACCGTGATCGATCTGGAAGAGGAGGGCGAGTCCAAAGAAGCGCAACAGGTCGAAGCCGCCGGAATGAAGTTCTACCGGATCAAGATGAACACGAAAGACAAGCCGAATCAGGAACAGGTCGGAACGTTTCTTAAGATTGTCGACGACCCGACCAATCAGCCGGTATTCGTTCACTGCCACGGCGGACGCCACCGCACGGGCGTGATGACGGCGGTTTACCGAATGACGCACAACAACTGGAGCGCCGATCAGGCCTTCACCGAGATGAAGCAGTTTCAATTTGAAAAAGGAATGGTCAGCCACGGCACGCTTAAGGGTTTCGTCTACGAATACCATGCTGGCCTCGGCAAGCAAAAATCGACCGGCAAAAGCGACCGCGTAATCGTCGCGACCCCCAATCCCTAGAGCAGTTTTCAGTTGCAATTGACCTGAAGGGGCAGGGATGAGCTCTGCCCCTACAACCTCCGCCCATCAACTCAGCTTGGCGCCGCTACTCGCACAGTCGTCCAGGCGCCCTCAGATAAGACCGGCAATCTGAATCGGCGGTGGCGCAAGCTTCATTCCATAGGTGTTGAAATCCGCTCAACCGCGCGCTTCACGGCGCTGGCAAGGCGCGCGGAATTGCCCGGAATGCCGCGAATTTAAGGAATCTCCCTAATACTGTGAATAACCACGGCACCTGCGCGATTCCGCAGATTTAAGGGTTCTCCCTCGCCGTGCAATTCCGCGGCAGCCGCGGAATGCCGCGGATTTAGGATGCTCCTCTACTGCCGGGCAATGCTACGGTATCTGCGGAAGCTAAGAAGTTTAAGAATTTTCCCCGCGGGTTTTATAGGGAATTTTTCTCATTATTTATAATAGTTTTCCCTTATTTTTGA